>NZ_CAMYMD010000001.1 GCF_947259555.1 uncultured Roseovarius sp.
AGCCGGAGACCCCGACGCCGCCCCGGCCCGAGCCGGAGCCACAACCGGAGCCGCCCGTTGTCCCGCCGCAACCGGATGAGTCCCCGCCGCCGACCCCGGTGGAGCAGCCGGTCGAGCGCCCCCAAGAGGTGCCGCAGCCCCCTCCCGAGGCCATCGCCACCCCCGCGCCCATGGAAATCCCCGATGATCTGCCCGCCGCTGCTCCGCGCGCGGGCTTTCTCGGTCGGCTTCTGGGGCGCGGCGAAGAGCGGGTCGTCACCCGCCGCGCGCTCGACGATGACATGTTGGAGCGCCTCGAAGAGCTGCTCATCACCGCCGACATGGGCGTCGAGACCGCGATGCGTGTGACCGCCAATATGGCCGAGGGGCGGATGGGCAAGCGGCTGTCGTCACAGGAAATCAAGGAATTGCTGGCGCATGAGATTGCCCGGATCATGGAGCCGGTGGCGCGCCCGATGCCGATCTATGCCAAGCGACCGCAGGTGGTGCTGGTGGTCGGCGTGAACGGGTCGGGCAAGACCACGACCATCGGCAAGCTTGCCAGCCAGTTCAAGGCCGCCGGAAAATCGGTGGTGATCGCGGCGGGCGACACGTTTCGCGCGGCGGCGGTCGAGCAGTTGCAGATCTGGGGCGAGCGCGCGGGCGTGCCGGTGCTGACAGCACCCGAAGGGTCGGACCCGGCGAGCCTTGCCTTTGACGCCATGACCAAGGCCGAGGCCGATGGCGCGGACCTTTTGATGATCGACACGGCGGGCCGCTTGCAGAACCGGGCCGACCTGATGGAAGAGCTGTCCAAGATTGTGCGCGTGATCCGCAAGAAGGACCCGGATGCGCCGCATAATACGCTGTTGGTGCTCGATGCCACGACCGGGCAGAACGCATTGAGCCAGGTTGAGATTTTCCAGAAGCTCGCCGATGTCTCGGGCCTGGTGATGACCAAGCTCGACGGCACCGCGCGGGGCGGTGTGCTGGTGGCTTTGGCTGACAAATTTGGCCTGCCGATCCACGCCATCGGTGTGGGCGAGCAGATCGACGATCTGGCGCCCTTTGATCCCGAGGAATTTGCCGCCGCGCTGACCGGTCTTGATGCGTGATGGCCGTTGGACCGGCCCGGGGCCGTGCTATTTTTCGACCAGCCGGATCACGTAGAGCACAAGCAGAACGATCCCCGTTGCCATCGCGGCCAACGGCATCTGCCCCGAGCCGCAGGCCAGGCCGATCGCGCCTGCCATCCACATGGACGCGCCCGTGGTGATATTGTGCACTTGGCCGCCCGAGGTGAAAATGGTTCCGGCGGCCAGAAAGGCGACCCCGGCGGTCACCGCTTCGATCAGGCGCAGCGGATCGACCCGCATCGCGTCCTCTGCGCCGAACGGCAGCGCGGCGAGTTGCTGGCTGACCAGAATGAAGAGACAGGCCGCCATAGACACCAGCATGTGCGTGCGCAGGCCCGCTGGCTTGTGCTTGCTCTCACGCTCGGCCCCGATCACGGCCCCGAGGGCGAGCGCCGCCAAAAGCCGGGTGGCGGCAACGAGCGGTGGCACGGCGCTGAATGTGCCCGAAAGCTCGTCAATAATGGTGTCCACCACGTGTTGTTCCATGCTGTCTGCCCCTCATTTTGTAGCTTACCCTAGCACGATCCTGCGCGGCGTCGCGAGACGCGTGGCATGAGCGACTGGCTGATCTCGTTGGAGGGCACCGAGGCGGGGCGGCACCTTGCCATGGTGCTGGCGCTGGCCGCCGCATTTTTGCACGCGGTCTTTGGCGCATTGCAGAAAGGTCGGCACGATCCGTGGCTGAGCCGGGGGGCGATCGACCTCAGTTACTGCTTCATGGCTGCGCCCTTCGCGCTATTCGTCGTGCCCTGGCCCGAGGCGCAAATGTGGCCGATCTTTGCAGGCGCGGTGGTGATTCACGTTGTCTACAAGATATTGCAGGCGATGGCCTACACCAAGGGCGCCTATACGGTCGTCTATCCGGTGGTGCGCGGCACCGGGCCGCTTTTCACCGTGATCGGCGCGTGGCTGATTTTCGGCGAGTTGTTCACGCCGCTGCAATGGGCGGGGGTGGCGGTGCTGCTCTGTGGCATTTACGGGCTTGCGGTCTATAACCTGCGCACGCTGACGCTGGATCGCGAGACCATGCCGCTTGCGCTTGGCCTTGCCGTGGCGACGGGACTGTTCGTGGCGCTCTATACCACCTATGACGCTTACGGCATCCGCGCGGCAGCCGATCCCTTTACCTTTCTGGCGTGGTTCTTCTTTCTCGACGGGATGAGCATCCTGCCGATTGCCGGGCTGCGGTGGCGCAACATGGCGGCGCGGCCCGCGATTGGCCCGCTGGTATTGCGAGGCGTGGCGGGCGGGCTGGTGGCGTTCTTTTCCTTCGGCTCGATCATGCTGGCCACGCGGCTCGACAAGGTGGGCGAGGCGGCAGTATTGCGCGAGACCTCGACCGTCTTTGCCGCCCTCATTGGCTGGCTGGTGCTCAAGGAGACCGTGGGGCCGCGCCGGATCGCGCTGATGGGGTTGATTGCCACCGGGGCGGTCATAGTTGAATTCGGCGGATGAACGCGCGACAAGCGCGCAGAACAACAGGCAAGGCGAGTGCGATGACAGAGAAAACCCCGCCCAAATGGGTCAAACCGGTTCTTGAGTTCGGGCCGATACTGGCCTTTTTCGCCGCGTATATGTGGCTCAAGGATCGCAGTTTTGCAATTGGTGGCACCGAGTATGACGGGTTCATCGTTGTCACCGCCGGGTTCATTCCGGTCTTTCTGGTCTCGATGGCGCTGTTGTGGAAGCTGACGGGGCATCTGTCACGGATGCAGATCATGACGGCGGTGCTGATCGTGGTCTTTGGCGGGTTGAGCGTATGGTTCAACGACCCGCGCTTTTTCAAGATGAAGCCGACGATGATCTACCTGCTGTTCGGCGGGGTGCTCGGGATTGGCCTCTTGCGCGGGCAGTCCTGGTTGCAGGTCGTGATGGAGGGCGTGATGCCGCTGACCGATCAGGGCTGGATGATCCTGACGCGGCGGCTGATGCTGTTTTTCTTTGGCCTGGCTGTGTTGAACGAGGCGATCTGGCGCACGCAGAGCGAGGAAATCTGGGTCTATTTCAAGACTTTCGGGCTGACGGCGGCGATCTTTGTGTTCTTCATGTCGCAGGGCAGCCTGTTTCGTGATCATGGCACGGAAGAGGACGACAAGGGGGCGTGAGAGAAGCGGCCTTGAGCTGCCGTTCGTTCGACAGACCCGGCGCGGAACAAGGCCGAAGGCCGCCGCGCCATCGGTCATGCCGGAGGCATGCTTTCAGCATGACCCGCCCCCACGGACTGGCGATTTGTCTAAGTCAGCGCATCGATTAGAGTTTTTCGGATTTGGCTGATATAAAGCGCCCTGAAGCAGCGTTGGATCGCCAGCCCGCGGCCTGGCAATGGCGCGGCTCATGGTAACGGCAGAAACAGGCCACAGCGCCCCCGTGCTCTCACTTTTTCGCCGTCGGGTCGCGCCGTTTGTCGGCATGCAGCGCGCGGCCGCGTTGCACGCCATCCCGCGCGCCCACGACCTCCAGCCAGCGGGCGAAATGCGGCTTGTCGTCGAGCGTCTGCTGCTGCCCTTCCCATAGCGAACACCAGCCCCAGAGCGACATATCGGCGATGGAATAGAAATCACCCGCCACATATTCGTTATTCGCCAACCGCCGGTCCAGCACACCATAGAGCCGCGCGACTTCGCCCCGGTAGCGGTCCTTGGCATAGGGGATGTCTTTGGGCGCGAATTTCAGGAAATGATGCGCTTGGCCTGCCATCGGCCCGATACCGCCCATTTGCCACATCAGCCACTCCTCGACGGCGATGCGCTCTCGCTCGGTCTCGCCATAAAAGCGCCCGGTCTTGCGCGCCAGATATTGCAGGATCGCCCCCGATTCGAAGATGTTGATCGGGGTGCCATCGGGGCCATCGGGATCAGTGATCGCGGGGATGCGGTTGTTGGGTGACACGGCCAGAAATGCGGGTGCGTGCTGCTCGCCCTCGCCGATGTTGATCAGATGACAGCGATAGGGCAGGCCCATTTCCTCGAGCGCGATGGAGATTTTCCAGCCGTTCGGGGTGGGCCAGTAATAAAGGTCGATCGGGGCCTGCATGGCGTCCTCCTGCCTGTTCCGTCAGCACGTCAGGATGACAGTTTTCGCCCCGATGGCAAGGGCAGGCGCATCTCTGGCAGCGACATCAGGCGCGACCAGCGGGGGGCGGGGCGGTCGGGCAGGGCGGCGCGCAATTGTGCCAATGGCAACTGCTCGGTATTGCGCAGCAGCTTTTGATACATCGGAAACACACCGGGCCGGGTGTAGGGCGACCAGTGACAAATCCGGGCCGTGGGGTTGGCCACCTCGAAACCTGCGCGTCTCAGGGCGCGGAGCGTGCCGGGATGATCCATTTGCAGGTTGAGCACATTCGGGCCTTTTGGCAGGGCAAGCCCGAGGCTGCGGTCGCCGCGGGCCGGTGCGGGAATGAGGCATTCCAGAAGGAAATCGTAGAAATCGTTCTCGCGGCTGGTGACGTTGATCACTTCGGCGCTGCGGCCCGCCGGGGTTTCGAGTGCCTCGGCGGCGCGGCGTCCGAACTCGGCGCCGGCCAGCAGGATGAGCCGCCCGAGCGTGCCGGCCTGAAGGTGGGGCAACGCGGACAGCACCACGCGTGCGCCCAGCGAATGCGCCACAGCGTGAATCGGTCGGGCCGGTGCCAAGCGGCGGATCAACGTGACAAGCTGGGCGAGCCGTTCGCCCGCGCGCGCCGCCTCGGCATAGGCCTGCCAGAGGGTGCCGCGCGCGTGCCAGCCAAAGCTGATGCCAAGCCCTTCATCGCGGGTCTCCTGGCCGAATCCGAGGCCGGCGGGCCAACTGATCACCTTGAAGCACTCGCGTTCTGGCGAGAGCGAGAGAATGTGCCGGTGCGGGCATTCATGGGCATGGCCGGGTGCGTATTTGAAGCCGTGAATCATCAGGATCACCGGGCCTTTGCCAACCAGTAGATCCGGCAGCATCTCGCCCAGAGTTCCCGGCAGGTCATGCAATTCGGGTGCGTCTGTCCCGGCATCGACATGAATGAGCGGCATGCCCCTGATCCCCACTACATCTTGTGGATGGGATGTAGGGACGACATACGAAGCCATGGTGACGTTTCCGTTAAACCTGCGTGACAGTGTTGACGAAACCCGCCCGCAGGAGTAAGCGACCCGCGTGGCGATTTGTTACCGGATTGCGGGCCACGTAAAACACAACCGCTAAAGAGGTCAGGAGAAAGCCCCCTTTCGCTTGGCCGCGTCGGGGCTTTTTTTATGGGCGAATGCGCCCGGAGGACGGGATATGAGCGACAGTTGGCAGAAACGCACCAAGCTGGTGCATGGCGGCACGCGGCGCAGCCAGTATAATGAGGTGAGCGAGGCGATCTTTCTCACGCAAGGATTTGTCTACGAGAGCGCCGAGGCGGCCGAGGCGCGGTTCATCAAGGCGGGTGACGACGAGTTCATCTATGCCCGCTACGGCAACCCGACCGTGGCGATGTTCGAGGACCGGATTGCCGGTCTCGAAGGCACCGAGGACGGCTTTGCCACGGCAAGCGGCATGGCGGCGGTGTCGGGCGCGCTGACGTCGATGCTGCGGGCGGGCGATCACGTGGTGTCGGCGCGGGCGCTCTTCGGCTCGTGTCTTTATGTGCTGGAAGAGGTGCTGACGCGCTTCGGCGTCGAGGTCACGTTTGTCGATGGCACCGATATCGAGCAGTGGCGCGCTGCGATCCGGCCCGACACCAGGGCGGTGTTCTTCGAGACGATTTCCAACCCGACGCTCGCCGTGGTCGATATCGGCGCGGTGGCCGAACTGGCCCATGCTGTAGGCGCGACGGTCATCGTCGACAACGTCTTTGCCACGCCGGTCTTTTCGCGCGCGGTGGAGCAGGGCGCGGATGTGGTAATCTATTCCGCGACCAAGCATATTGACGGGCAGGGGCGCGCGCTGGGCGGTGTGATCCTTGGTACGCGCGAGTTCATCCGTGGCACGGTCGAGCCCTACATGAAACATACCGGCGGCTCGATGTCGCCGTTTACCGCCTGGGTCATGCTCAAGGGGCTGGAGACCATTGACCTGCGGGTGCGCGCGCAGAGCGCGACCGCACTCAGGATCGCGGAGGCGCTGCACGGCGATCCGCGTCTGGCGCGGGTGATCTATCCGGGCCATCCGAGCCATGCACAGCATGATCTTGTGACGGATCAGATGGGGGAGGGCGGCACTGTTCTTGCGCTCGACCTCAAGGGCGGGCAGGAGGCCGCGTTCCGGTTTTTGAATGCGCTGGAGATCGTGATCATCTCGAACAACCTCGGCGATGCAAAATCCATCGTGACGCATCCGGCAACGACCACTCATCAGCGTCTACCGGCGGAACAAAAGGCCGCGCTCGGAATCACGTCCGGTCTGGTGCGGTTCAGTGTTGGGCTTGAAGATGCCGATGACCTGATCGCCGATCTTGAGCGCGCGCTTGCCGCGTCGGAGTGACCGCCCAAAAGTTTTCAGTCGTTTCCGTAGCTTGGAATGATCCGTTTTGCCGTTTTTGTCGTAAATCCCTACGATAATGGCAATTTCTGCAGAAACGCCTTATGTAAGGGTTTGGCAGAGCGGATAGGGAACCGTTGTGATGAATGTGCATCCGTCAGAGATGAAGCCCGTGCCGGACCGGGACGAGGCCCGCGAAGCGCTTGCGCTGTTGCGCGACTGGGCGCGTGCCGCGTCGCCCGAAGAGGTGGCCGACCTCGATCCGGCCATCGCGCGCCTGCTGCCATCGGGTGAGCTGTCGAACTATCCTGTGCTGACGCGGGACTACCCCGAAGATTTCGCGGTGGACGCGGCCTACCGGGCGAGCCTGCCGGATCTGCAGAATGGGCCGGCGTCGCTCATTCGGGGCACCAAGCAACAGTTGCAGCATGTCGGGATCTCCAACTTTCGCTTGCCGATCCGGTACCACACGCGTGACGAAAGCGATCTTACGCTGGAGACGTCCGTGACCGGCACGGTCAGTCTGGAAGCGGGCAAGAAGGGCATCAACATGTCCCGGATCATGCGCAGCTTTTACAAACATGCGGAAAAGACCTTCAGTCTTGAGGTCATGGAAGCGGCGCTGGCGGATTATATCGCCGATCTGGACAGTGTTGATGCGCGGTTGCAAATGCGGCTGTCCTATCCGGCGCGGGTGCAATCGCTTCGGTCGGGTCTGGCGGGGTTTCAATACTATGACATCGCGCTGGAATTGGTCGAGCAGGCCGGCGTCAAGCGCAAGTTCATGCATCTCGATTATGTCTATTCCTCGACCTGCCCCTGCTCGCTGGAACTGAGCGAGCATGCGCGCGCCGCGCGCGGTCAACTGGCCACGCCGCACTCGCAGCGTTCGGTTGCGCGCATTTCGGTGGAACTGATCGAGGGTGATTGCCTGTGGTTCGAGGATCTCATCGAACTGGCCCGCCGCGCGGTGCCGACCGAAACGCAAGTGATGGTCAAGCGCGAGGACGAGCAAGCCTTTGCGGAGTTGAACGCGGCCAATCCGATCTTTGTCGAGGACGCCGCGCGCCTGTTCTGCGCGCAATTGCTGGCCGATCCGCGGATCGGCGATTTTCGGGTGGTGGCGAGCCATCAGGAGAGTTTGCACAGTCATGATGCGGTCAGCATCCTGACAGAAGGCGAGACGTTTGCGGCGCACAGCCTCGATCCGAAACTCTTTCAGACATTGGTGCATGGTCGGTAGCCTCGGTTTCGGGCAGATTGCGCAGATTTTGAGCAAGGTTCCGCGCGGCGCCTGTAATTTGATTTGACCTTTGGTCACTTTGCTGCGACGCGGCATGAAGAGCGTTATGCTCCTGTCATCTGCCTGTGGTAGCCGCAGGCTCGCACTTGTTGAAGAGGACGAAACCATGCTTGCTCCTGACCTTCCGCTCAAATTGTCCGCTGCCGGGATCCGATTGACCGGGTACATGATTGAAAAACAGTTGCGCGTGGCGCAGGTGTTTGGCGAGGCGGCGTTGAAGTCGGGGCCGTTCGCGCATGGGTTTGGCGCTGCGGCGTCCACGACCAAACCGAAAGCGGCGACAGCCAAGCCGCGCAGCACAACGCCGGTTAAACGGACACCGGCCAAACGGGCGACATCCAGCGCTCAAAAGACAGCGACAGCAACGCAGAGCCCGGCACCGGCAGCCACGCCAAAAGCGGCACCGGCGACCAGGAAAAGCACGTCTGCACGTGCGAAGACCGAAAGCTCTGTCTCGAAGAGCACGGCCAGCACCCCGAAGCGCACCGCAGCGGCCCCGAAGAATGCGGCCGCCCCGGCCAAGACGGCAACGACGGCGCCCAAAAGCGCGACGCCCGCGACTGAAGAACAGTCTAAATCCAAGGCGCCGACCCAGTCTGCGCCGCAGTCCGCGCCTCAGCCTGCACCCAAGCCCGAGACCAGATCGGACGCGGCCTCGAAGGCAACAACGTCGGATGCCAGGCGCACACGCGCGCCATCCACGCCGCCGGCCATGCCTGCTTCGTCGACCAAGGCGAAGACCGACTGACAAAGAGCGGTCGGGATGCGTTTGACGCAACCCGGCCATTCCGGTTTGGCGATGGTAATGTAAGCGCAGTTGACCTATTTATCAGTCAGGGAGGGAACCGAAGCACAACCGAAGTGAGGTTTCCAAATGGCTAATATAGCAACGAATATTTCCGCGTCGCCGCTGCGTGACACGTGGAAGCGGTTTACTGCGGCTCTGGTGCGGGGCATCGAAGCACAGCACAACGTGACGGCCCGCCGGAACCGTATTGACGCCCTCGAGGCGAAATCCGATGAGGAGCTGGCCAAGATGGGCCTGCGCCGCGAAGACATCGTATACCACGTCTTCAAGGATCTGTTCTACGCCTGAGCGCCGGTGTTTGGATGGTGCCATAGTCTTGCCCCGGCCGCTGCGCCGGGGCGGTCTGTTTGGCAGGTTGCTGAGTCTCGGCTATTCGTCGAGCGAGCCATGGATCGCGAATTGCTCGAGGTCCGCCTCCTGCGCCTCGATCATGCTGTAGGTTTCGCGCACGCCGCCCTCGGTCAATTCACGCAGGACGGTCAGTAGCGTATTGGGCGCGTGATCGTCACACAGGTCCCCCATATGCGCCAGTTCATCGCGCGCCACGGGCAGCGCCGCCTCGGGCGAGGGCGCGCCGTAAAACTCGACAAAATGCTGAGCAAGGGTTTGGGCCAGTGTCTCGACCTCGGCCTGCTCGATCTGCGTCACCGCAACGAAGGTCACCCGGCCAAAGGTCTCCAGCCCGAGCCAGCCATTGGCGAATGCCTGTCGGGATTTGCCTGTCAGATCAGCCTCGGACCAGTTGGAAAACTCGAATCCGCCCGAGATGCACCATTCGCCGGTGCGCGCGGGGCTGTGATAGACGCGTTGGTCGCTTTCGTCGAAATGGATCGCGCGGGCGAGTTTCATTGCGGGGTCTCCAGGCGGGTGCTGAGGGGGATGAGATGTGTGGTATCGTTGTCACGGATGAGAATGCCAAAGCGGTCGTCGACGCCGAGATAGGTGCCGCTGTGGCCGTCAATGGTGATGTCCTCGCCGATGCCATGGGCCAGACCGCGCCATTCGGCATGCAGCACCTTGGGGCCGCCGTCTTCCCACCGGTTGATCCAGACCAGCGTGTGCCGGGCCCAAGCCTCCAGCAATCCCACGGGATCGACCTCGGCGCAGCCCTCGTCATAGAGCGCGGTCTGATCGGGCGCGTCGCCGGGCCGCTCGGTGATCTGGATCAGCGGCAGTTCAAGGCCGACGACGAGCCAACCGGGCTCTGCATCCGGTGCGGTACCACCCGCCGCGACGCGCAGCCGTCCGCAGGCGGCACCATTGACGCGCAGCCCGCCTGACCATTCCAAGTGCACGGCCACTTCGGGCGGAGCGAGCGCGCCGAGCGCGTTCTGGAAGCCGACGCCGCAGGCGGGCAGCATCGCCATCGCGTCTTCGAGCGGGACCTCGGGGGCCATGACGATGGCGGCCAACAGGTGATTGGCCGTCACGTTATGCACGATAAGCCCCGCGTCACAGCCCAAGGCGGCCATGGCGCAGGCCTTCTCGAACGGGTCGATCGCGCCCTCGACGGCGAGGCCGGACATGAGCGGTGGAAAGCTCGGCTCGCTCATGCAATGCCCTGTGCTATCAACTGGCGGGCCACGTCGCGAAACGCCTGTGCCTGCGCGCTCTCGGGCTTTGAGACCACGATGGGCGCACCGCCATCCGAGGCGAGGCGAATATCGAGATGCAGCGGAATTTCCGCCAGCAACGGCACGCCAAGCTTCTCGGCCTCGGCCTTGACGCCGCCATGGCCAAAGACGTGTTCCTCATGGCCGCAATTGGAGCAGATATGCGTGCTCATGTTCTCGATCATGCCCAGTACCGGCACGTGCAGCTGGGTGAACATGTCGATCCCCTTGCGGGCATCCAAGAGCGCCACGTCCTGCGGCGTGGAGACGATGATCGCACCGTCTACTTGCGCCTTTTGCGCCAGCGTCATCGAGACGTCGCCGGTGCCGGGCGGAAGATCAACGAGCAGGCAATCGAGCGCGCCCCATTGCACCTGCATCAGCATCTGTTGCAGCGCCCCCATCAGCATCGGGCCGCGCCAGACCACCGCCTGACCCTCGTTGGTCATCAGGCCGATGGACATCATCGTCACGCCGTGGTTGCGCATCGGCAGGATGGTCTTGCCATCGGGGCTGGCGGGGCGGCCCGACACGCCGAGCATGCGCGGCTGCGAGGGCCCGTAGACATCCGCATCCAGCAGCCCCACGCGCCGCCCCTCGGCGGCGAGCGCGCAGGCGAGGTTGGCCGAGACGGTGGATTTGCCGACGCCACCCTTGCCCGAGGCGATGGCGATCAGGTGATTGACGCCGGGCACCTTTTCAGGGCCTTTCGGCTCGGCGGTCTTGGCGGGTTTCAGGTCGGGCGGGGCCTTGGCGGAATGGCCGGTCAGCACGACCGAGACGGTCTCGGCCCCCGGCAGCGCCTTGACCGCCGCTTCGGCCGCGTCGCGCACCGGATTGTAGGCCTCGGCCTTGGCCGGGTCGATCTCGAGCACGAACCGCACCGCGCCGCCCTCGACGGTCAGCGCGCGCATCACACCCGCCGCCACGATATCCGATCCGCTCACCGGATCGGTGATGTCTTTCAGCGCCGCAAGGACGCCATCCCTTGTCAATGCCACGTCAGTCCTGCCCTTTGATCTTGCCGGTCACGGTATGTTCGACATCGAGACCCTCGACCGTCAGCACAACCTTGGCCTCGAATTCCTGCCCGGCGGTGGCGCCTTTCTTGCGCAGGCCCTCCTCGATGGCCTGTTGCGAGGTGACGCCCACCTGCTTGAGGAATTTGCGCATCGACATGTTGAAATCGTCGCTCATCGGTTTCTCCCTTCATGGTTCAGAATGCTTGACGCCGATATAGGCGTTTTCCTAGGTTTGGGTATGCGTGGAGTGATCTCTCATCTTGCAAACCGTCTGTGGATCGTGGTTGCGGCTCTTGGCCTCCTGCTTGGCGTGGATCAAGCCCGCGCCGATGACAAGAGGTTTCGGCTGAGCGCGCCTGCCGTCCTCGTCGATAGCGGGTTGCTCGATTACCTGCTGCCGCGGTTTTCGCTCAAGACCGGGGTGCGGATCGAGGTCGTCGGTGTGGCCGATGAGGCGGATGTCACGCTTGGCCGTGAAACGGGGCGTGCCGTCTTCAAGGGGGAGGGTGCCGTGTGGCGCATGGCGCGTGCGGGCGATCATCCGGGGGCGGCGCGGTTTGCTGAGTGGCTGACCTCCGAGATCGGGCAGCGCACTGTCACCAGCTACGAGGTTGCGGGGCGCGCGCCCTTTACGCTGCCGGAGGTGGCCGAAGAGGCCGAGGCCGTACCCGACTTTGATGGCGACGCTTCCGAGGGCAAGCGGGTGTCGCTGACGCAATGTGGGCGCTGTCATGTGGTAGCGCCCGAGAACCGGATGAACGCCATGGGCTCCACACCGTCTTTTGCCGTGCTGCGCACAATGCCCGACTGGGCGGCGCGGTTTCAGAGCTTTTACGCGCTCAGGCCGCATGCTGCCTTTACCCAGGTCGAGGATGTGACCGCGCCGTTCCCGATCAACCGGCCCTCGCCCATCGTGCCCGTCGAGGTGACGCTCGACGAGGTGGAGGCGATCCTGGCCTATGTGGCGGAGATGGCCCCCGCCGATCTGGGCGCGCCGATTCAATTTCAGTGATCCTTACGCTTGCTGAGGTAATCCTCGGTGGTGCGCACGCGCGGGCGCGGGCCTGCGGCGAACGGATTGTCGCCCGAGTGGAACTGCGCGTTGATCCGGCAGCCTTCGCACATCTGGATCATCCTTGCGGCATCCGAGGTGGCGAACATCGAATGCTTGCCCGCCAGTTTCTCGGTGATCCGCTCAATGGTGGATTTTGAGCCGAAAAGCACGCCGCATTCGATGCAGGCGAACGGCTCTTCCTCGTTGAGCACCACTTGGGTGAGGGCGCTGTCGTCGAGATTCATCTGCGGCTCCAGCGTGATCGCCTTTTCGGGGCAGATCGTGGCGCAGATGCCGCATTGCAGGCAGGCATCCTCTTGGAACCTAAGTTGCGGCAGGTCCTCATTGTCCATCAGCGCGCCCGAGGGGCAGAGCGACACGCAGGAGAGGCAGAGCGTGCAGGCATCCTGATCGACCAGCACCGCGCCATAGGGGGCGGCACCGGGCAGGGGCAGGGTGCCGCCATCGGTGTTGAGCGCGCGGGCCGCGAGGCGGGCGACCTGACGGCGGCTGCCCATCGGCAAGACCGGCTCGGACAGCGCCGGGGCAGGTTCGGCGTCATAGAGCGCATCGCAGAGCGCGTCGGGATCGGCGAGGTCGAGCATCCCGACAGGCGCACCGCCTGCCATCGCTTGTGCGAGCGGCACCTCTTGGTCGAGCGCGTCGCGCTCGGTGCGCGGCGACAGCAGGACCCATACGGCCCCAAAGCCCGAGGCGAGGGCGGCGAGGATCTCGGCATGGCCAAAGCCCGAGAGCGCCGACACTTCCAGCGGGATCACATCGGCGGGCAACCCGCGCCCATGGCGCGCGGCGAGGCGGATCATCTCGGACCCGTGGCTCGCGTCATGCACCAGCAGGCGCGGCGCCTCGCCGCCAGCCTTGCGATAGGCCGAGGCGAGCGTCTGGATGCGCCGAAACGTCATGTCGGGCGGCGGCGCGTCATAGGTGATCGCGCCTGAGGGGCAGCGCGCGGCGCAGGCGCCGCAGCCCGCGCAGATCATCGGGTCAATGCTGACATGATCGCCATCGGGTGAGATTGCGCCAGTGGGGCAGATATCAAGACATTTGCTGCACCCGGTCTGCTCGGCGCGGCTATGCGCGCAAATCAGCGGCTCGAGCGCCACGTAGAGCGGTTTCTCAAACGTGCCGATCATCTGCGCCGCCTCGAAGACCGCGTCCGAGACCGCCGTCAGACTGCCGGGATCGGCGCGCAGATAGCCCTCGCGTTTCTGCGGGGCGGGGAACATCGGCGTGCCCCCCGTAAGGTCGAGAATGACATCGCATTGCGTCTGCCCGCCGTCACGGGGCGCGGTCCAGCGCAGCGCGCCGCGCCCGCCGGGATTGACCTGTTGCAGCGCGTCGAGGCGTAACTCGAACTGGCCCAAGGACCCGCTTGCCTGCGTGATACGGCCCCGAATGGCGTCGAACTCACGCGCCTCGGGTGGGTCGGTGTCATCTGTCAGCAGCACCGTGACCCCCAGAAGCGGGGCCAGTTTTTCGGCGGCGGGCAGCACCACGTCGGAGGCTCCGACGATCAGGCAGAGCCCTTCGGAAACCACGTCGAGGGTCTTTTCCGGGGGTGTCGGCAGCGCCGCTTCGGCCAGCAATGCGGCCATTTTGGGTAGTTTCGGGGCCGGATCGTCGGACCAGCCGGCCCGGTCGCGCAGATCGACAAGGGCGGGGGTGTCGGCCTCCAGATCGGCGGCCAGCTCCTCGAAGATCCGGGCCTCCTGCGCGCAGCAAATAATTGCCTCGCCGCCCTCGATCGCCTTGGCCGCCGACCCGATCTCGTCGGTGCAAAGCGCGCTGTGCAGCCGCGAGCAGGGCAGACCGGTGGCCGTCTCCAGCCCGTCGGCGTCAAGCGTTTGTGACGCAGAACAGTCACACAATATCAGTTGCTTAGGCATTTTCACCCCGGGTGTTTTGCACGGCTGGGAAGGCGACGTTTTCCGTCTGTTCGGCGTAAGAGTAGGCACGATTCGAAGCCCTCGTAAACAGCAATTCGAATCACGATGTTCGGCCAGAGGGCACCTTGAGCGGATGATTTTAATCCCGATTGATTCTGTTTGGATTCAGTGTCTTGCAATGCGGCGTTGCAGCATCGAACGGGCCGATGTGGACAATTTGACCATCCGGGGTCTGGTCGGGTGTCATGCCGGTCCAAAATGTCCGCCTGTGTTTCAAAGTGGACCGTTGCACACAAAAAGGGCTTTGCGCGGTCAGGAAACTGGACCAATCTGGTGTCAACGCAGCAAGGGGATGGCACGACGCGTGACCCATAGCCACGAAAAAGAGGTGACGATGCCGGTGGGGATCGTGATCCGAAAGTCGCCCGGTGTGACCCGGTGGGCGGCGTGGTCTTGGCGGGCTGTGGCGCTCTTGCCCGGGGCCGGTCCTGCCGAGTGGCGCGAATTGCGCCGCGAGGGCGAGGCGGTGGAGTACCATGCCGCGACCGTGCAGGTCGAATTGCACCACACCCAGACAGAAGCGTATCTGCAAGGCCTTTCGGCCAAGGTTCCCGCCGTTTACGTGGTGATGCGCAACGGGGCGGCGGCGCATCGTGACGGCGCGCCGCTCGATGTGGTGCTGGCCACCGCGTCACCGTTTGAGGCGCAGGATTATGCCGATACCGGCGAAGAGATCGTCGAGAAGGTGCCGATGCCTGAAGGTCTGGTGGCGTGGGTGCGTGATTTTGTCGAGGCGCATCATCAGGACGAGGAATTCAAGAAACGCCGCCGCGACAAGCGGACGATCGGCGATGCGCAGGATGGCATCGGCGATCCGCGCATTCCGCAGATGAGCGACGTGTATCGCGCGCCGGTGATGGCGCGCAAAGGGAGGCTGCATTGAGCCGGGGCGGCGATTTCTGGTCGCGCCGCAAGGCGCAGGTCGAGGCGGAGGCCGAGGCACAGGCCCGCGCGACGGAGGCCGAGGCGCGCGCCGTGCAGGACGCGGAGCAGGCAGAGAAAAGCGATGCCGAGCTGTGCGAAGAACTGGGCCTGCCCGATCCCGATACCTTGCAGCCCGGTGACGATTTTCGCGCCTTCATGGCAAAAGCGGTGCCGGACCGGTTGCGCCGCCGGGCGCTGCGGCGTCTGTGGCTGAGCAACCCGGCGCTCGCCAATCTCGACGGGCTGCTCGATTATGGCGAGGATTTCACCGACAGCGCCACCGTGATCGAGAACATGCAGACCGCCTATCAGGTCGGCAAGGGCATGACCGCTCATGTCGAGGAAATGGCGCGGCAGGCCGAGGCCGAGGCGCAGGCGACGGAGGAGCCCGAGGCGGAAGACATTCCGGCAGAGGCCGAAGACGAAACCCCGCAGGTCGCGGAGGCCGAGGCGCCGCAGGAGATGGCAGAGCCCTACGCCTGGGCCGAAAGTCCCGAGGCCGAGGAAGCCGCACCGCCGCGCCGCCGCATGCGGTTCGAATTTGATGACACTGCCGGAACATCGGCATGACCCAGCACGAGGCCCTTATGCAAGACCAGACCGCCACGCCGGAGATCACCGAAGAGGACGCGCTGCGCGCCGATCTCTATGATTTCCTCGCCGCCCTTCTGGCGCGCCCGCCGGGGCAGGACCTGCTCGACAAGACCGCCGCGCTGAGCGGCGATCAGAGCGACATGGGGCAGGCCATCGCGGCGCTGGCCCGCGTTGCGCGGGTCAGTAAGCCCGGGGCGGTCGAGAGCGAGTTCAACGCGCTTTTCATCGGGCTGGGCCGGGGCGAGCTTTTGCCCTATGCCAGCTACTACCTGACCGGCTTTCTCAACGAAAAGCCGCTCGCCGGTCTGCGCCGGGACATGGCCGCGCGCGGCATGACGCGGGCCGAGAATGTCTATGAGCCCGAGGACAATATCGCGTCCTGCATGGAGATGATGGCAGGGCTGATCCGGGGCCGGTTCGGCAAACCGGCGACGCTGGCCGAGCAACAGGTGTTCTTTGCCAAGCATGTCGGCCCATGGGCCGGGCATTTTTTCAGCGATTTGGAGGCCGCGCGCAATTCGGTTCTCTATGCCTCGGTCGGCGCTGTCGGCCGGGTGTTTATGGAGATCGAGGCGCAGGGCTTTCGGATGAGCGCGGGCTGATCCCGCGCCTTAACCGGTGGGCAGCCGCCTGCCATAACCAGAGGAGGGGAACCTTCATGACCCGGAAACCCGAGGATGGCAGCAGCCGCCGCGATTTCCTCAAAATGGCCGCCACCGGCGCGCCCGCTGTCGCGGTCGCAAGCGTGGTGACCACGGGCAAGGCCGAAGCCGCCGAGCCCGACCTGACATCCGACAAGATGCAGGACACCGCGCATACCCGCGCGTATTTTGACAGCGCCCGGTTCTAAGTTCCGGACGCCGTCCCACACCGCTGACGACTGGTTGCGTGACGCCCGACTGTCAGGGGAAACCGCAGTACCCAGCCTGAATTCAGGCCCAGGGAGGAGAGAGAAACATGCTTAGGAAAAAGACCAACGGGGTTGCGCGACGCCCCCAGCGGACCAGTATCCTGTCTGAGGTCGCCGATGCATCGGTCGACCGCCGCGCGTTCCTGCGCGGCAGCGGTCTGGCCATCGGTGGCCTGGCTGCCATCGGGGCCATGGGTGGCACCGTCACCCGCGCGAATGCCCAAAGCGCCGCCGTCGAGGCGGTGCAAACCGTGAAATCCGTCTGCACCCATTGCTCGGTCGGCTGTACGGTCGTGGCCGAGGTGCAAAACGGCGTCTGGACGGGTCAGGAGCCCGGCTGGGACAGCCCCTTCAACTTGGGCGCGCATTGCGCCAAGGGCGCGTCGGTGCGCGAGCACGCGCATGGCGAACGCCGCCTCAAGTACCCGATGAAGAAAGAGGGCGGAGAGTGGAAGCGCATCAGCTGGGAACAGGCGATCGACGAGATCGGCGACGGCATGATGAAGATCCGCGAAGAGAGCGGCCCGGATTCGGTTTATTGGCTGGGCAGCGCCAAGCACAATAACGAGCAGGCCTATCTCTTCCGCAAGTTCGCCGCCTATTGGGGCACCAACAACGTGGACCATCAGGCGCGGATCTGTCACTCGACGACCGTGGCCGGCGTTGCGAATACATGGGGCTACGGCGCCATGACCAACAGCTACAACGACATCCACAATTCCAAGGCGATCTTCATCATCGGTGGCAACCCCGCAGAGGCGCATCCCGTCTCGCTCCTGCATGTGCTGAAGGCCAAGGAAGAGAACAACGCCCCCCTCATCGTCTGCGACCCGCGCTTTACCCGCACGGCCGCGCATGCCGATGAATATGTGCGCTTCCGTCCCGGCTCGGACGTGGCGCTCGTCTGGGGCATCCTGTGGCACATCTTCGAGAACGGCTGGGAGGACAAGGAGTTCATCCGCACACGTGTCTGGGGCATGGATCAGATCAAGGACGAGGTCGCCAAGTGGACGCCCGAAGAGGTGGAGCGGGTGACCGGTGCGCCAGGCAGCCAGCTGCGCCGCGTGGCGCGCACGCTCGCCAACAGCCGTCCCGGCACCGTGATCTGGTGCATGGGTGGCACGCAGCACACCAACGGCAACAACAACACCCGCGCCTACTGCATCCTGCAACTGGCGCTCGGCAACATGGGCACCGCCGGTGGCGGCACCAACATCTTCCGCGGCCATGACAACGTGCAGGGCGCGACGGACCTTGGCGTTCTCAGCCACACCCTGCCGGGCTATTACGGCCTTGCAAAAGGGTCCTGGGCCCATTGGGGCCGGGTCTGGGGCGAGGATATGGAGTGGCTCGACGCCCAGTTCGCCACGATCAAGGGCAAGGATGGCAAGGACCAGTCGCTCCAGCAATTGAGCGGCATCCCGGTCAGCCGCTGGATCGACGGCGTGCTTGAAGACCCCGACAACATGGACAACCCCAACAAGGTGCGGGCCATGGTGCTCTGGGGGCATGCGCCCAACAGCCAGACGCGCGGCAAGGAAATGAAGACCGCGATGGAGCAGCTCGACATGCTGGTCGTGGTCGATCCTTATCCGACCGTCTCTGCGGTCATGCATGATCGCACCGATGGCGTCTATCTGCTGCCGGCCTGCACCCAGTTCGAGACGCGCGGCTCTGTCACCGCCTCGAACCGCTCGCTCCAGTGGCGGGACCGCGTGGTCGAGCCTCTGTTCGAGAGCAAGCCGGACGAGGTCATCATGGCCAAGTTCGCCAACAAGTTCGGCTGGGCTGATCGGTTCTTCCGCAATATCGAGATGGACGACGCCGAGACGCCGAATGTCGAGAGCATCACCCGCGAGTTCAATCGCGGCATGTGGACGATCGGCTATACCGGGCAGAGCCCTGAGCGGATGAAGCTGCACATGGCCAATCAGCATACCTTTGACCGCACCACGCTGCGCGCGGTCGGCGGGCCTGCGGATGGCGAGACCTACGGTCTGCCTTGGCCCTGCTGGGGCACGCCTGAAATGGGGCACCCGGGCACGCATATCCTCTATGATATGTCCAAGCCGGTCTCCGAGGGTGGTCTGACCTTCCGCGCGCGTTTCGGCGTCGAGCGGGATGGCGACAACCTGCTGGCCGAAGGCGTCTACTCGGTGGGCTCCGATATCCAGGACGGGTATCCGGAATTCACCATGCAGATGCTGATGGATCTGGGTTGGGACAGCGAGCTGACCGACGAGGAACGCAGTGCGATCGACGCGGTCGCGGGCGCAGGCACCAACTGGAAAACCGACCTCTCGGGCGGCATCCAGCGGGTGGCGATTGACCATGAATGCGCCCCGTTCGGTAATGCCAAGGCGCGTGCCGTGGTCTGGACCTTCCCCGACCCGGTGCCGATCCACCGCGAGCCGCTCTATACCAACCGGCGCGATCTGGTGGCGGATTATCCGACCTACGAGGACCGGCACGCCTATCGCCTGCCGACCATGTATGCCTCGATCCAGAAGAACGACTTCTCGAAGGATTACCCGATCATCCTCACCTCCGGCCGTCTGGTCGAATACGAGGGTGGCGGCGACGAGACGCGTTCGAACCCGTGGCTTGCGGAATTGCAGCAGGACATGTTCGTCGAGATCAACCCGCATGATGCCAACGATATCGGCGTGCGGGACGGATCGCAGGTCTGGGTCGAAGGGCCCGAGGGCGGAAAGGTCAAGGTCATGGCGATGGTGACCGAACGTGTGGGGCGTGGCGTGGCCTTCATGCCGTTCCACTTCGGTGGTCATTTCGAGGGGCGCGACCTGCGGGAGAACTATCCCGACGGGGCCGATCCATACGTTCTGGGCGAAGCTACGAACACCGCCCAGACCTATGGCTACGACTCGGTCACGCAAATGCAGGAGACCAAGGCCACTCTCTGCAAAATCGTTGCAGCATAAGGAGATACTGATATGGCAAGAGCAAAGTTTCTGTGCGACGCCGAACGCTGCATCGAATGCAACGCCTGCGTCACGGCCTGCAAGAACGAGCACGAGGTGCCGTGGGGGATCAACCGCCGCAAGGTGGTGACGATCAACGACGGCAAGCCGGGTGAGCGCTCGATCTCGGTCGCGTGCATGCACTGTTCGGACGCGCCCTGCATGGCCGTCTGTCCGGTGGATTGCTTCTACCAGGACGAGGAAGGCGTGGTTCTGCACTCCAAGGACCTGTGCATCGGGTGCGGCTATTGCTTCTACGCGTGCCCGTTCGGTGCGCCGCAATTCCCGCAGGCGGGCAACTTCGGCAGCCGTGGCAAGATGGACAAGTGCACCTTCTGCAAGGGCGGCCCGGAAGAGAACCACAGCCAGGCCGAGTTCCAGAAGTACGGGCGCAACCGGATCGCCGAGGGCAAGCTGCCCATCTGCGCCGAGATGTGTTCGACCAAGGCGCTTTTGGCCGGTGATGGCGATGTCGTTTCGAGCATCTACCGCGAACGCGTCGTGGCGCGCGGCTTTGGCTCGGGCGCCTGGGGCTGGGGTTCGGCCTACGGCCAGCAAAGCGGCGGCTAATTCCGTCACGGACCGGCCGGGCACTGTCCCGGCCGGGGGCCGATGCCGGGTGCTCCACGGGGGCCCGGCATCGGAAACTTTAAAAGTTTCCGATCCGATTTCCTTGAAGGAAATCGGAGCCTTATACAATGATCGAGGATATGATGCGCGCTTTACTCAGCATGGCTCTATGTCTCCTGCTCGCCCTGCCCGCTGCGGCACAGGACACGCCCGCCCCGTCCGGCCCAGACCGCTCGGCCACCGGCGGAGCGCAGACGCTTGAAGATATTCTCGCCCGTCAGCGCGGTGAGCCGGTCGATGACAGCTTTCGCCGCAATGCCACGGGCGGCGATGATGCCGCGGGCATGGCCGGGCAGTTGGGGTCGCTTGGTGGGGCGTCCGATTCCGAGGTCTGGCGCGCTTTGCGTTATGGTCTTGATGACGTCAAGGTGTCGTCGGGCGGGCCCGAGGCGCGCGTGCTCATTCAGGATGGCGGCATGTCCTGGCTGGCGTTTCGCCAAGGACCGCTCGCCACTTATGGGGCTTATCTCCTGGGCGGCACGATTGCGCTGCTGGCGCTCTTTCTCCTGATCCGGGGCCGTATTCGCATCGACGGTGAAAAGACCGGCCGCACGGTCACCCGGTTTCAGGCCGTCGAGCGGTTTGGCCATTGGCTGATGGCGGGCTCGTTCGTGGTGCTGGCGATCACCGGGCTTGTGGTGCTTTTCGGTCGGATGGTGGTTATCCCGCTTCTGGGGCATGAGGCGTTCTCGACCATCGCCGTGGGGTCGAAATGGGTGCATAACAACATTTCCTGGGCCTTCATGCTGGGCCTCGTGATGGTGTTCTTCATGTGGGTTCTGCACAACATTCCCAACCGAACCGACCTGAAATGGCTCGCTGTCGGCGGGGGCATCTTCACCAAGGGCGTGCATCCGCCCGCCAAGAAATTCAACGCCGGGCAGAAGATGATCTTCTGGGCGACCATCGTGTTTGGGGCGTCGATCTCGGCCTCGGGCCTGTCGCTGCTGTTCCCGTTCGAGTTGCCGATGTTCGCCAAGACCTTCGCCATTCTCAACGACACCGGCCTGCCGCAGGCCGTGGGTTTCGGTGTACTGCCCGAGATGCTTGCCCCGCATGAGGAAATGCAGCTGGCGACGCTGTGGCATTCGATCATGGCATTTGTGCTGACGGCGATCATCCTCGCGCATATCTATATCGGCTCTGTCGGGATGGAGGGCGCGTTCGATGCCATGGGCTCTGGCGAGGTCGAGGAACAATGGGCACGTGAGCACCACGGTTTGTGGCTCGAGGAGTTGCAGGAGAAGGGCCACGCGCCCGACCCCGGCCCAAATCGCACCAAGGCCGGCACGCCCGCGGAATAGCCATGCGCGCGCTGGTGCTCGGTCTCTGGCTCATGGGGCTGGCGGGGGTCTCCCCGCTGGCGGCGCAGGAGTTCACCACGCTCAAGGGGCATGGCGGGCCTGTGATGGGGCTGAGCGTCTTGCCGGGCAGCGGTCAGGTGGTGTCCGCCAGTTTCGACAATTCGGTGGGCCTCTGGCAGGGCCGCGCGCCGCGCTGGTTCGAGGGGCACGCGGCGGCGGTCGTGACGGTGGAGCCTTTGGACGAAGATCGCGTCGTCAGCGGTGGCGATGATTTCACGGTCATTGTCTGGGATCGGACTACCGGCGAAGGCCAGCGACTTGAGGGGCATCAGGGCAAGATCGCCGCACTCGATGTCTCGCCCGATGGCGCGTGGATCGCCTCGGCCAGTTGGGACGGCTCCATCGGCCTCTGGCCGGTGGCAGGGGGCGAGGCGTGGTTTCTCAAGGGGCATGATGCGGCGGTCACCGACGTGGCGTTCAGTGAGGATGGCCGCCTGCTCTATTCCTCTTCCGCCGATGGCACCCTGCGCGAATGGCAGTGGCGCGAGGCGGGCGCGCCGCCGCGCGAATTGCTCAATCAGGGTTTTGGCATCAACCGCATCGTGCTGGGGCCGGGGGATACGTGGCTGGCCTATGGCGCGGTCGATGGTGCGACGCGGGTCGTGGACCCGGCAACGGGGCGCGAGATTGCCGATTTCACGCTCGACCGCCGCCCGGTCCTGTCGCTCGCGTATCACGCAGAGACAGCGCAATTGGCGGCCGGCGACGGGCACGGCTATATCATGGTGATCGACACCGAAGACTGGAACATCGCACGGGATTTCCAGGCGATGGCGCGCGGCCCGGTCTGGGCGCTCGAATTCTCGCCCGATGGTGGGATGATCTACGCCGGTGGCCTGAGCGAGGTGATCTATGGCTGGCCGGTGGACCTGCTGGACGACTATGACCCGGCGGGTGCTGTTGAGCACAGCTTTCTGCGTCCGGCGGACGAGATGGAAAACGGCGAGCGGCAATTCATGCGCAAATGCTCGATCTGCCACGCGCTGACGCCGCCGCCCTCGCGCAAGGCGGGGCCGACATTGCACGGGATCTTCGGACGTCGCGCCGGAACGTTGCCCGGCTATGCCTATTCCGACACGCTGGACGGTGCCGATATCGTCTGGAGTGAACAGACCATAGACGCGCTGTTCGACCTTGGGCCGGATCACTACATCCCCGGCTCCAAGATGCCGATGCAACGGATCACGGCCCCCGACGACCGGCAGGATATGATAGACTACCTGCGCCGGGCCACTGCAACAGAAGGGAACTGAGAGATGAAAGTGATGATTGTGGCCTTCGTGGCCTGCGGGATTATCACCGCCGCCGCACCCACGGTGCTGCACGAGTTGGGCTACACTTCCGAGGCCAAGCGCGCGGGCGATGCTGTCCGGTTGGGTGACCCGGCTGAATGACGGCCAGGCCCGCGCCCGACGAGACCCGCGATGACTATGGTGAGAACCTGTCGCGCGCCGCCGTGCTCATCATCGACGATGAGCCGGGGATGCGGAATTTTCTGATCAAGACGCTTGGGGCCCGGTGCAAACGGGTGGAACAGGCGCGCTCTTGCGGTGAGGCGAGTGAAATCCTCGATCAGGTGCATTTTGATCTTCTGATCCTTGATAATATCATGCCCGACAAGACCGGGCTTGATTGGCTCAGCGAGCAGCGTCGGGTCGGGCTTTTTGCCGATACGATCCTGATCACGGCCTATGCCGATCTGGATACGGCCATTCAGGCGCTGCGCGCAGGCGTCACCGATTTCGTGCTCAAACCGTTTCGCGCCAACCAGATCCTGAATGCCGTGGCGCGGGCGCTGGACCGGAAATATCTGGCGCGGGAAAATTACCTGCTACGTCACGAATTGTCCGAGGGTGGGCAGGCCGCGCGCGGGCGGCTTCTGGGTAATTCTCCGGCCATACAGGCGGTGCGCGACATGTTGGCCAAGCTCGCCCCGATGCCGACCTCGGTCCTGTTCACGGGGGCGAGCGGCAGCGGCAAGGAGATCGCGGCACGGACGTTGCACGGGCTGTCAAGCCGGGCTGAAAAGCCGTTTGTCGCGGTCAATTGTGCCGCCATTTCCGAGGACCGGATTGCCGAAGAGCTGTTTGGCGTCGTTGAGGGCGGGCGTGCGCGCAAGGACGGGCTGTTGATGCATGCCGATGGTGGCACGCTGCTGCTCGATGAGGTCGCGCAATTGCCAGAGCACGTGCAAGCCGCGTTGTTGAGGGTGCTGGAGGACAAACGGATCAGACCGCTTGGATCGGAGCGCGAGATCCCTCTTAATCTGCGGTTCCTGTTCGCCACTAATGCCGATCTGCAGGAGGCCGTGCGCGCGGGCCGCTTCAGGGCTGACCTTTATCACCGGATCAATATCGTGAATGTCGAGATGCCCGGGCTTAGCGAGCGCAACGAAGATATTGTCGAGCTTGCGGCGTTGTTCATGAGCGAGTTTTCCCGTGCCCTCGGCATGCCCGCGCTGGAATTGAACGAAGAGGTTCTGCTCAAACTCAGCCGCTACGACTGGCCCGGCAATGTGCGCGAGTTGCGCAATCTGATTGAGCGGTCCGTCATTCTGGGGGCTTTTCCCGAGGAATTCGAGGGCACGGGGCGGGTGACGGGCCAGCCTGCGATCGAGACGCTTGAATTGGTTGAACAGCGGCACATCATGGCGGTGCTTGATGCCTGTGGTGGCAACCGGGCAGAGGCGGCGCGCAGACTTGGTGTCGCGCGCAAGACGGTGGATCGCAAATGCGCGGCCTGGGGGATATGATAGGGGCGAGGTTGGCCCGGAGCGGACCTATGATCGAAGCAGTCGCGCGGAAACGAGGGCGAAGCCCGCCACGGCGATCTGGCTAGCATAAAGTGCCCCAGAACCGGTGTTGGATCGCCACCACGCGCGTCGGCCATGCGCGGCTGACCCAAGGGGCAGCGACAGGCCAATCCGCCTTTGCTCAGTTCTCTTGAGCGGGCAGCCACACGGTAAATTCAGCGCCACCTTCATCGCGGTTGCGGACGGTTATCAAACCGCCCGCCTGACGAATGAGCGTCTGGCTGACCGACAGGCCGAGCCCTGTGCCCTCGCCTTGTTTGGTCGTGTAGAACGGATCGAACACCGCGCTCAGCTTTTCCGGCGCAATGCCCGGCCCGCTATCGGCCACAATGAGAGCGGCGCCTGCGCGGCCAGAGTGCTGCGCGGGGCGGGTGGCAATGACGAGCTGGCCGCGTTTCTGCACCGCCTGCACGGCATTGGTGAGCAGATTGATGATCACCTGCTGCAATTCGCCGGGATTGATGCGCACCGGGGGCGTATCCGGGGCGGTATCGATCGTGACTTGTAATTCGGCCTTCGAAATCACGTGATCGACCAGCACAAGGCAGTCTTTCAGGACTGTCGCGATGTCGACATCTTCTTCGAACGTGCCGAAATCCGAGGGCCGGGCGAATTGCAGCAGTTTCGAGACGATGGCGCTGATCCGCCCGACCTGCCGGTCGATCAGCTCGATCTCGGTCATGACAGGTGCTGCGCGCGGCCCGAGCGTATGGCGGATCACGTCGAGATTGCCCTGGATCACCGCCGCCGGATTGTTGATCTCATGTGCAACACCTGCCGTGATCTCGCCGATGGAGGCGAGTTTTTCGGACATCACCAATTGCTGATAGGTGCTTTCGAGCTTGGCGTTGGCCTCGCGCAATTCTGCCGTGCGCTCTTCGACACGGGTGTTCAGGGCGTCGTTCCATGCACGCAGGGCGCGGTCGCGTTCCTGCACCTGATCGAGCAGGCTGTCGAGATGGGCCGCCACGGTGCCGATCTCGTCACGCGCCGCCACCGGCCCGATGCGCGCATCGAGATGGCCGGCCTCGACCCGTTCCATGGTCTGCGTCATCCGTTCGAGCGGCGCGAAGATGGTGCGCGCCAGTCGCAGGAATAGCGGAGAGCTGACCCCAAGCACCAACAGGAAGGCGGCCAGCACGAGCAGATATGCGTTGCGTTTTGCAGCATCGAACGGCGCCTGGAGAAATCCGACATAGAGCATGCCCACCCTCTCGCCGAAACTGTCGATGAGAGGTTGATAGGCCGAGATGTACCAGTCGTTGACCACAAAGGCGCTGTCCAGCCAGGTGCGGCCCTCGTCCAGCACCGCGCCGCGTACCGCCGCCGACACACGTGTGCCAAGGGCGCGCTCGCCTTCGAAGAGGCGCACATTGGTCGAGATGCGCACATCTTCGAGAAACAGCGTTGCGGTGCCCTGCCGGTCACCGGGCGCACCGGTGTCCTGATAGACAAGCGCGTTGATCGTGTCGATGAAATCCAGATTCCGGTTGAGCAGGATGCCTCCGACCAGAACGCCCTCGCGGCCCGGTGTGGCCAGAGGTGTCGCGGTGTGCACGACCATGCCACGATCCTCGGTATCGCGATGGGTGGGGACTGCCGCGCGGGTGGAGACCAGTGGCAGGCGCGCGCGCTCTGCCAGATCCGCGCCGGTGCCGGGCAGCCCGCTCAGATCACTATGCGAGAAAATATCAATCTCGGTGGCCGGGCGGCCCTGCGCGGCGACCCCGATCACCGGCCACTCGGCGCCCCGGGCGCGCGCCGCCTGCATGGGCAGGTAGTAAAGAAAATCGAGGCCGAGCGTGCGGCGGCTCTTGTCCAGGAAATCGGGCAAATCCTCGGGGGTGTCCTGGGCCATCTCGCTCAGCTTTTGCGAGCGGGCGAGGCTTGTGACATCCGAGCCGGTGGTCGAGAGAATGCGTTGCAGATACTGATCGGCAATCCGCAGGTCGCTCTCGACATTGGTGATCAGCAGGCTGTCATAATTGGCGGACCAGCGGTTGATCGCCACCAGCAGAAGCAGCGGCATCAACACCACGAGCGGCAGCAGGGCAAGGATCAGCAGTCGCAGCCGGACGGATGTCATGAAAATGTCGGGTCCCGTGATACGAGCCCGACATTAGGACATTCAATGGTCCTGTGCAATTCGGCGCGACGGGGCTGAGCCGCCGCGCGCGCAATCAATCCCAGCCGACCGTGTTGAAGATCGTCTGCGCCGCTGCGGCGTGCTCTTTGAAGGACGATGTCGGCGTCGTGCTGTCGGGAATGAAGATTCCCATCTTGGCCAGCGCGTCGTTCATCGGCACCCCTGCGAGGACCGGATATTCGTTGTTGGCATTGGCGAATTGCGCCTGTGCCGTTTCGCTGGCGAGGAACTCGAGCAGCGTATGCGCCTCGTCCTTGTTGGGGGCATTGGCCGCGATGCCCGCTGCGACGAGGTTGACATGCGCGCCACGGCCGCCCTGGTTGGGCCAGACCCAGCCGATGCCGTCGATCCCGCTGGTCAGACCGTCGACCTCGCCCGACAGTCCGCGTGCGAAGTAATAGGTATTGGCGACCGCGATATCGCATTCCCCGGACACGATGCCGCGCAGCTGATCGGTGTCACCGCCCTGAGGCGCACGGGCCATGTTGTCGACGATGCCTTGCGCCCAGTCCTCGGTCGCCTCGGCGCCGTGCACCTCGATCATCGAGGCGACGAGCGATTGGTTGTAGATATTTGTGGAGGACCGGATGCAGACCTGACCCTCGTATTGCGGATCGGCCAGATCTTCATACGTCCGGGGCGGATTGTCGACACGGTCCTTGGAATAGAAGATGATCCGCGAGCGCTGCGACAGGCCGGTCCAGAGATTGTCGGGATGGCGCAGATGCGGCGGCACGTTGGCCTCGATCAGATCGGACGAGAACGGCTGCAAGAGCCCGGCATCCTCGGCGCGGGCGATCCGGCCCACATCGACGGTCATGAACACATCCGCCGGGCTGTTGGCGCCTTCGGCTTCCATGCGCGCGATCAGCTCGTCGGCCTTGGCCTCGATGCGGTTGATGGTGATGCCGGTCTCTTCGGTAAAGGCCGCGTAGAGCGCAGCGTCAGAGTCGTAGTGACGGCTGGAATAAAGGTTGACCTCCTGGGCCAGTGCCGGTGCGGCCATTGCCACGAGGGCGGTCACGCTCAGTGCGGCTTTGATCGGGTGCATCCTGTGTCCTTTCGAGTATCCGAGTGAATTTCTCGGATATGGGTCGTATTTCTGACTGAAAGAGTCAATAGAGTTTTCTGACTGTTTCAGTCAGATGCCTTGGCGTTAACGCCTGACACCGCCCACGAGCGCGGTCGCCGCAAAGATCAACGCCGCGACGCAGACGATGGTTGGCCCGGTCGGGGTGTCGAGGCGGAACGACAGGTACAACCCCCCGAGTGCCGCGGCGGCGGCTAGAAGGGTTGCCGTGACCGCCATGCGTTCCGGCGTCGTGGCGAGCGGGCGCGCAGCGGCGGCGGGGACAATCAGCATCGCGGCGATAAGCAGGACGCCGACAACCTTGATCGCCACCGCGACGACGACAGCCAGCGCGAGTGTGAGCACCAGTTGCTCGCGCCTTGGGTCGATCCCGGCCGAGTAGGCCAGATCGGGGCTGAGCGTCGAGGTGAGAAGCGCCTGCCAACGCCATGTGAGCAACCCCAGAACCAGCGCGGCACCGCCCCAGATCACCGCCAGATCGCTACGGCTCACAGCCAGGATATCGCCGAAAAGATAGGCCATCAGGTCGATGCGCACCCCCGACAGGAGCGATACGGCAACAAGGCCGAAGGCCAGCGCGGAATGCGCCAGAACGCCAAGCAACGTGTCCATGGCAAACCCGCGTCCCGACAGGGTTGAGACGGTGGTGGCCATGATCAGCGACATCGCGAGCGCGCCTGCAAAGACCGACATGGAAAAGGCCAGCGCGATTGCCACGCCGAGCATCGCGGCATGCGCCGTTGCATCGCCGAAATAGGCCATGCGGCGCCAGACCACAAAGCTGCCCAAAGGTGCGGCGGCGACAGCCACGCCAAGCCCCGCAAGCGCCGCGCGGACGAGAAAATCATCCAGGATCATTCAGCGGCCTCGTGGCTATGGGGATGGTCGTGCCCGTCGTGATCGTGCCCATGGTCGTGGTCATGCCGATAGAGGGCGAGCGCGCCTTGCGTGCCGGTGCCAAAGATGGCGCGATATTCTTCGGCTTGGGCCACCACCTCGGGCCGACCTTCGCAACAGACATGGCCATTCAGGCAGATCACACGGTCACTGGCGCTCATCACCACGTGTAGCTCGTGGCTGACCATCAGGACGGCACAGCCCATCTCCTGTCGGACCTCCTCGATCCGGCGGTAAAAGGCGGCGGAGCCGGGTTGATCGAGACCTTGCGTCGCCTCATCGAGAATCAGCAGGTCGGGTTTCTCCAGAAGGGCGCGTGCGAGCAGTACTCTCTGAAACTGCCCCCCCGAGAGATCGGCCATCTGACGATCGGGCAAATCGGGCAGCCCCGCCTGTTCGAGCGCGGCACGCAGATCCGCCGCCGGGTGGCGGCGCGGCAGGCCAAGAAAGCGTGTGACGGTCAGCGGCAGGGTCGGGTCGATATGCAGTTTTTGCGGGACATAGCCGATCCGCAGCCCCGGCGCGCGGATGATCCGGCCACCTGTTGGACGCAGCGCGCCTATGATCGCGCGCAAGAGGGTCGATTTGCCGGATCCGTTGGGTCCGACAATGGTGACGATCTCGCCGCGCTCCAGCGACATGTTGACATCGTGCAGAACGGTCGAGCGGCCAAACCCGATAGTCAGGCCGCGGGTCTCGATCAGGGGCATGGCAATGCGCCTTTGCGGCATTGTGGGCACAGGCCGATCGCCTCGACCACCGCCTGTTCGATGAAAAACCCGGTTTCGGATGCGACCCGGCCCAACATGCCCTTGGAGGGTTCGGCATGGGCCTCGGCGACGGCATCGCAGCTGCGGCAAATGAGGAAGGCGGGGGTATGCGTTTCGCCCGGATGGGTGCACGCGATGAAGGCATTGAGCCGCTCAACCTTGTGCGCGAACCGGTGGCTGACGAGGAAATCCAGGGCGCGGTAGGCGACGGGGGGCTGCGATCCCAGACCTTCGTCGCGCAGCACGTCGAGGATTTCATAAGCGCCCATGGCGCGATGCTCGCTCAGCAAGATTTCCAGAACGCGGCGGCGCACTGCGGTGAATTGCAGCTTGTGCGCGGCGCAATGCGCCTCAACCGCCGAGAGCGCACCCTTGACGCAGTTTTTATGGTCATGCTGTTCGAATCCGATCGTATCCATGCCGGGTCTCCGCTTCGGCTGATTTCGGGGTTAATATGTTATAGAATTACAATTATCAAGCTCCGTGTTCTGTGATGATATCACATAGAAGGGAGATGTTGATGTTGATCTGATACATTGCAACGCCGAGCATCAGTATTTCGAAACCCGTTTCGTTATCGCCGCCGCAGGGGCCACCGCCCTCGGGGATGCCGCAGATCCCGGCCCCGCGCTCTATTCGGAGGTGCCGCATCGCATGACACGCGCGCTGATCGAGTGTCTTGGCTCGCAGGGCTGAAACCGGATCCGAGCCTGCCGAAAACGCAGCGTAAAACTTGCGCCGCCTCTCAATCCCGCACATTCTGTCGCGCAACGGAGACCCGCGCGGGAGAGGCGGGGCATTAAGGGAGGACAGACCGATGGCTTTCACATCGCGGCAGGATGCGCTCGACATTCAGAACGAGATGCCTTGGGAGGCGCGTGACAGACCGGCGACGCTTTACAAGATGCTCAGTGAAACCGCGCGCGCCTTTCCGGATCGTCCGGCGCTCAGCTATCAGTTGCTATCGGGGGCCACCGACAAGGCGCAGACCCTGACATGGCAGCAGTTTCACGATCAATGCTGTCAGGCGGCCAATCTGTTCCGCAGCCTGAAACTTGCCGAGGACGATGTCATCGCGCTGGTCCTGCCGAATTGTCTGGAAACGGCTGTGGCCACCATCGGCGGGGCGACCGCCGGGATCGTTAACCCGGTCAACCCGCTGCTGGAGCCCGAACAGATCGGCGCCATCCTGCGTGAGACCGGGGCCAAGGTGGTGGTCACGCTCAAGGCGTTCCCGAAGACCGACATCGCGCAAAAGACCGCCGAGGCAGTGCGCCACGCGCCCGATGTGCACACGGTCTACGAGATTGACCTCAACCGCTATCTGACCCCGCCGAAAAGCTGGATCGTGCCGCTGGTGCGCCCCAAGAACCCGACCGGACACCATGCCGATGTGCTGGATTTCAACAAGGCGATGGCGGGGCAGAGCAAGACCCTGACTTTCGCCGATAGCGCCGGCGACCGGGTTGCCGCCTATTTCCATACCGGCGGCACCACGGGGATGCCCAAGGTCGCGCAGCATAAGTATTCGGGCATGATCTATAATGGCTGGATCGGTCACACGCTGCTCTTCACCGAGGACGACAACGTGATGTGCCCGCTGCCGCTGTTTCATGTCTTTGCCTGCCACGTGATCCTGATGGCCTGCATCAAATCCGGCGCGCATGTGGTCTTTCCCACGCCCGCGGGATATCGCGGCGAGGGCGTGTTCGACAATTTCTGGAAGCTCTGCGAACGCTGGAAGATCAGTTTCGTGATAACCGTGCCGACCGCCGTCTCGGCGCTGATGCAACGCAAGGTCGATGCCGATCTCAGCACCGTCAAGAACGCGTTTTCCGGCTCTGCGCCGATGCCGATGGAGCTGTTTACCCGGTTCGAGAGTGCCACCGGTATGACCGTGATCGAGGGCTACGGGCTGACCGAGGCGACCTGCCTTGTGTCGGCCAACCCGCCCGAGGGGCAGAAGAAAGTGGGCTCTGTCGGGGTGCCTTTTCCCTATACGGATGTGCGCATCTACAAGGTGGTGGACGGGCAGCCGGTGGAATGTGACACCGACGAGGTGGGCGAAATCTGCATTTCCAACCCCGGTGTCTTTGCCGGCAACACCTATACCGAGGCCGCCAAGAATGCCGACCTCTATCACCACGAAACCTACCTGCGCACCGGTGATCTGGGGCGGATCGACGGTGATGGCTATCTGTGGATCACCGGCCGTGCCAAGGATCTGATCATCCGGGGCGGGCACAATATCGACCCGGCGGATATCGAGGAGGCGCTTATGGCGCATCACGACGTGGCCATGGCCGGGGCGATCGGGCAGCCCGATATCTATTCGGGCGAAATGCCCTGCGCCTATGTCGAACTGGTCGAGGGCGGCACGGCGACCGGCGCGGACCTGTTGGAGCATTGCAAGGTCCATGTGCATGAGCGCGCGGCGATCCCGAAATATGTCGAGGTGCTGGACGAATTGCCCAAGACCGCCGTCGGCAAGGTCTTCAAGCCCGAGCTGCGCAAGCATGCGATCACCCGCATCTACAATGCCGCGCTCGATGAGGCGGGTATTGCCGCGCAGGTGACCTCGGTGGTGGATGACAAGAAACGTGGTCTGGTCGCACAGGTCAGCCGCACCGGCGAGGCGGATGAAGAGGCCATCGGTCACGTGCTCGGGCAATTCGTGCGGCCTTGGGAATGGGCGGAGTAAATCCGACCGCACCCCGGATGATACTCAGGCCCGCCCGCAAAGCCCGAGCCGTGCGAGGCGGGTAATCTCCGACATGTAAAGCTCCTGCGGCCAGCCGCAGAGCCGCGTGAGATGCTCCCATGTCGGGATCGAAAGCACCGTCCATAAGAGGTCGGTCGCCTCGCGCTCATCCATGACCAATGCCCCGTCCCGCGCCAGAGCCGCTACCGCAGCGGCACAGCCCTCGCGCATGTCGGCCATGCGCTCATTCCACGCCTTTGCCGCATCGGTATCGGTCTCGCTCATGACCAGCAGGGTCTTGGCGACGCCGAAAATGCGCGGAATGTAATTGCCCCAGGCGGTGATGAACGCCTGCAACCGCGCCTCGCCGGTTTCTGCGGCGCGGCTCTCCGCAAGCATGTTCTGCACGCCGAAGACCGCATCCTGATGCCGTGTCACGGCAATGAACAGTTCCGTCCGATTCGGAAAATGCAGGTAGAGTGCCTGACGGCTGACGCCTGCAGCCTTGGCGATATCCGACATGCGCGCGGCGACACCAGGGTTTGATTCCAGCAGGGTCCAGGCGGCGTTGAGAATACGGTCGCGGGTTGTGAGATTTTCGCTTGACATAGAGTAAACCTTTCGCTTATTTACACAGTGTCAATTTACACAATGTAAAGTCAATGGAGAATCGACATGACCCGCAAGGTATTCATCTGGGTGGCCCATCCTCGCGCCACCTCATTCTGTTCCGCACTCGCCGATGCCTATGAGGCCGGAGCGTCTGAGGCCGGGGCCACAATCCGGCGCATGGATCTCAACGCCATGCGCTTCGATCCGCATTTCGAGGGCTATGGCCCGGACATGCCCGCACTGGAGCCTGACCTCGCGGAATGGCAGGAGAACATCGCCTGGGCCGATCACCTGCTGATCGTGCATCCCTATTGGTGGGGGGCGATGCCCGCGCGGGCCAAAGCGGTGCTCGACCGCGCGCTGACCTCGGGCTTCGGCTTTAAGTATCACCGGCGTGGCATGGGCTGGGACAAATTACTGACCGGCCGCACGGCGGATGCGATCCTCACCTCGGACACGCCGACGCTGATCGACACGCTTCTCTATCTCAAGCCGCCGCGTCGGGTGATCCGCAATCAGGTGCTTAAATTTTGTGGGATCAGGCCGCGCAAGGTCGTGCAGTTCGGCTCGGTCAAGCTGTCGGACGCGACCAAACGCACCCGCTGGATCGAGCGCGCGCGTGACATGGGCCGCACGGCGGCCTGAGACCCCAATACTGGAACAGGAGACAACGATATGACAAATCTAGTGGAACTGATCGTCTTTGGTGGCACCGCGCTCGCCATGGCGTTGGTGGCGGGGGTGTTTCTCGCCTTTTCCGATTTCGTGATGCGTGCGCTCGGGCTGGCGCGGGGCGTGGCCGGGATCAAGGCGATGCAGGTAATCAATCGCGAGGTTTATGGCTCGGCTTTCCTTGTGGCCCTCTTGGGGCTGGCCCCGGTGGCAGTGGCCCTTGGGCTCTACGCGCTTGCCCGTGTCGAGGGGGCGGCGATGGTCTGGATCGTCGCGGGGGCCGCGCTCTATGTGATCGGTACCGTGCTGGTGACGATGCTGGGCAATGTACCGATGAACAAGCGGCTGGATATGATGATGACCGATGCGCCGGATACGCTGATCTATTGGCGGCATTACGTGCGGCGGTGGACGATGTTCAACCACCTGCGCACGGCGGCCTCGGTCCTTGCAGCGGGGGCGTTTGTGGTGGGCACCACGCTCCTCGTCTGAGGTGTGCGCCCCCGCCGCGCTACGGCCGGCGGGGGCGCGATTGACTGGCGTCAGGAGACGTCCTTGTAGCTGACTTCGCGCTTGTCCGCCCCGGTCTTTTCGCGCTGGACGAGCAGCCGGTTGAGCGCGTGGACATAGGCGCGGGCGCTGGCCACGACGGTGTCGGTATCGGCGGATTGCCCGGTCACGATGCGGCCCTCTTCCTCCATCCGCACGGACACGGTGGCCTGCGCGTCGGTGCCCTCGGTCACGGCGGCCACCTGATAAAGTTGCAGCCGCGCCTCATGCGGAAAGAGCGCCTTGACCGCGTTGAAGGTGGCATCCACCGGGCCGTCGCCGGTGGCCTCGGTCGATTGCTCCGCGCCGTCGATCACCATGGTGAGCGTTGCCTTTTGCGGCCCGTCGGTGCCGCAGATCACCTGCAAGTGCTTGATCTGAAGGCGATCGCTTTCATCGTCGAGACCGGCATTAACCAATGCGATCAGGTCCTCGTCATAGACCTCTTTCTTGCGGTCGGCGAGTTCCTTGAACCGCACGAATACGTCGCCCAACTGATTGTCGGCAAGATCATAGCCAAGGTCATGCAGCTTGGAGCGAAGTGCTGCCCGGCCCGAATGCTTGCCCATGACGATATTGGTGGCGGCAAGGCCCACATCCTCGGGGCGCATGATCTCGAATGTTTCGGCGTTCTTGAGCATGCCGTCCTGATGGATGCCCGACTCGTGCGCAAAGGCGTTCTTGCCGACGATGGCCTTGTTGTATTGCACGGCAAAGCCCGACACGGCCGCCACCCGGCGCGAGATGTTCATGATCTTGCGGGTGTCGATACCGGTCTCGTAGGGCATGATGTCGCCGCGGACCTTGAGCGCCATCACCACCTCTTCGAGGGCGGTATTGCCAGCGCGCTCGCCCAAGCCATTGATCGTGCACTCGATCTGCCGCGCGCCGCCTGCGACGGCGGCGAGGGCGTTGGCCGTGGCCATGCCAAGGTCGTTGTGGCAATGGGTGGCAAAGACGATCTCATCCGCGCCCGGCACGTCGTTGATCAGGCGGCGGATCAGATCGGCGCTCTCGACCGGGGCGGTATAGCCCACGGTATCGGGGATGTTGATCGTGGTGGCGCCCGCCTTGATCGCGATTTCGACGACGCGCTTGAGATAGTCCCATTCGGTGCGTGTGGCATCCATCGGCGACCATTGCACGTTGTCACACAGGTTGCGCGCATGGGTCACCGTCTCTTGGATGCGCTCGGCCATCTGGTCCATGTCGAGATTCGGGATGGCGCGGTGCAGCGGCGAGGTGCCGATGAAGGTATGGATGCGCGGGGAATTCGCGTGTTTCACCGCGTCCCAGCAACGGTCAATGTCCTTGAGGTTGGCACGGGCAAGGCCGCAGATCGTGGCATCCTTGGACTGTTTGGCGATCTCGCTGACGGCGCGAAAATCTCCCTCAGAGGCGACGGGAAAGCCCGCCTCGATGATATCGACGCCCATTTCGTCGAGCATCGACGCGATTTCGAGCTTTTCGGCGTGGGTCATGGTCGCGCCGGGCGACTGTTCGCCATCGCGGAGGGTGGTGTCAAAGATCACCACTTTATCTTTGGTTTGATCTGTCATGTCGGGTCTCTTTCAATGAATCCTAAGCCTGGGGCGCGAAAACGGCACATCCTCTGAGCGGTCGCGCCATGACGGCACGCTCAGAGGCGGCTTAGGCCTAGCAGAACAGCCCGGAGGCCGCGCCGAGGGGCGCGGGGCAGGCGGGCGATATGGTTCTGCATCAACATGGCGAAAACTATAAGAGCGGCGCCCGCCGATGAAAACCCCGAAATTTTGCGGCGCGGGCGGATCGGGCTTGAAGCGGCTGTGCAGCCGGCTAGCTCTGCGATCATGAATGAAGCATTGATCATAGGGGCCTCTGGTGGCATCGGGCGGGCCGTCTCCGAGGCGTTGAGCGCGCGCGGCGCGGCGGTCACCGCCCTGTCGCGCAGCGCAGACGGGCTCGACGTGACCGACGAATCCTCCGTTGAGACGGCGTTGGGGCGGCTTGACGGGTCCTATGACCTGATCCTCGTGGCGACCGGCGCGTTGGAGATCGACGGCGCGCGGCCCGAAAAGGCGCTCAAGCAGGTGACGCCCGAGGCGATGATGGATCAGTTCGCGCTGAATTGCGTCGGGCCGTCACTGGTTTTGAAACACGCCGTGCGGCTCTTGCCGCGTGACGGGCGTTGCGTGTTCGCGGCCCTCTCGGCGCGGGTCGGCTCGATCGGGGATAACGGCTTTGGCGGCTGGTACAGCTATCGCACCGCCAAGGCGGCGCTCAACCAGATGATCCACACCGGGGCTATAGAGCTGGGCCGCAGCCACCGCGAGGCGATTTGCGTCGCACTGCATCCCGGCACCGTGCAGACGCCCTTTACCGAGAAATACCTCGGTCGACATCCGTCGGTGCCGCCCGAAGAGGCGGCGCAGAACCTGCTGTCGGTGATCGACGATTTGACGGTCGAGGATAGCGGGCAATTCTTTGACTGGCAGGGCGCGCAGGTGCCATGGTAGGGCGTCTTGTCCTCGTGCTGGGCGATCAGCTGAGCCACGGATTGGCGGCGCTGCGCGAGGCCGACAAGTCCCGCGATATCGTGGTCATGGCTGAGGTGATGGAGGAGGGCACATATGTCCCCCATCACCCCAAGAAAATCGCGTTGATCCTGTCGGCCATGCGCCATTTCGCGCACGAATTGCGCGAGGATGGCTGGCAGGTCGCCTATACTCGGCTGGATGATCCCGAGGCCAGCAAGAGCATCGTCGGCGAGTTGATGCGCCGCGGGCAAGAGCATGGCACGTCGGAGATGATCGCCACGCAACCCGGCGAATGGCGGCTGATCGAGGCGCTTGAGAACGCCCCGCTGACCCTGACGCAACTGCCCGACGATCGCTTCATTTGCAGCCTTGACGAGTTCGACCGATGGGCCGAGGGCCGCAAGGAACTGCGGATGGAGTATTTCTACCGCGAGATGCGACGCAAGACGGGTCTGATGATGGAGGGCGACACACCGGCGGGCGGCAAGTGGAACTATGACCACGACAATCGCAAACCGGCGAAACCCGGCATGCTGCGCGCCCGCCCGATGCGGTTCACCCCGGATGCAGTCACCGAGGAGGTGCTCGATCTGGTCGAGGCGCGCTTTGGTGATAATTTCGGGGATCTGCGCCCGTTCTGGTTCGGGGTGACCTCGGCGCAGGCCAAGCGCGGACTCGATCATTTCGCCAAAAACCTGCTGGCGGGGTTCGGCGATTATCAGGATGCGATGCTACAGGATGACCGGTTTGTACATCACTCGGTCATTTCAATGTATTTGAACATCGGATTGCTCAATGCTGTGGATATCTGCCACCGTGTGGTTGAGGAATGGCAAGCAGGACGCGTGCCGATCAATGCCGCCGAGGGCTATATCCGGCAGGTGATCGGCTGGCGCGAATACATGCGCGGGATCTATTTCCGCGAGGGGCCGGGCTATACGGCGCGCAACACGCTGGGCCAGACCCGTGATTTGCCCTGGTTTTATTGGAGCGGCGAGACAAGGATGAACTGCGTCGCGCAAGCCGTTGATCAGACGAAGGAAGAGGCTTACGCGCACCATATCCAGCGGCTGATGGTGACGGGCAATTTCGCGCTGCTGGCGGGCATTGACCCGGGCCAGGTGCATGAGTGGTATCTGGCCGTCTATGCCGATGCGTTCGAGTGGGTCGAAGCCCCCAACGTGATCGGGATGAGCCAGTTCGCCGATGGCGGCATCATCGCCTCCAAGCCCTATATCTCATCGGGCAATTACATCGCAAAGATGTCGGATTACTGCGCGTCCTGCGGCTATTCGGTGAAGCAGAAGACGGGCGAGGGGGCGTGTCCCTTCAATCTGCTTTACTGGGATTTCCTGATCCGTCACCGCGACCGGTTCGGGCGCAATCCGCGCATGGGGCCGGTCTATCGCACATGGGACAAGATGGACGAGACGCGCCGCGCGGCGGTGCTGGAGGGGGCCGCGCAGGTGCTTGACGATCTCGACGCGGGCCGCCCGGTTTGACTCCTGATGCCTGATCACTCGGTCCGGGTCGTGTTTTCGGTCAGCGCGCCGTCTTCCCATGTTCCGCTGGCTTCTTGGCCGCTGGCGTAGCGCATCGTGCCCTCGCCTTGACGTTTGCCCGCGCGGAACGTCCCCTCGTAGACATCGCCATTGGTGTAGGTGGCCACGCCCTGACCCGAGATTTCGCCGTCGCGCCATTCGCCCTCGTAGACGAATCCGTCGGGCATGGTGATCTTGCCTTGCCCGTGACGCTGACCTTCGGCGAATTCGCCCACATAGATCGTGCCGTCGGGATAGGTGGCGGTGCCCTGCCCGTGACGCTGACCATTCTGCCATTCGCCTTCATAGCGATAACCATCGGGATAGGTCATCACGCCCTGGCCATGATTGCGCGCGTTCTCGAATTCGCCCTCGTAAACCAGTCCGTTGGGATAAGTTGCGCGGCCTGATCCCTCGATGACGCCCCCCACCCATTCGCCCTCATAGGTCGAGCCGTCCGGATAGGTGATGCGCCCCTCGCCATTGGCCAGATCGTCGCGAAATTCGCCTTCGTAGACCGAGCCATCGGGGTATGTCACGCGCCCCTCGCCCGAGATCTTGCCCGCGACCCAATCGCCTTCGTAAACATAGCCATCGGTTCCGGTAAACTTGCCCTCGCCGTGGCGGCGGTCATCTTTGAACTCGCCCTCGTAGACGTCGCCATTTTCATAGGTCACGCGGCCCGTTCCCTCGCGGCGCCCGGCAACCAGATCCCCCTCGTAGATATCGCCGTTGGGTTGGATCAGCTTGCCCTCGCCGTCGATCTCGCCGGCTTGCCACGTGCCTTCGTAGATCAGGCCGTCGGGCATGGTCAGCTTGCCCTGACCCTCGCGCGCGCCACGCGCGACTTCGCCTTCGTAGATGGCACCGTCCGGATAGGTGATCGTCGCCATGCCCTCCTTGACGCCATTCACCCAATCCCCCTCGTAGACATAGCCGCCGGGGCTCTCCATGCGGCCGCGCCCGTGGTGCATCGCGTTGAGGAAGCCGCCCTCGTACCGCACCCCGTTGGCGTAAATGGCGACGCCCTGACCGGTGATCTTGCCGTCATTCCATTCACCTTCATAGGTGCCGCCATCGGTGAACACGATCTTGCCGATGCCATTGGGTTTGCCGCGGGCAAACTCGCCTTCATAGACGGAGCCGTTGGGAAAGCGCGCCACGCCGCGACCCTTGATTTCGCCCTCGACCCATTCGCCGGAATACTCGTATCCGTTGGGCAGCGTATAGGTGCCGGTCCCATGTTGCAGCCCGTCCTTGAACGTGCCCTCATAGATGCCGCCATCGTCGTATTGCTTGGTCTCGACCTCCCCGTCCTGCGCCGCAGCAAGGGAGGCGCAGCCAAGAGCGGCGATCAGAAAAGTGGATCTTGTCAGCGAAAATTTCATATCTGCCCCGATGCCCGATGCCGCCAGATTGTGCGGAGTCTGCGCAAATCTAGAGGACGGGACAAAGACTGACAACGGGTTTTGGCCAAATCGGCTTTCCCTCCGGCGGCGATCTGCTACATCAGGCGCGTGGAATTGCAAGGGGCAACGGCATGGTTGACAGGTTTCGCCTGACGCTGGCGCAGCTGAACCCGACGGTGGGCGATCTGGCGGGCAATGCGCGCGCGGCGCGCGCCGCGTGGACCGAGGGGCGTGAGGCCGGCGCCGACATGGTAGCGCTGCCCGAGATGTTCATCACCGGCTACAATCCGCAGGATCTGGTGATGAAACCTGCGTTTCATCAAGCTGCAATTGCCGAGATCGAGGCGCTGGCGCGCGATTGTGCGGACGGACCCGCGCTCGCCATAGGGGGCCCCGCGCTGGAGGGCGCCGGGCTCTACAATGCCTATTACGTGCTGCAAGGCGGCACGGTGCGGGCCTGTGTGTTGAAGCACCACCTGCCGAATGAAACCGTGTTTGACGAGGTTCGTCTCTATGAGAGCGGCCCGGTTGCAGGACCCTATACCGTGAGCGGTGTGCGCATCGGCAGCCCGATCTGTGAAGATGCCTGGCACGAAGACGTGCCCGAGACGCTGGCCGAGACCGGGGCCGAGATGCTGCTGGTGCCGAATGGCTCGCCGCATTACCGCGACAAGATGAATACCCGTCAGAACCTGATGGTGGCGCGCGTGATCGAGACCGGTCTGCCGTTGATTTACCTCAATCTTGTCGGTGGGCAGGATGATCAGATCTTCGATGGCGGCTCTTTTGTCCTCAATCCGGGCGGTGGTTTGGCGTTGCAGCTGCCGATGTTCGAAGAAGTTGTGGCGCATGTCGATCTGGGGCGCGGGCCGGAGGGCTGGCGCGCCGTGCCCGGTGCGTTGGCGCAGGTGCCGGATGATTTGGAGCAGGATTACCACGCGATGGTCCTGTCGCTGCGCGACTACCTGCGCAAAGCGGGGTTTTCCAAGGTCCTGCTCGGGTTGTCCGGCGGGGTGGATAGCGCGATCGTCGCGACGATCGCGGCGGACGCGCTCGGGCCCGCGAATGTCCGTTGCGTGATGCTGCCGTCGGAATACACCTCGGAGGACTCGCTGGAGGATGCGAGGGCCGTGGCCGAGAACCTTGGCTGTCGGTACGATTTCGTGCCGATTGCCGAGGGCCGCGCGGCGATCACCGCGACGCTTGCGCCGCTCTTTGAGGACACAGAGCCCGACCTCACAGAGGAAAATATCCAGTCGCGGCTGCGCGGTCTGTTGCTGATGGCGTTGTCGAATAAATTCGGCGAGATGCTGTTGACCACCGGCAACAAATCGGAGGTCGCCGTGGGCTATGCCACGATCTATGGCGACATGGCGGGCGGCTACAATCCGATCAAGGATCTGTACAAGACGCGGGTCTTCGAGATCTGCCGCTGGCGCAACGCCCATCGTCGCGGCTGGATGCAAGGGCCCGCTGGAACGGTCATCCCGACGCGGGTCATCGACAAGCCGCCAAGTGCGGAGTTGCGCGCCGATCAGAAAGACAGCGACTCGTTGCCCGACTACCCGGTGCTGGACGGTATTCTGCACATTCTTGTGGATCAGGACGGCTCGATTTCCGATTGTGTCGCGGCAGGCTATGATGCGGCGGATGCCGAGAAAGTCGAACACCTGCTTTATGTCAGTGAATACAAGCGGTTTCAGGCCGCGCCTGGCACACGGCTCAGCAAGCGCGCGTTCTGGCTGGATCGGCGGTATCCGATCGTCAACCGCTGGCGCGACGGTGCGCGGGGGCACTGAGCGGGGCTATTCGGCGGCAGGCCGCTTTTCAGAGGTCGTATAGGGCGTGCCGCGTGCGAGCAGGCGTTCGACATATGCGATCAGGTCAGCCTTGCGCAGGGGCTTGCCGAGAAATCCGTCCATCCCCGCCAGCTGCGCATCCCGGCGATGGTGGTCGAGAACGTTCGCGGTGACAGCGACCACATGCGCCGACACAAGGTCATGAGCGGCCTCATGGGTGCGAATGAGCCCGGTGGCCTGATAGCCGTCCATGCCCGGCATTGAGACGTCCATCAAGACCAGGTCGGCGGGCTCGTCGCCGTAGAGCGCGACCGCGTCCGTGCCGCTGTGCGCCAGCCGCAGCCGCGCCCCGGATCGGGAGAAATATCGCTCAAGAAGCAGGCGATTCGTGGCGTTGTCATCGGCGGCGAGGATGTTGAGACCAATGGCCCAATTGTCCGTCCGTCCGGTCGCCGTGCTGTCTGTCGCAGTGGGTGCCTCGGCCTTGCCGGTGCCAAGAACCGCGCGAATTGCATCCAGCATTTGCCGTTCGCGCAGCGGCTTGCGCAAGACCGCACGGACGTGATCGCCGACGGGATGGGCCCTGTCGGACATGAGAATTCGGGGAATCTCGTCTGGCAGGTCGGTTTCGGGGCTTTCGATATCGCGCAGGATCAGGTCCGGTGGGTCCGCGTCGGGGCCGACGGGCAAGGCATCCGGTGCCGCCGCGTCGAGCACGCGCGCGCCAAGATGGGTCAGCGGTGCGGCAATGCCGGCGCGGCGGTCCGGGCACGGGTCGAGCAGCCAGATCACCGGTGACGGGTGAGATGGCCGGGCCAGCGGTTCCGCCCGCAACCCGCGCCCGCCGTGTTCCTGTGGCACCAGCGGCAGGGTTATGTCGAACCGGGTGCCGTGGCCCTCTTGCGAATGCAGCGCGACCGAGCCCCCCATGAGCGAGACCAGCTGGCGGCTCACCGCGAGGCCGAGACCCGTCCCACCAAAGCTGCGAGCGTTTGTATTGTCGGCCTGTTCGAACGCGCGAAAGACTTTGTCGTGCTGATCCTCGGAGATGCCCAGGCCACTGTCGACGACGCGAATGAGGAATTGTTCGTGGGCACCCGGCCTTGCATGAATCGCGACATGACCCTGCATCGTGAACTTTACCGCGTTGCCGACGATATTCATCAATATCTGGCGCAGCCGCCCGGCATCGCCAAGAATCATATCGGGCAGGTTCGGTGCCACATCGGCATAGAATGTCAGCCCCTTGCGCGCCGCCAGCGGTGCAAGCAGCTGGGTCACGTCCTCGATGATTTCGCGCAGGCGGAAGGCTTCGTTCGACAAGGTGAGTTTACCCGCCTCGATCTTGGAGAAATCGAGAATATCGTTGATGATCGTGAGGAGCGCGTCGCCAGAGCGCATGATCGTGCTCACATAGCAGTCCTGCTCGGGGGTGATATCGGTCTCGGAGAGCATGTCGGCCATGCCGATGATGCCATTCATAGGCGTCCGGATTTCATGGCTCATCTTTGCCAGAAAGTCAGATTTTGCCTCGTTCGCGCTGACCGCGATTTCGCGGGTTTCCTCTAGCCGTGAGATAAGGCGGTTGAGCGGCCGGCCAACGATCACGCGAAACGAGATCCAGTTGGCCACGGTCGCGATCAGGATGCCGCCGGCCAGCACAAGAACCAGAAAATCCCGCTGATAGCGTTTGACCGTGGCGATCTCGCGCTCGTCGAAGCGCGTGACAAGTTCTGTGATCGGCCACGAATATATCTCATATGGCAACGACAGGGCGCTCTGTGCGCCGGTGCAGCCAAGACCCTGAGGCACCACGGCCAGCCGCTCGCGGCTTTTCGGGTCAACCAACTCGACGCATCTGATTGCCGGGTCACCGAGCAGCGTTTGCATCAGGTCGTACACGTAGGGTGCGGACCAATCGGTGGGGCCATCGCTGAGGTCACTGAACCGTTCCAGCGCACCGCCCAGCCGCGCGGTCGCGTTTCCGATCCGCATCGCCATTGCCTCTTCGCTGCGCAAAAGGTTTTTCTCGCTGAGCCAGACCAGACCCGTCCCGGCGAAGAGCAGGAATGTGGGGACCATCACGGCCGTAAGCTTGAGATAGAGGCCCAGCGTCGGGGTGCGCGGGTCGGCGGTATCGGTCAGTGCCATCTGGTCATTCCAGCCGTTCGGCGCGGCCCGATTCCATCAGCGCGTGCAGTGGTGCGCGATTGTCGATCTCGGTGCGGATGACGCCAAAGCGCCCTTCGCCATGCGTGATGTAATAGTCCACTGGTGCCTCTCGACCATCCTTTGTCACCAGCGTCGCGCACATCACGTAGACATCGCCCAGCTTGAGGATCACCTCATGGTTCTCGGTCGGGTAAAACCGGGTGAGCGAACCAGTCTCAAGATCAAGATGTGGCAGCGCGCCGCCGAGCATCGAACGGCTGAGGCTGCGCTGCAAGGCGGCCTGCAACCTGGTTCGCAATTCTGTCAGTGATTGAGCCTCGGCACCCGTTCCGGTGAAGATGCTCAGGCTCAGGAGCGCTAGAAATACCAAGCGTATCATACCGGCCAATGTCCTCTCAGCGTGGGCTCCAGCCCATCCAATGCCACAAGGGTTACCAAACCCTTGGCGGCGGCCGCCTCGGTGATCACAAGGCCGTGATCCGCTGTCCGGCGCCACGCTGTTGTGACTTGTATTCACCCGTGTCCCGGGCGCAGGCTGTGGCCGAACAAAAACGGAGCCGGACATGAGACACCTTTCTGTCATTGCCGCGGTATGCGTGCTCTTGGGTGCGGGTGTCGCGTCCGCATGTGGCGCGGATACCGATTGTCGCATCGGAGACCGGCATTACCGTATCGCCATGCCCGACGGACAATCACAGGTCCCGGTCGGTGCGGTCGTGTTTGCCCATGGCTATCGTGGATCGGCGGCGGCGGTGATGCGCAATGGCAACCTTCGGCGCGTGGTGTCGGATATGGGCCTGGCGCTTATCGCGCTCAAATCCGCCGATGACGATTGGGTCATTCCGGCGTCTCCCAGCCATATGGAGGCCGACGGATCGGTCGAGTACACCTATGTCGAGGCAGTGATCAAGGATGCGGCAGATCGTTTTTCCATTGATACGGCACGGCTCATGGCGACCGGGTTCTCGGCGGGGGGCATGATGGTCTGGAACCTTGCCTGCACCATGCCACAGCGCTTCGCGGGCTTTGCAGCAATTGCCGGCACGTTCTGGAAGGGTCCGCCTGATGATTGTGAGACACCGGCGGCGAGCCTCGTTCATATCCACGGGCGCAGCGACCCCACGGTGCCGCTCGACGGACGACCTATAAGAGAGACCTGGCAGGGCAAGGTCTCTGAGTCCATGGACATGTACGAACGCATCGGGGGCTTCAGCCCGGCGGGCGACCTGACCGAGGGAGACCTCGAATGCCAGAGCAGCCGCAATCCGCGCGGCGAGATCCTAGAGCTGTGCCTGCACCCTGGCGGGCATTCGTTCCGCAGCAGCTATGTCAAATTCGCCTGGGAGCGACTGCACACGGCGGGGCAACTCTGATCGGGTCCCGATTCCTTTATGGACCAAATACTCCGGGGGTCCGGGGGCCGCGCCCCCGGCGGGTCGGATGGCGTCAGCCATCCGAAACGGGAATGCCTCATTCCCACCAGCGGTCGATCGAAGCGATATCGGCATCCGACCAGCCGAGGTGATGGGCAAACTCATGCACGACCACATGGCGCACCAGATCGGACATGCGCACGTTTCCCCGGCCCTTCCATTCCGCCAGGATAGGCGCGCGAAAGAGCCAGACCGTATCGGGGCCGAGCGGCTGGTCGAAGCTGGATTTCTCGGTGAGCGGGATGCCTTCGTAAAGCCCGGTCAGATCGAGCGGGTCGTCGATCTCCATCTCTTGCAGGATATGCTGGGGTGGCCAGTCCGTCACGATCAGTGCCACGTCCCGCGTGGCGCTGCGGAACGCCTCGGGCAGTTGCGCGAGGGCGCGCCGCGCCATGTCGTCGATCTCTTCGAGGCTGGGGTCCGGGTCATGCATCCCGGCGATATGGGGCGCGGGGGCGGGAAAGTAAATCCGCCCCCGCCCAACTGTCACAGCATCAGCTGATAGCTGGTCGGCTCGTAAACGAAGCCGTCGCCCCTGGCCGAGACATAGCCTGTGCCGGGCCAGGGCATGTGATAGCCGACAAAGGGGATCTTGTCGGCGGCCAGCATGCCAAGCAGACGGCGGCGAGTTTCGGCGGCCTTGGCCTTGTCCATGTCGAACTTCACCTCCCAATCCGGATAGCCCAGCGACCAGACATAGTGATTCGCGAAATCCGCCGCGATCAGAAGCTGGCTGCCGCCGCTCTCGATCATGTAGGCCGTGTGGCCGGGCGTGTGGCCATGCGCGGCCATTGCGGTGATGCCCGGGGCGACGCTGGCCCCGTCGCCGATCATCCCGGTCTGTTCGGCCAGCGGGCGCATCTTGGCATCAAAGGTTCCGTTGTCCATCGCCGCCCAGGCGTCGAATTCGGTGCTCGCGGTCACATAGCGGGCATTGCCGAAGGTCGCGCCACCGTCGCCCATCAGCCCGCCGATATGGTCGCCATGCATATGCGTGATCACCACCACATCGATCTGATCGGGGGTGTAGCCTGCCGCCTCCAGCGCGGAAGTGATCCCCTCGGGGTTGAGCCCGGTGTCGAACAACACTAGCTCGCTGCCGGTATTCACCACCGTCGGGGTGAAGAAGAATTGCGCCTGATCGGTGGGGATGTTGGCCGCGGCGGAGGCCTCGTCGAAGGTTGCCTTGTCCACATTGAGGCCGAAGATCGAATGCGGGTCGGGGCGGGGCGTGGTGGCGGCCAGAAGCGTCGTCACCTCGAAATCGCCAAGCGTCACGCGGTTGAAGCGCGTGGTGCCCGCGCCCATCATCGGCGCTGTGGCGCGCGCGGATGTGGCGGCGACACCGGCCAGCGGCAGGGCTGCGGCCGAGCCCAGAACGGCGCGGCGGGTGAGAGTGGTGCGGGACATGAAAAACCTCCTGTTTCTGTGTTCCTGACAAACCTTAGCGCAGTTGCATGTAGCGCGATTGACGGTCACGCAAATTTGAGATGCTTGCACGGGACAGGTCACCTCTTTCAGATGACCTGCGCCGAAGGTATCTTAACGGCATGTTGACCCTGTTCCAGAACCGCGATTATGCACGCCTGTTCGCAGCACAGGTCGTGGCGCTCGTGGGCACCGGGCTGCTGACCGTGGCGCTTGGCCTTCTGGCCTATGATTTCGCGGGGGATCGCGCGGGGCTGGTGCTGGGCACGGCCTATACGATCAAGATGGTGGCCTATGTGGGGCTGTCGCCTATTGCACAGGCACTGGTGCAGCGGCTGCCGCGCAAGGCGGTGCTGATCGGGGCCGATCTCATTCGTGCGGGCGTGGCGCTTTGCCTGCCGTTTGTCAGCGATCTGTGGCAGGTCTACGGGCTGATCTTCGTGTTGCAGGCCGCCTCGGCCACCTTCACCCCGGCCTATCAGGCGGTGTTGCCCGATGTGCTGCCCGACGAGCGCGACTATACCCGGGCGCTGTCGCTGTCGCGCATGGCCTATGATCTGGAGAACCTGACAAGCCCGGCATTGGCCGGTCTCTTGCTGACGGTGATGAGCTATCACTGGCTGTTTCTGGGCACGGTGGCGGGGTTTGTCGGGTCCGCGCTTCTGGTGGCGGTGGCGGTGATCCCCGCGCTGCGCGGCACGACCGCCGCACGCCCGTTCCGCGAGCGTCTGTCGCGGGGTTTGCGCATCTATCTGGCGACGCCGCGCTTGCGCGGGCTGCTGGCGCTCAATCTTGCTGCGGCTTCGGTCGGGGCCTTCGTGCTCGTGAACACCGTGGTTATGGTCCGCGGCGATTATGGCGCGGGCGAGACCGGTCTGGCGATTGCGATGGCGGCTTTTGGCGCGGGCTCTATGGCGGCGGCGCTGATCCTGCCGCGCCTGCTCGAGCACCTGCCGGATCGGCGGGTGATGATGGCGGGCGCGCGCGGCTTGATTGCCCTGGCGTTGCTGATGGGCGCGCTGATCTGGCTAGAGGGGCTTCCGGGTTGGGGTGTGTTTCTGCTGGTCTGGACGGCTATCGGTTTTCTCTATTCCAGCATCCTCACGCCCTCGGGGCGGCTGTTGCGGCGCTCGGCCCATGCCGAGGACCGCCCGGCGATCTTTGCCGCGCAATTTGCGCTGAGCCATGCCTGCTGGCTGCTCACGTACCCTCTGGCCGGTTGGGCGGGGCAGGCGATGGGCATGGGGCCGGCCTTGATGTTGCTCGCTTGCGTAGCGACGCTGGGGCTGGTGACGGCGGCGCGGCTCTGGCCCGCCGGTCTGCCGGAAGCACCCGAGCATGAACATCCGGACCTGCCCGAGGATCACCCGCATCTGCGCGCCCATGGCGGGCGGCGGCACGCGCATGCCTTCGTGATCGATGACGAGCATCACGTCTGGCCCACCCACGGCTAAAGCGCCGCAATCTGGACAATCGCCCGCGCCTGTGACAAAGCCCGCGCGACAGTCAGGAGACGCCCATGACCACCACCCGTTTCGCCCCGTCGCCCACCGGCTACATTCATGTGGGCAACCTGCGCACCGCGCTGATGAACTACATGATCGCCGCCAAGGCGGGTGGTACGTTCATCCTGCGCATCGACGACACCGACCCGGAGCGCTCGCGCGAGGAATATGTCGACGCGATCAAGTACGATCTCGACTGGCTGGGCCTGCATTGGGACCGGGTCGAGCGGCAGTCCGAGCGCCTCGACCGCTATGCCGATGCGGCCGACCGGCTGCGCGATATGGGCCGGTTCTACGAGGCGTTCGAGACGCCGACGGAGCTTGACCTCAAGCGCAAGAAGCAGCTCAACATGGGCCGCCCACCGGTCTATGACCGCGCCGCACTGAGCCTCACGGACGAGGAAAAGGCGGCCCTGCGCGCCGAGCGCGGTGACGGCGTCTGGCGCTTCAAGCTTAATCAGGAGCGGATCATCTGGCAGGATGGTATTCTGGGCGAGATTTCCATTGATGCGGCCTCGGTCTCGGACCCTGTGCTCATTCGCGGCGACGGGCAGGTGCTCTATACCTTGGCCTCGGTTGTGGATGACGTCGAGATGGGCGTCACCCATGTTGTGCGCGGCTCGGACCATGTGACCAACACCGCGACGCAAATCCAGATCATCGAGGCGCTTGGCGGCTTGGCCCCGCAATTCGCGCATCACTCGCTTTTGACCGGTCCGCAGGGCGAGGCGTTGTCAAAACGGCTCGGCACCCTCAGCCTGCGCGACCTGCGCGCGCGGGGGGTGGAGCCGATGGCACTGCTGAGCCTGATGGCGCGGCTTGGATCGGCCGACCCGGTGGAGTTGCGCAGCGACATGGCCGAGTTGATCGAAGGGTTCGATATCGAACGGTTCGGTGCCGCGCCGACCAAATTTGACGAGAACGATCTCTTTCCGATGACCGCCCGGATAATCGCCGCGCGGCCCTATGAGGCGGTGGCCGGGATCATTGCCGCGCTTGGCGTGCCCGACGATCTCGGCCCGCAATTCTGGGAGGTGACGCGCGAGAATATCTCGACGCTCAATGATCTTGAGGCGTGGTGGGCCGTGTTCCGCGACGGGGCCGAGCCGGTGATCGACGAGGACGACCGGGCCTTCATCGCCGAGGCGATGGCGCTCCTGCCCGAGGGGCCGCATGACAACGAGACCTGGGGCACGTGGACGACGACCGTAAAAGAGGCCACAGGGCGCAAGGGCAAGAGCCTCTTCATGCCGCTGCGTCTGGCGCTGACCGGTCAGGCGCGCGGGCCTGAGATGGCGAAAGTTCTGCCGCTTTTGCAGGTGATCAAGGCAAGAAACTGATCCCGCCGGTCGCGTCGCGCAGGCGCTTGCGCTCGCGGTCGAGCGGCAGCGCCGCGTCGGCATAATCGAGCGCGCGCGCCGACATGTCGCGCGCGGCCTCGGCCAAGTCTGTATCCGGAGCATCCGCGATTCGCCCGAGCGCGTCGCGCAGCCGCAGTGCGACCTCGATCTGATCTGCCCCGTCGCGGGCGGCGCCGGCAAAGGCGTTCTCGATCATCGCGTGGCGCGAGGTGTCGGGCAAGAAAATGCGCGAGAAAAGCGGCGCTTTCTCCTGTGGCTCGGCATGCGCCCAGTCGAGCAGCAGCTTTTCCTGACGGCAGATCACCGCGATCGCGGTGCCCGGATCGTTGATTCCCTGCGAGAGCGCGCGCGAGGCGGTTTCCGACAGCACCAGCAACCCGTAGGAGGCATCCTGCTCGAAGGTGCGATACCGGCCGATGGTCAGATGGCGTGCGATGGCCTTGATCCCGTCGTCGTCGAGGCCGATCGCATGTCCGATGGTCTGGTCCTCGATCACGTAATCGCCGGGACGGGCATAAAGATAGACCCGCGTCTGATCTGATTTCAGCCGCTCGCTGATGCCCGGCATATCGATGAACTGCACATAGCCCGTCGCCGGGGCCGTGAGCGGGCTGGCCTGTCCGGGAATGGCCGTCTCCTGCGTCATCACCACCCCACCCAGAGAGGGCAGGCGGCGGGCGCGGATAAGACAGGCGCGCGCGGCGGCCTCGGTCGCCTCGAGCGTGGCGTCCATGCTGCCGAGATCGCTGAGGTGATGAATCCAGCGCAAGAGCGCCAGCACGACCAGCACCACGACGGCCACGGTGAAGCCGAGAACCAGTACGCTCGAGCCTTCGGGATAGACATTCGACTTGATCAGGATGATCGAGCTGAGCGCATAGACAAAGGCCCCGATGAAGACCGCAAGCGCGGTATGGGTGGTAGTGTCGGCCAGCAGGATGCGGTGCACGCGCGGGGTGGTCTGCTGCGCCGCCGCGTTATGCGCCGTCACCATGACATTGAGCGAGAAGGTGCTGACCGCGAGCATGCCGGAGGCCAGGATCGACAGGATCGGCATCACCGATTCGGTGGTGAAGCGGTCTTTCAGCGCCGTGGGAATATTGTCTTCGAGCAGGATGGAAACGGCCGCCGCCAGTACGGCGAGCAGGGCGAAAAGGCTGACCCGCAGCCAGAGCTTGCGGCTCAGCCGCAAGAGGGTCATGGCCCATGTCGAGAGGAAATGGAACTTCACCGCACGTGCCCCCTGTCACCGATATGAGCCACGATCGTGGCGCGCCTGGCGGGTCCTGTCGATGGGTGGTCGCGAGTCATATCCGTGCCGCGATGATCGGCGGGCCGAGCCGGGCGAGGTGCATATCGGTCAATCCGCGCTCGTCATCGTCCAGTGCCTGATGGCGCGGATAACGCGGGGCGGCGCGGTCATCGAGAATGGGGGCCTCCCAGCCTTGGGTGGTCTCGAAAAATCGCGCCACCCCGGCCTCGCCGAACTCGCGAAGATAGCCCTGCACCACTACATCGACATAGCTGAGCAGGATGGGATGTGCCTCGGTCGGTGCGCCGTGATGACCGTCTGGGATGGTATAGACCGCGATCTCGGGCTCGTGGGGCAGGGCGTGGCGTACCTGATGCGCGGCGGGCGCGCGGATATAGGCGGCCTCGCGCGCATCGAGCGCGGGCCAATCGGCACCGGGCACCGGCGCGATCAGCCCGTCGATCTCGGCAGTCTCATCCGGCACCACCGTCAGATAGGCCACGGGCCGCAGATCAGTATGCCGCCAGATGCGCCGCCAGCCCTTGAGATGCGCCGTCTGCGCGCCCTCGAACACATGGGTCGCGCGGTTCACAAGGCTGCCATAGCCGAAGAAATATGCATCCTGCATGAAGGTTTTGCCGCTCCTTTGATCTGAATCATGGTTTTTCATCAGTCTCGGGGCAATCCTCGCCGAATTCAAGCAAGGGAGCCGGACACCATGCGGATCACAAAACGCACCAATATCGCAATCAGGCTGCTCATGTTCTGCGCGGCCAATGAGGGGCGGCTGGTTACCAAATCCGAGATCGCCGAGCGCTGCAACACCTCCGAGAGCCATCTGGCGCAGATCATCAACAAACTGGGTCAGCTTGGGTTCCTGCACACGCAGCGCGGGCGCACCGGCGGCGTGACCCTGGGCCGTCCGATGTCAGAGATTCGGGTGGGCGAGGTGTTTCGAAAGTTGGAGGAAAATACACCAGTTGCAGAGTGCTTCGCAGATGTGGACAACACCTGCCCGCTGACCTCGGCCTGCCGTTTGCGTGTCGCACTCGTGGATGCGGTCGAGGCCTTCTATGCCCATCTCGACGAGGTGACGCTCGATGCGCTGGTCTGCGACAACGAAGCGCTTTTCACGATCTTTTCAGCTGTGCCTTGCATGAAACGGGCTTGAAGGCGCGCGCGCGGTATACTAGCGTGCACCCATCTGGACAGGGAGAACTGGCACTGCCAGTGCCGAAGGAGCAACCGCCCCGGAAACTCTCAGGCATCAAGGACCTGCCCGGCCAAATGAACTCTGGAGAGACCCTGCGGAATGTGGCGGGGCGCCGAAGGGATAGCGATCTCAGGCGAAAGGACAGAGGGGGCATCGCGGCGCGGCCATGTGGCTTGCGTCCTGTCGGTGCCGGAGCGATCAGCACATGATCCGGCCCGGATGGATAGGGAAGGATGCCGATGGCTGATCTGGAGATCACACCGCTGAACGCGCTGCACCGCGAATTGGGGGCCAAGATGGTGCCCTTCGCGGGTTATGACATGCCTGTGCAATATCCCATTGGCGTGATGAAGGAGCATCTGCATTGCCGCGCCAGCGCGGGGCTGTTCGATGTCAGCCACATGGGGCAGGTGATCCTGCGCGCGCCGGGTGGTTATGCCGATGTGGCCCGCGCGATGGAGGCGCTGGTGCCGGTCGACCTGCTGGGTCTGGGCGTGATGCGGCAGCGTTACGGTTTTTTCACCAATGAGGATGGCGGCATTCTCGATGACCTGATGCTGGCCAATCGCGGCGATCACATGTTCGTCGTGGTCAATGCCGCCTGCAAGGCCGACGATATCGCGCATATGCGGGCCGGGTTGTCCGGCGTCGAGGTCGAGGAGATCACCGACCGCGCATTGCTGGCCCTTCAGGGGCCTGCCGCCGAGGCCGTTCTGGAGACCGTTGCGCCGGGCGTGGCTGCGATGCGATTCATGGATGTCGGCATCATCGACACCGACTTCGGAGAGTTGTGGATCTCGCGCTCGGGTTATACCGGCGAGGATGGCTATGAGATTTCGGTGACCGAGGATCAGGCCGAGCCATTGGCCCGCACGCTGCTGGGGCATGAGGCGGTGGCACCCATCGGTCTTGGCGCGCGTGACAGTTTGCGGCTGGAGGCGGGGCTGTGCCTCTATGGCCACGATATCGACACCACCACTAGCCCGGTTGAGGCGAGTCTCAACTGGGCCATCCAGAAGGTGCGCCGTTCGGGCGGCGACCGTGCAGGCGGCTTTCCGGGGGCCGCGCGTATTCTGGATGAGTTGCGGGCCGGTGCCTCCTGCGCCCGCGTAGGCCTGCGCCCCGAGGGACGCGCGCCGATGCGTGAGGGCACGCCGCTTTTCGCCGCCGCCGAAGGCGGCGATCCAGTCGGCCATGTCACCTCCGGTGCGTTTGGCCCGACCATCGAGGGGCCGATGTCGATGGGCTATGTCCCCGCCCAAATGGCCGCCGAGGGAACGGAGCTTTTCGGGGAGGTGCGCGGCAAGCGCCTTCCTGTCCGGGTGGCACGTCTGCCCTTCATCCCCGCCAATTTCAAACGCTGAACCAGCATCAGGGAGCAAAGAATGAAATTCACCGAAGAACATGAATGGCTGCGCGACGAGGACGGTGTCATTGTCGTGGGCATTACCGAACATGCCAGCGAACAGCTGGGCGATGTGGTCTTTGTCGAACTGCCCGAGGTCGGCACGCAGGTCACCAAGGATGACGAGGTGGTCGTGATCGAGAGCGTCAAGGCGGCCTCGGACATCCTCGCCCCCATCGACGGCGAGATCGTCGAGGTCAACGAGACGCTCACCGATGAACCCGGCAAGGTCAATGACGACCCGCAGGGCGATGCGTGGTTCTTCAAGATCAAGCCGAGCGAGCCCGGCCAGATGGACGATATGATGGATGAGGCCGCCTACAAGAAATACATCGGCTGAGGGTTCGCCCTCAGACAGAGTATTTCTGGAAAGATGAAGCAGGGGGCCGGCGCGCGCCGCCCCCGGATGCGATGAGGACATGACCATGCCGTTCAAAGCGACCGATTATCTGCCCTATGATTTCGCCAATCGCCGCCATATCGGACCCTCGCCCGAGGAGATGGGCGAGATGTTCGAGGTGCTGGGCGTCGAGACGCTTGAGGCGCTGATCGACGAGACGGTGCCGAAATCCATCCGGCAGGACGCCCCGCTCGATTTTGGCAAGCCCAAGTCGGAAAGCGATTTGCTGCATCACATGTGGCAGACAGCCTCAAAGAACAAGGTGCTGACCTCACTGATCGGGCAGGGCTATCATGGCACCGTCACGCCGCCCGCGATCCAGCGCAATATCTTTGAGAACCCGGCCTGGTACACCGCCTACACCCCCTATCAGCCCGAGATCAGTCAGGGACGGCTGGAAGCGCTGTTGAATTTCCAGACCATGGTGAGCGACCTGACCGGGCTGGAGATTGCCAATGCCTCGCTTCTCGACGAGGCGACGGCGGCGGCCGAGGCGATGACCATGGCGCAGCGTGTCGCCAAGTCCAAGGCGCGGGCGTTCTTTGTCGATGAGAACTGCCACCCGCAGAACATCGCCGTGATGCGGACCCGAGCAGCCCCTCTGGATATAGAGGTGATCGTCGGTGCGCCCGAGGAGATGGAGGCCGACAAGGTGTTCGGCGCGATCTTCCAGTACCCCGGGACGCATGGGGGGCTGCGCGATTTCAGCGCCGAGACCGCGGCATTGCACGAGGCGAAGGCCATCGGCATCGTGATCGCCGACCCTTTGGCGTTGACGCTGCTGAAAGAGCCGGGGGCCATGGGGGCCGATATTGCCGTGGGTAGCACACAGCGGTTCGGCGTGCCGGTGGGCTATGGCGGCCCGCACGCCGCCTACATGGCCACGAAAGACGCCTATAAGCGCGCATTGCCGGGCCGCATTGTGGGGGTGAGCGTGGACAGCCACGGCAACCGTGCCTACCGCCTCAGCCTGCAAACCCGCGAACAGCATATCCGCCGCGAGAAGGCCACGTCGAATGTCTGCACCGCGCAGGCGCTGCTGGCGGTCATGGCGTCGATGTATGCCGTTTTCCACGGGCCCAAGGGCTTGCGCGCCATTGCGCAGCGTATCCACCGCAAGACGGTGCGGCTGGCCAAGGGGCTGGAGGCGGCGGGCTTTCACGTGGAGCCGGGTGATTTCTTTGACACGATCACCGTCGATGTGGGTCTGTTGCAACGCGGCGTGCTGCAATCGGCGGTGCGCGAGGGTGTGAACCTGCGCCGCGTCGGCGACACCAAGATCGGCATCACGCTTGATGAGCGCACCCGCACCGCGACCGTGGAGGCGGTCTGGCGCGCCTTTGGCATCATCATGGAGGACAGCGATTTCACGCATGAGTATCGCATCCCCGAGGCATTGCAGCGCGCGAGCGCGTACCTGACCCATCCGGTCTTTCACATGAACCGGGCCGAGACCGAGATGATGCGCTACATGCGCCGTCTGGCGGATCGCGATCTGGCGCTTGACCGGGCGATGATCCCGCTTGGCAGCTGCACGATGAAGCTCAATTCCGCGGCCGAGATGATGCCGGTGAGCTGGCGCGAGTTCGCGCTGTTGCATCCCTTTGTGCCCGCCGATCAGGCGTTGGGTTACAAGCAGATGATCGATGATCTGTCGGCCAAACTGTGTGACATCACCGGCTATGCCGCGATTTCGATGCAGCCCAATTCCGGTGCGCAGGGGGAGTATGCGGGGCTGTTGACGATTTCTGCCTATCACCGCGCGCAGGGGCAGGGGCATCGCAAGGTGTGTCTCATCCCGGTCAGCGCCCATGGCACCAACCCGGCAAGCGCGCATATGGTGGGCTGGGATGTTGTCGTCGTGAAATCCGCCGAGAACGGCGATATCGACGTGGAGGATTTCCGCGCCAAGGCCGAGAAACACTCGGACAACCTTGCCGGCTGCATGATCACCTATCCCTCGACGCATGGGGTCTTCGAGGAGACTGTACGCGAGGTCTGCGACATTACTCACACGCACGGCGGGCAGGTTTATATCGACGGGGCAAACATGAACGCGATGGTGGGTCTGGCGCGGCCCGGTGACGTCGGCGGCGATGTGAGCCATCTCAATCTGCACAAGACCTTCTGCATCCCGCATGGCGGCGGCGGCCCCGGCATGGGCCCGATCGGCGTCAAGGCGCATCTGGTGCCGCATCTGCCGGGCCATCCGGAGACGGGGGGCGAACAGGGCCCGGTCAGCGCCGCGCCCTATGGCTCGCCCTCACTGCTGCCGATTTCATGGGCCTATTGCCTGATGATGGGCGGTGCGGGCCTGACGCAGGCGACGCGGGTGGCGATCCTCAATGCCAACTATATCGCCAAGCGGCTGGAGGGCGCCTATGACGTGCTCTACAAGGGGCCGACGGGCCGGGTGGCGCATGAGTGTATCCTTGACACCCGCCCGTTCGAGAAAAGCGCGGGCGTCACCGTGGACGATATCGCCAAACGGCTGATGGATTGTGGCTTTCACGCGCCCACGATGAGCTTTCCGGTGCCCGGCACGTTGATGGTGGAGCCGACGGAGAGCGAGACCAAGGCCGAGTTGGACCGCTTTTGCGAGGCGATGCTGGCCATCCGGCAGGAGATCCGCGAGATTGAGGAGGGGCGCATGGAGGCCGAGAACAACCCGCTCAAGAACGCGCCGCACACGATGGAGGATCTCATTCGCGAGTGGGACCGGCCCTATAGCCGCGAACAGGGCTGTTTCCCGCCGGGTGCGTTCCGGGTGGACAAGTACTGGCCGCCGGTCAACCGTGTGGACAATGTCTATGGCGACCGGCACCTGATCTGCACCTGCCCGCCGCTCGAGGACTATGCCGAGGCGGCGGAGTAGGGAGACGTCGGGAGACTGTAAGCGGAGCCCCGCAAGATGGAGGCGAGTTTAACCTTTCCTTCACCTCGCCCGCAAAATGTGGTGCTGCTGCAATCCGTTGCAGCAGAAGGAGGTGATCAGGCTGAATGAAAGCAATTTTCGAAGATGGATGGTCTTTCTGGCAGCGGGAACGCTGTTGGTCACGGTCATCCGGCTTTTGACGGGGCTTTGAGTTCCTGAAAAAGAAGACCCTGCGGAGTTGGCGCTCCGCAGGGTCACGTTTTCGGTGCTCAGACTGAAAACAACTTTCGAATACCCCGTATATTGCCGACTCCTTAGCAAAAAGTAAAGCGCGGCCCGCACCAATAGAAAACGCCGACCCGGGGGATGGCGTGATCCGTGGATCAATCGGGCGGCCCCATCGGGACCGCCCTTCTTAGTTAAAAAGGCTTCTTTGAAAAGTAACCGGTCCTTTTGACAGGATCGGCTACGCGACAGAAGCGGTTGCGCCATCACTCACAATTTACCCGATCTGACCACGTGTTTTGTCGCTAGCGCGATTATTACGAGTCTGTCATACCCCATATGGGGTAGGCCGCACGTCTAATCTGCAAGAAGTGCATCCAGGCGATCAAGCACGTCGCGCCAGTGTCGGAAAAAGGCCAGTTGTCCGGCATCTGCAAAAAGATGAAACTCGATCCAGCGATATTCGCGCTGGAAGTCCTCGTAGGTCTCCATCGGAACCTGCGGGTCCTGGGCGCCGTTCATCAGGATGATTGGCAGCTCGTTGCGCAAGGCGAGGAGATGCGCGCTCCAGTCTTCCAACTGGCCCGAGACCAGCTGACGCGAAAACGCGTCATGCGCGCAATGTGTGTCCGACAAGGCGACGTCGGAGCCTGTCACGAACGCCTCATACACTTCGCGATCCTCGAACGTGGCGATATCGGCAGCGGATTTTCCATATACCGCATGGATGAACCCGCGCTTGCCGATTTTCTGCGCCAGAAGAAAACCCGCCTTGACCATGAACGGCAGCAGGTGGGGTGTGTACTTGGCCCCCGCCAGAATGAAGCGGTGCCATTTGTCCATGCGCTCGAATTGTTCGCGTCGGGTGAGGGGCAGCATGCCTGAGCAGGCGATTATGCCACTGAACGCGCCGGGATTGTCGCGTGCGAGGCGCACCGCGTAATAGGTATCGCCGCTCAGGGCGATGATCGGACAGCGCGTGACCCCTTCGGCACGCAAGACCATCATCGTATCGCTGAGCAGCGTGGAGTCGTAATCAACGCCACGCCCGACCATGTCGGAAAAGCCATAGCCGGGACGCAGCGGCACGATGATCCGCAAGCCGCGGGTCGTGGCGCAGGCCTCGGCGGAGGCGGGCCATCTGACAAGGCCGAAATCGAGAGGCAGGTACAGGACCGGGCGCCCCTGTGGCGCGCCGAGGACGAGATAATCCACGCGTCGCCCGTCCGGTGCGGTGAGGGAATGAAAATCGCGCTCTGCCAGCGTGGCAGAACCGCGGCATACATCCTTCGGGCCGGTGGCACTGCGCACCGTCATCGCCGTCATGTCGATCATCGACAAGGCCAGTCGAACGAGCTCGAGTTGCGAATGGGTTTCTGTCTTTGCGAGGATCGACTTGATCTGCGCGCGGATCGTATCCACCGACCGGGCACGGCTGGCGGCGATCTCGTTCACGCTGTGGCAATCGACAAGATGGCACAGAATATCCGCCTCGGTCGCCGTCAAATCGAACGCCTGTCGCAGGATATCGCAAAAGCCGACGGGCAGATTGACCTCATTCGAGGCGGCCAGAACCAGAACCGTGCCATCGGCGGCCATACAACGCTGCAGGCGAAACACGATCAGATGATCCGCGCGCCGCGCTCTGACTCGGAGCACTGCACTGTCCTTGTTGCGATCCTCGAACAGAAGGGTAAGCGCGTCGGCGACAGTTCCGACATCGGACACATGAATCGGTATATCGGTCAGGCTCGCATTCGCGTTGAGCCCCATGAGTTGCCGTGCGGTCGCATTGGATGCGCGCACCGCATGCGTGCGGTCCAGAAGGACGGCTGCGACCCGGTCAAAAGGCGCGAGAATCGCCTCGATGTCGGGCAGGCTTGCCTCATTCGCGCCACTGATGTCGACGCGGTCCAGAAACTCTGTGGCGCGCCGGAAATGCGCGGCAATGCGCGGATCGTCCAAGAGATGCGGTGCATTCAGATCCACCTGCGCCCGCAATGGGCCTACGGTGCTCTCCCAATGATCGAGCAGCGCCTCGTAGCGGGCCGGATCAAGTGCGACGTCGTAGAGACGATCAATCGCCGCCGCCCGATCCTCTTCTGACAGGGTGACGCCGTTATCGTATTGATCCGTACCGGGCCGTCTCTTTGTCATCGGAAATACCTGAAGAGCGTCTAATTGAGACCCTAGGGATCAAGTACTCTTGGCGCTGCTGCCAGCACAAATCAATAAACAATTACGTCTCAGGACTCAATCCTCGATCAGACAGGCGAAATGGTCGCGCAGGCGTGTCCAAGTCTGCTCGTCGGACGCGCAGAGCAAAACGCCTTCGGGGATTGCAGTTGTGTAGTCGCGGCCATCCAGCATGCGGGCCACGCCGCCGGCCTGTTGGCAGATCAGCACGCCTGCCGCGTGGTCCCATGGGTTCAGGACGTCGGACATCACGAAATGGACCGCGCCCTGAGCCAGCAAGCGGTATTCGTGGCACGAGCAGCGGAGGGCGATGCAACGGCCAAGAGCCGAGAGCAATGGGCCGAGGCTGTCCTGACGCGGCTGAGACATCAGGAAATAATGCATGTAGCCCTGCAAGTCGGACAGCTCGCCGCCTTGTGAGACTGCGACTGCACGATCCGAGCCGAGTGCCCCGACCAGTTTTGCGGGAGTTGCCTCGTCGGCGATGATCCAGTCATCCGAAACGGGATCGTAGAGCAGGCCCAGCACCGGGCGGCCGAACCGTGTGACGGCGATGATCACACCGAAGAGCGGCAAACCGTGGACAAAGTTCCACGTCCCGTCCACCGGATCGATGATAAAGGCCATCTCCGCCTCGGACACCTCGTCGCGCAGCTCCGGCTTGGTGGTCACGGCTTCTTCCCCGACGATCAATGCATGGGGGAACATTCGCTGCAACCCGCGCGCCAGCATGGCCTCGGATTGGTGGTCCGCTTCCGTCACAAGGTCATGTGGCCCTGACTTCATATCTGCGTCGGCGCGGGTCAGATTGCGAAACCGCGGCATGATCTCGGCTTTGGCGGCGCGGCGCACGAGATTGATCAGCATGGTCTGCTGTGCGGGCGTCAGCGGGGGGGAAAGCGGGATCGGCAGCGAATCGGTCATGGCATCTCCTGTCGTTGCGCAAGTGACTGCCAGCAAGGACGCTTGAAATCAACGCGGCGATTGGGCATGCGCGGGCGCCATCACTCGCGCGCCCGCAGGGTGCGTGCGGGGCGGGCGCGCAACGGGCCCATGGCAAAGGCCAATCCGGCCAACAAGGTTACAAGCATCCCGCCGAAAATGATGGCGAGGGCCGAGCCCCAGATCACCTGGAAATCGGTTTCCATCACGAAATGACTGACCGCCCAGCCGCCGCCAATACCTGCGCCAAGGGCGACAACACCCGCCGCTGCGCCGAGGATCGCGGCCCGCAGGACAAGGCTGGTCAGGATGCGCCCGCGTGTCGCGCCGAGGGTCTTGAGGATGGCCGCCTCATAGGTGCGCGCCCTCTGATCTGCCGCTGCCGCGCCGATCAGCACCAGAAAGCCGGTCAGGAGCGTGACCGATGCCCCCCATGACGTCGCCGACGCGAGCCCCGCGAGCAGGTCTGTGACCTGCGTCAGCGCATCGCGCACATTGATCGCGGTCACATTCGGATAGCGGTCTGTCACATCGCGCAGGATAGTCTCTTCGGCGGCCTTGCTGTCGGCGTAGACGGTGGCGATGAAGGTGTGTGGCGCGGCCGCCACCGCCGACGGGTTCATCAAGAGGACAAAGCCCATTCCGACGCTGGAAAAATCCACCTCGCGCAAGGATGTAATGGGTGCCGTGAAATCGCGTCCGAGGATGTTGACGGTGATCTCATCGCCAATTCCGATGCCCATTTCCATCGCTTCTTCGGCGGCAAAACTGACTTGGGGAGGGCCATCATAGCCAGCCCCCCACCATGTACCGGCCGTGATCTCGGTGCGGGCGGGCAGGGCGTCGGCATAGCTGACGGCGCGGTCGCCCTCGACCACCCAATGACCGGGGGCCACGTCGGTTGCGGTGCGTCCGTTGATACGGCTGATGATGCCGCGCAGCATCGGCGCATTGTCGACCCGGCTCACCGCCGGGTCTGTCTCGAGGCGGTCGAGAAACCATGGCATCTGATCTTTCTGCAGGTCGACGAAAAAGAACGAGGGCGCGCGCTCTGGCAGGTCTGCGGCGATGGCGCGGCGCAGATTGCCGTCGATTTGCCCGACCGCCGCCAGCACGGCAAGGCCAAGCCCGAGCGAGAGCATCACCGGCCCGGCTGTCGTGCCCGGCCCGCCGATAGCGCCGAGTGCCCAGCCAAGCGCGGGCCGTCCGTGCATCCGCGCGCGCAGGGCGCGGGAGAGGTGCTGTACCAGGGTCGCCGCGAGGGCCAGTACGAGGAGGGCGGCGCAAATGCCGCCGGCGGTCCAGAACGTGAGGCGCATGTTGCCGGAAAAGACCACCGCCGCCGCCAGGAGTGCCGCAATCAGCGCGCCGGTCGCCGCTACCCAAGGCCAGCCCGGCCATTGGCGCCCACCGCCTGCTGCCTCACGATAGAGCGCGGCTGCCCGTACTTCGCGCGCGCGGGCGAGCGGCCAGAGCGTGAAGATGAGCACACTGAGCACGCTATAAAGCGCGGCTTCGGCCATCGGCGCGGCATAGGGCGCAAAGACCGCAGGCACCGGCAAGCGCGTTGCAAGGAGCGGTCCAAGAGCCACGGGAAGGCCCACGCCGAGCAAAAGACCGCCAAGGATGCCGATAAGAGCCAGCACGCCCACCTGAATGAAATAGGTCAGGAAAATCGTGCGCTGATCCGCGCCAAGCGTGCGCAGCGTGGCGATCACCTGTACCTTGCCCGCCAGATAGGCCCTAAGTGCCGCCGAAATGCCGACACCGCCCACCGCCAGCCCGGACAGGCCCACCAGGACGAGAAACGCGCCGAGGCGGGTGACGAACTCGGCCACGCGGGGGCTTGCATTGCGGGCGTCCGACCAGCGAAAGCCCGAGCCGTCCAGCTCTTGCATCGCGCGGTCCTCGAGGGCCGCGAGATCGGTGTCGTCGGGCAGATCAAGGCGGTATTTCGTTGTGAAAAGCGAGCCGGGGCTGAGCAGCCCGGACCCGTCAAGCGCGGCGCGGCTGACGATGGTGCGCGGCCCGAGGCCAAAGCCTGCCCGGCTCTGGTCTGGTTCCTTGACCAACTCTGCCATCAGGCGAAAGTCGCGCTCGCCCAACCGGAAGGTGTCGCCCACGGCAATGCCGAGACGCGATGCGAGCAAAGGCTGCATCACCGCACCGGCAACGCCGTCCGAGCCTTTGAGCGCGGTGTCGAGCGTCATGTTGCCCGAGAGAAGAACCTCACCGGCCAGCGGATAGGCATCGTCCACCGCCTTGAGTTGTGTCAGCTCTCGGCGTCCATCGGGTGAGATCGCCATGGAGCGGAAATCGGCGATCTCCGAGACACGCAGGGCATTTGCCTCCATCCATGCACGCTCGTCCTCGGTGGCAAAGCGATAGGTAAGCTCCAGTTCGGCATCGCCGCCAAGCAATGCGGCACCCTGTTGCTCGAGCCCGGCGCGGATGCTTTCGCGCAGGGTGCCCACGGCGGCGATGGCCGCCACGCCAAGGATCACACAGGCGAGGAAGATGCGAAAGCCGCGCAGGCCGCCGCGCAACTCGCGCCGGGCGAGGCGTGTCGCAACCGCAAGGCTCATGCGGCGGCCTCGCTGGTGCCGTCACGCAGGCTGATCACGCGATCACAGCGCTTGGCAAGTTCCGGATCATGCGTGACCAGAACCAGCGTCGCGCCATGTTTGTCCCGCAGACCGAACAAAAGCTCGATGATGTCCGCGCCGGTGGCACTGTCGAGATTGCCGGTCGGCTCATCCGCGAGAATGATCGCCGGGCGCGGGGCTGCGGCGCGTGCGAGGGCAACGCGCTGCTGCTCACCGCCAGAAAGTTGCGAGGGGTAGTGGCCCGAGCGCGATGCAAGGCCAACCGCTTCGAGCTCTTCGGACGCCCGCGTGCGGGCATCGGGCAGGCCGGCCAATTCGAGCGGGGTGGCCACGTTTTCGAGCGCGGTCATCGTTGGAATCAGGTGAAAAGACTGAAACACGACCCCGAAATTGTCGCGCCGGAGCCGGGCCAGCTGGTCCTCGTTCATCTCTGACAGATCATGCCCGAGGGCTGTGACGCGCCCCGACGTGGCGCGTTCCAGCCCGCCCATCAGCATCAGCAGCGAAGACTTGCCGGAGCCCGACGGCCCGATCAGGCCAAGCGTCTCGCCACGGTGGACATCCAGAGAAATCCCGTGGAGTATCCGCACAAGACCGGCATTGCCCTCCAGTGACAGTGTGACATCGGAGAGCGACAGAATAGGAGAACTCATGCGTTTGCGCCTGATTTACAAAGGTTTTCCGTTATATGGGGCCATCCGCCCGCTGGGCAAGGTGGTAGCGGCTTTTCTGACGCTTGTCAGCCCGGCATGGGCCACAGAGCCGATCACGGTGCTGGCGCTGGGTGACAGCCTGACCCAAGGCTACGGTCTGCCAGAGGGTGACGGGTTTGTGCCGCAGATGCGGGACTGGCTGTCGGCGCAGGATGTGGCGGCGAAGGTGATCAATGGCGGTGTGTCCGGCGATACCACAGCGGGTGGCGCTGCTCGTGTCGACTGGAGCCTGACGCCCGAAGTGGATGCAATGATCGTGGCGCTGGGTGGCAATGACCTCTTGCGCGGCATAGATCCGGCCGTAAGTCGCGCCAACCTCGAGACCATCCTGAAGGCGGCGCAGGCGCGCGACGTCAAGGTCTTGCTGGTCGGGTTGGATGCGCCCGGCAATTACGGGGCCGAGTACGAGACGGCTTTTGAGGCGATTTATCCGGAGTTGTCCGCCGAATATGACACGCTGTTCGCCGAGGATTTCTTTGCCGGTCTGGGTGAGGGCGATCCGGCGGCATTGCAACGCTGGTTTCAGGCCGATGGCATCCACCCGAACGCGCGAGGTGTGGTGCGGATCGTCGAAGCGCTCGGGCCAGATGTCCGCGCCCTGGTGGAAAAGGCGCGCGCCGCCGGGCAATGAGCCGCCGATCAGCCGCCTAGCGCATGATGGGCGCCCAACCCGAAGCGGTTGGCGGTTTCGGGCAGCGTGTCGCAGAGTTGGGTCACGAAGGCGGCGGCGATGGGGCTGTGGGTGCGCCCGTCGCGTGACAAGAGGCTGACACTGCGGATGCAGGCCGGATCCGCGAGCGGGCGGGTCACGACGCCTTCCGGCAGTGCGCGGGTTGCAAGGCCCGGCAGGATGCTCTCGCCGGCATCCGCCTGCACCATTGCGAGCAGCGACGTGAGATTGCGCACCGAAAGCCGCGCCGCGTCAGACAGGGCGCGAAATTCGGGGCTCTCAAGGCCGCGCAGGGTCTCGTTCAGGATGAGGCGCACGCCGTTCAGGTGGTGCCACTCGAGCGGCGTTTTTTCCTGTGCGAGCGGGTGATCCGCGCGGCACACAAAAACAAGTGGATCGGTGAACAGTGGGATCGCACGGAGCCCGTCGGGCTCTGTTGCGGGGCTTGCGATTCCCAGATCCGCATGGCCCCGGACCAGCATGCGCCGCACCGAGGCGCTGTCGGTGTCGAAAAGGTCGATTTCCGCGTCGGGCCGGTCTTGTACGAACTCCTTGAGCATCTCCGGCAGGATCAGCGCCGCCACCGATGGGACGGCGGCAATCCGAAGATTGCCGGAATAGCCGCGCGCATAGCCGGTGATCAAGTCTATCGCGCGGTCGTGGTCGCGCAAAAGCGGCCCGACCATTTCAAGCACGAAAGCGCCAAGATCTGTCATCTTGTTCTTGCGGTCGCTCTCAAAGAGCGGCCCGCCAAGCTCTGCCTCCAGCTGCTTGAGTGTCATCGAGACGGCGGATTGTGTCCGGCACAGTATCTCGGCGGCATCCCGGATGTTGCCGTGTTCGCTGACAGTGACAAACGCGCGCAGGGCTTCGGTCCGGATCATGTGTCGCCTGCATGTTGTTTAAGGAAAACTGAATGTATGTAAAAATATATTTGTTTGCCTTAATTCGGTCAATCGTTGAATGTCTGCGGTGCGCGGGTGATCGCCCGGCACTTCCCCGCTCAAATCACGAAGGACCAGCCCATGACGACCCAGCAAACAGCCAATTTCATCGCAGGCGAGTGGCGGATGTCGACAGAGGTGATCGAGAACCGCAATCCCTCTGATCTGTCCGATGTGGTGGGGCATTATGCGCAGGCTGGTCGTTCAGATCTCGAAGATGCGATTTCGGCTGCGCGCGCGGCGCAGCCGCGCTGGTGGGCGGCGGGCATCCAGAAGCGTCATGATGTCTTGATGGCAATCGGGTCCGAGTTGATGGCGCGGAGCGCCGAAATCGGCGCAATGCTTGCGCGCGAAGAAGGAAAGCCGCGCGCTGAAGGCGTGGGCGAGGTTTATCGTGCGGGGCAGTTCTTTTGCTATTACGGCGCAGAGGTTCTGCGTCAGATGGGTGATTTTGCCCAGAGCGTGCGACCTGATATTGATATAGATGTGCGCCGCGAACCGGTTGGCGTCGTGGCGATTGTCAGCCCGTGGAATTTCCCGGTTGCGACGCCTGCGTGGAAAATCGCGCCGGCGCTCGCGTTTGGCAATGCCGTGATATGGAAACCGGCCAACCTGACGCCCGCGAGTGCTGTGGCGCTCGCCGAGATCATCGCGCGGCAGGATCTGCCCGAGGGGCTGTTCAATCTCGTGATGGGCCCCGGCCGCGCGGTCGGCGATGCCCTGGTCTCGCATCCGGGCGTGGACGCCATCAGCTTTACCGGGTTCTCTGATCGCGGTTGTGTCAAGGGCGTTAGGTTTGTTGTCCGCCGGGGTCGTGGTTCTCTCCGAAGTCAGGCGATGCTGCTTCATGATGGCGTCCGGGGCTGATCGTCTGGAATGTCATTCACGAGGTTGATGCGGCTGCGTCACCTCGACCGCTTTACGCGAGATCGATCTGCCTCCGTCCCGGAGGACGCCAAACCCGCCCTTTCCTCAGGCGGGTATGCTGTGTGTTAGGTTATGGGCTCCTTCGTCCAATTGAATTCAGTTCCATTGCGCCAGATGGTGTGGAGGATCACGGCGATTTTGCGGGCGGTTGCGACAGCGGCCTTCTTGAAGCCTTTGCGCGCGCTGAGCCGGATCGCCCAGGATTTGAGAGGTGAGAATCGCCTGACCTGCGTCATCAGTGACGTGGCGGCAGAGACCAGCAGGCGGCGCATCTCGGCATCCCCACATTTAGAGATGCGGCCCGACCTGTCGATCTCACCCGATTGATATCGTCGTGGTGTTAGGCCAAGGAACGCGCCGACATCGGTTGATCGTCGGAACCTGTTTGCATCATCTATTGTCGCGATGAAGTTGAGCGCCACGAGTGGGCCGACGCCCGGCACTGTCATGAGGCGACGGGCCAGTGTATTCTGCTTGGCAACATGCATCAGCTCATCGCCCAGGGCCTCTGCCGAGGCGCAAAGCGTTTTGTGAATGGGTATCATGGTCTGCGCCAGAAGCCCCAGCATTGGATCACATGCGCCTGCCTCGGCGAGTTGGTCACGGAACCCCTGGCGATGATGGGCGCGCAAGACAGGACCCATGCGGATCCCGAAGGTTTTAAGGACACCACGGATGTGGGCCTCAAGGTCCTTGCGCATGCGGATCAGCCGTTCGCGCGCTGCAACCAGCGTCCGCACACGGTCCGAGGCTTCGCTGCGAATATGGACTTTCGTAAACCACCCGGTCCGCGCCAGCTGCGCCAGACCCTCAGCGTCCGCCTTGTCCGATTTGTTGAGGCGCGCTGACAGCGCCTTGTGCGCCATGCGGGCGTCGATACATGTGATCGGCACACCGCGTCTTTCCAGCTCACGCGTCAACCAAGTGGCAAGTATCCCACTTTCATGCACAACGCGTTCTGCACTTGGGGCATTCTGCGCAATATATTCCGCAATGGTATCAGGTTCGGTCGGCACAGACGCGCGGTTCAAGACCTCACCGCCTGTGTCCACCACACAAATCGAAACTTCTTTCAATGAAACATCTAAACCAACATAGTGGCTCATGGTCGTTCTCCTTACGGCTTTTGATTGGTGAGGCTGATACTATCAGACCTCGTTCGCCATCGGAGAGCGACCACCGCGATCACACCATGTGATCCTCTATCCCCGCCTTGCACCAACGAGGTGCAGGGCGGGGACTATGAAATAAAGCGCCATTTCTGGTCTTCGCCAAATTTTTTTCCTTCGCCTTCAGCAGATCGAGCCAATATTCCGATCACCAGCACAAAGACCCAACCAGAGAACCTGATCCGGAGATGCAAACGAGCAAGAAGCAGACCCGACACCTCCCGGCACCGCCGATCTGACACCAGCATATAACATGTGGCCCCTGCCGCAGGCTGGCTGTCGGGAGCACCAACATGTTCATGACCGACACTACCGCCACCGATGACGGTGGCGAATCCTGCGCGGCAGCTCTGGCCACGCTCGACTTCCTGCGCCGACACGGCGCCGGGGCATTCATAGCAGGGATAAGACACATAAGGTGTTTGATCCCATGGTTTGATGGTGCGATCCTTTCTCAGGAATGGAAGGAAGCATTATGGGCCAAGTTCGTCACGGGAGCGCCACGACCACGCACGCTGTCAGAGCAGCGATACAGCGATCGCAAGC
>NZ_CAMYMD010000002.1 GCF_947259555.1 uncultured Roseovarius sp.
GGGCAGTTGGGTGATGGTAGTCTTTGACATGTGGCATATCCTTTTCTCACCAGAGAATTGACGGCGTCTGAACACCGCCATGATATGCCGCCCCTCAGGGCATCACCAACTTTCGCGCGTTTCCCGTCGAAAACGCGTTGGATTTTGCCCTCAATGCCTTCCCAAAAACGGCAGCCGAGATGAACGCCGCTTTCTATACGCGTGTCTTTGATGCCCGCGTCACCGAGGCTGCAAGCCGCGGCCTCAATTCTCCCTACTACCTGTAATCTCCTCAACGGAATGGAACTGACATGAAACTCACCTCTTTTTCTGGCGCCATCATGGCCCTCGCGATGTCGTCGACGGCTGCCATGGCCGCCGACTGCTTTCAAATGGGCGGTGTTGCGATCCCCAACTTCTTTGGCGAAGGTGACGGCCAGCCGATGATCATCTCGGCGGCCTTGACCGGTGCAGTTCAGAATGCTGCTGGCAAAATCACGGCGACTCGTGAGACCGAAACCGGTCTTGAGATGGACATGGAACACTATTTTGGTCGCGACGATGGCGGCGCGTTCCAAACCAAAGATCTGGGCATTCTGACCGCCGTACCGGGCAAGCCGGGCCGCTTCATGATCGAGATCACCTACGACATTCAGCCAGACGTAACACGCGGCACGATGAAAGGCTACAGTGGCCAGTTCAACAGCTACGGCCTTGTCGATTTGCGCGACAGTGACAACCTTGTCGGGCTGGTGCGCTACCAAGGTGAAATCTGCCGCTAAAGTTTCCTACCCGGGGGCAGATGCGGTCTGTCCCCGGTCCTTCGAACCATTCAGGCGCATAATTATGAACACTGAAATCACCTCCTCAAACACCCCGCACGCTATCCTCTATACGATGGTGCGCGTCCAAGACCTTGATCGGTCTCTACGGTTCTATTGTGATGCTCTCGGCATGCAGAAAATGCGGCGCGAGACCTTTGCAGATGCGAAATTTACACTGGTTTTTGTCGGCTATGCCAACAGCAGCGCGCTGATTGAGCTGACCTATAACTGGGGTGACAACAGCTATTCCCACGGCACCGGTTACGGGCATATCGCGTTGGAAGTCCAAGACATCCAGCAGGTGTGCAATCACCTGTCAGAATTCGGCATCAACATCGTCAGGGCCCCCGGTCCAATGAAGATGGCACCGGATGAAACCGCAGAGCGTGAGATCATTGCGTTTATAGAAGATCCAGACGGCTACAGGATCGAACTGATCCAAACCCCATAGGTCTTGGGCCTAAATTCAGGACCTTACGCTTCGTCGCGCATCTTTAGACGGTGGCCAACCTCAACAATCGCCTGAAGGGCTGGCACAAGTTCACCGCCGAGCTCGGTCAGAGCATATTCGACGGATGGGGGCGAGGTCGGTTGCACGTTACGAGACAGCACGCCGCGCTGCTCCAGCTCGGTCAACCGAGCAGACAGCACCTTGGCCGATATTGGCGGAATGTCGGTGCGCAACTCGTTGAAGCGGCGCGGGCCAGCACGCAGCGACCAAATCACATTGGCGGCCCACGCGCCGGAAATCACTGCCATGCAATGCGTGAGCATGCAGGGCTGCGGCGGATCGGGGCTTTGGTTCTTGCGGACTTTGAGGGGCATTATTGTGTAACCAGGTTTCCTTGAGGTAACTCGATAGTTTGGTATCCAGAAGAAACCACGTTGTCAACGGTTAGTCGACACGTCATCTCTGGCCCATCAACCCAATCAACTGGAGCTATGACAGATGAAACTTTACTACAAACCCGGTGCTTGCTCGATGGCATCCCACATCATCCTGAACGAACTTGGCCTCTCGTTCGACCTCGCCAAAACAGACACCGACGCCAACACAACCGAAGCAGGCGCCGATTTCCTCAGGATCAGCCCGAACGGCTATGTTCCGGCACTTGAAACTGATGACGGCGATATCATCACCGAAAACCCCGCTGTGCTTCAGTACCTGGCGGATCAGTCACCCGATTCTGGCCTTGCCCCCCCGAACGGCACCTTGGCGCGCACCCGCCTTCAGGAAACACTCAACTTCTTGTCATCAGAACTGCACAAGTCCTTTGGGCCGTTTTTCTCTGGCGGCGAGGTGGATGATGCGCGGCGCAAGAAAGCCGACGCTGGTGTCCAACGCCGGGTCGCTCATATCGAGCGAAGCCTCGCAGATGGACGTGATTTTCTCATGGGTGACACCTTCAGCGTTGCGGACGCCTATGCCTTCGTTGTGCTCAATTGGGCAGGTTTTGTCGGAGTGAGCCTTGATGCGCATCCGAACACCCAAAGCTACGTCGCACGTATCGCGGCACGTCCCACCTCGATCAAAGCGATGATTGCCGAGGGTCTGATGGAGCAGGCCACATGACTGCATTTGCCGCGGTAACAGACGTGTTAGAGACCTATTTCGACGGTCTCTATCACGCCGATACGGGCAGACTGGGAAATGCGTTTCACCCAAAAGCGATCTATGCAACGGCGGATGAAACGCCGCTCCTCTATCGCACGATGGATGAATATTTCGCGGTGGTGGCAAAGCGCGTGTCCCCTGCCTCACGCGATGAACCCCGGCGTGATGTGATCGACTCAATCGAGTTTGCGGGTGAAAACACCGCCTTTGCCCGTGTGCGGTGCTCCATTGGCACCAAGGATTTCATCGACTTCCTGACCCTTGTGCGAAACGATGGCGCATGGCGGATCATGGCCAAGGTTTTCCAAATCACTGAACGTGAGACCTGAAAGGAACCGATATGCCCTATGTAAACATCAAGGTGACGCGCGAAGGCGTCACCCCCGATCAGAAGGCCGAGCTGATCAGCGGTGTCACCGACTTGCTGGTGCGGATCCTCGATAAAAACCCGGCGACGACCTTTGTCGTCATCGACGAAGTGGCGCTTGAGGATTGGGGAATTGGCGGCCTGCCGGTTCAACACTATCGCCGCGAAGCGGCGGGCTGACCGACATGTCTATGCGCACACCTCTGTGTGATCTGTTCGGCATCGAGCATCCCGTTCTATTGGCACCGATGGCAGGTGTCAGCGGTGGGGTGCTTGCGGCGGCGGTGAGCAATGCAGGTGGCTTGGGCCTGATCGGCGGCGGCTATGGCGACGCCGATTGGCTGATGCGCGAATTCAACGCAGCGGGGGAGGCACGGATCGGGGTGGGCTTTATTACCTGGTCGCTGGCCAGACAGCCCCGATTGCTCGATCTTGCCCTTGCGCGAAACCCGGTCGCGCTCATGCTCTCGTTCGGTGATTTCAAACCGTTTCTCCATCAAATCAGGGCGGCACAGACGAAGTTAATCGTTCAGGTGCAGACCCTCGAACAAGCGCGTGAAGCTGTGGACGCTGGCGTTGATGCCATCGTAGCGCAGGGCACAGAGGCGGGCGGGCACGGCGGCACCAGAGCGACGTTGCCCTTTGTCCCGGCGGTTGTCGATATCGCGCAAGGGATACCGGTCATCGCGGCAGGCGGCATCGCGGACGGGCGTGGCCTGGCTGCGGCTCTGGCGCTCGGGGGCTCGGGTGCATTATGCGGAACCACCTTCTTCGCCAGCGATGAATCACTTGCCAGTGAAGGTGCCAAACAAGCCGCCCTGAGCGGTTCAGGCGACGATACCGAACGAAGTTCGGTGTTCGACATGGCACGTGGGCTCGACTGGCCTTCTGATTGGAACCTGCGCACGCTGCGCAACACGTTCACGCGGCAGTGGAGTGGGGATATTGTCGGCTTGCGCGAAAATCTTGCACAAGAGCAGACCCGCTTCAACACCGCTTCGGCGGCGGGTGACTTGGATGTAGCCGCCGTTATCGTCGGCGAAGCCGCTGATCTCATTCGGACCCCACAAACCGCGCAAGCCACTCTTCGCGCAATGATTTCGCAGGCTGAGGATCGTTTGCGATGCCTCTGCCGGTATGTAGGCCACCTTAAAGAGGACTGAGAGAATGCAGAAACTGAAAGGAAGCTGCCTGTGTGGCAAGATATCGTTCGAGGTCGTTAACGAGTTCGACAAGATGTTCTTGTGCAGCTGTGACCAATGCAGGCAGATCACCGGTTCGGCTTTCGCATCAAATCTGTTCATAGCCAGTGATCGGTTTAACTGGCTTGCTGGCGGCGATGCGATTGTCACCTACCAGATGCCCGGGCGGGACATCTCCAAGTCGTTCTGCCAAGTTTGCGGTTCCGGCGTTCCTTGGGCAAGCGGCGACGGATCAAAAATGATCGTTCCGGCGGGGTCTTTGCACGCAGAACCCAAGGTGGCTGAAAGGTTCAGGACGTTCGTCTCTGAAAAACCATCGTGGTCCTCATGTCTTGATCAGGTTGAGGCATATCAGGGGTTTCCTCCGTAAAGCAGTGTCCTTCTGTGTTGCGTTCACCCGTGAAACCACCTGAAACAACACCACCTTGGCACCCGTAATTACAAAGCCTTATGGGGATCGAGCTTTCGCATTCAAATTTCCTTTTGGCGGCGGTGAGGCCGGTCGGCATGTGGCCAAGTGTCAGGGCGTGCTGGAGATCGTCGCGCGCGATCTGCGCGTCCCGAAGGCACGATGGATCAGAACCTCCGCGACCCCGATATTGATCGCCCACGCGGCCATCATCATCAGGTCCCGCGCCACGCCGAGCGGCTCGGTTCCGACGAAGATCATGGTGATCAGAAAGAGCGCGGTCTGCGTCGAGGCCCCTTGGGCGATGGCATAGGCACGCAGGATCGCGGCGCGGTGTGCAGCGAGGTTTCGCGACCAGATCGCGACGACGGCCCATGCGATGAAGGCGACCATCGCGAGGCTGAGTACGATCCGCGCCCCGTAAAGGAGTGTTCCTTGCAGCGCCGCTGGAAACGCGTAGGACACGGTCATCCAGAGCCCGGTGAGCGCGCTGACGCATCCCGCTGCCGCCACGATGCGCCCGAGGGTCCGGTGCAGGGCGGGGCGATGGCGCCGCAGGCTCGGCAGGAACTGTACGGCCCCGGCCAGGCAGAACACCGAACTGCCGAGGATGTGCAGCGTGATCGGTACGGGATCAATCACCGCGCGCGGGTTCGGCGGAACGATCGCCGGCATGCCAAGAAGCTCCGGAATCCGGAATAGTCCGACCACTGCGGGGATGAAGGAGTAGAGGAACACCAGCGCGAGGAACGCCCATTCGCAACGGCTGATAAAATGCATGCTTCGGTCTCTCGGAATAACGGGGCGGTTTGCTTCACGTGGCCTTGCGCGCGACAATGATCGGACTCATGCGGTTCTTGCCGAGATGCTCCGTGCGCTCGACCGTGAAGCCCGCGTCCGCAATATGCCGGACGAGCTCCGCCCGGCTCAGCGGCGTGACCCTCGGCGCGATGCGGAGCGTGGTGAGCGTGGGGATCAGCAGACGGATCGGCCAGGCGGCCGCCTTCGTGCACACCGTCTTGGACAGAAACAGACCGCCCGGCCTCAGCTGCACGTGCACGGTCGCCAGAACACCCGGGACGTCCTCGACCAGGTGCAGCAGGCTGAAGGCGCAGATCGCGTCGAAGGGCGCCCCGGCGACCTGCTCGGCCGCGTCGGCATGATGAAACGTGACGTTCTCCAGTGCGCTCGGGCCGAGCTTCGCGCCGGCGAGCCCGATCATGGCGCGTGAACCGTCCGTCGCGGTGTATTGGGCGACGTGGGGCGCGAGCCGCAGCGCGGTGGTGCCGGTCCCGCAGCCGATCTCGAGCACGCGGTCCTTCGGACGCAGCAGCGACGCGACGAGCGCCAGTTTCTCGTGGTAGGCGTCGGGATCGTCCACGGGCTTGCGGGCGTATTTTGGGGCCATGCGATCCCAGAAGGGTTGAGCGGTCATCGGTCTATCCATCGAAACAAGGCAGCGCACGGCGCGGTTAAACGGGGCGGCCATCGGGCCGCTCCCTGTTGTGAAGGGTATTGCGCATGCGTACACGAATGGTCGATTGCCTAAATTCGTCCATCTGCTATACATTGATGCATGAACTGGCAGGCCATCTCCTTCGACTGGAACCAGGTGCGCGCCTTTCTCGCGACAGCAGAGGAAGGCTCGTTTAGCGGCGCTGCGCGCGTGCTGAAGTCCACCCAGCCGACCATAGGGCGACAGATCAGCGCGTTGGAGGAAGCATTGGCGGTGACGCTTGTCGAACGCAGCGTCCGAGGGCTGACCCTGACAGAAACCGGCCGAGACCTGCTCGACCACGTCCGCGCGATGGGCGAGACGGCGACGCTGATCTCCATGGTGGCCGACGGAAAGTCGCAGGGCGTGACGGGTGAGGTCACGGTCACAGGGACCGACCTGTTGTCCGCTGCGATCCTGCCCCACATCCTCAAGCCCCTCAGGGACGCCGCGCCGGGAGTCCGCGTTCGCATCCTCGCCTCCAGCGAGATGGAAAATCTGACGCAGCGCGACGCCGATATTGCTATCCGGCATGTTCGGCCGGACCAGCCCGACCTTATCGCGCGGCACCTCGGTGACTTTCGCGCGAATTTTTATGCTGCGACCGATTATCTCGACCGCGCCGGCCGTCCGCGCACCGCGCGGGATATCGCCAACCACGATTTCGTCGGCAACGCAGATCCCGAACGTCTGATGGTCCCGCTACACAACATGGGCGTGCCGATCCGGGCGGAGAGCTTCGTGATGTCGAGCGCGAGCGGCGTCGTCGCCTGGGAGCTGGTGAAGGCGGGCTATGGCGTCTCCATGCAGCCGGAAACACTGGGCGATGCCGAGCCGGGTATTGAAAAGGTCCTGCCAGATTTTCCGTCGCTGGAGTTCCCTATCTGGCTGGTCACGCACCGGGAGTTGCAGACCAGCCGCCGCATCCGCATCGTCTTCGACACCTTGGCCCGCGGCCTCACAGAGCGGGTGGGGCGTGGAACCCGTGCCGCTTGACAGCACACCCCGGGCCGTCTAACAGCGCCGCAGGCAACAGACGCCTGCCGCCCGCCGACATTCCGTCACGGTGAAGTTCTGTAGCAGACACGATCTTCGTCATCCTCGGCACCTGTCGCGCGGATGGAAATGCGGGCCCTGTCCAGTCCTTGCGCGACCTGAGCCAGAAGGAAAACGGGGTCATGTCGTCCCTAACCAATTCATTTCTCACCGGGCTACTGGGCCCGATATACGCGCGCACTGCGCTTCCCATCATCTTCGTCATGGGCATGAACGGCCTTCTTGCCGTGGCCGAAGCGCTTTTTCTGGGGCATTTCGTGGGGGCGGACGCGCTGGCCGCCGTCACGCCAGTCGGGGAGGGGTGGGTGTGACACGTGAGTTGCCGACGATCGCAAAAGCGAAGCGGGAAGCGAAACGGGTACGCGCGACCCTCGCCGAACAGGGTGAACCGATCAGCCACGCGCAGGCGCTGGAGAAGGTCGCGCAGCGGCACGGCTTCCGCGACTGGAATGCGTTTTATGCCGAGATGCGCGACCGCCCGCCCCAAGGATGGACCGCCGGTGGGCGGGTGACCGGGCACTACCTGTCGCAACCCTTCGCCGCGACATTACTGGTGGCTGACCAGCTGCGACCCGGTTGGTTTCGGCTGGTTCTCAATCTTGAGGAAGCAGTGGACGTGGTCCGGTTCGAGAGCTTCTCGAACCTGCGCAAGCAGATCCGGGTTGAGGTCGGTCCCGATGGCCACTCTAAGGAGCGAACGTCGGACGGGACGCCGCATGTCGAACTCGATCTCTAAAAACTGAATTGGGCACCCCGCATCGCGCCCTAGGCGAGGCAGGGCAGTGGCGGTCACTGCAATTGAGGGTGCGCGACACACGGTGAGACGCCGCGCGTCGCAGCCTTTCAGGAAACTCAATGAACTACGAACTGATCTTCTCTCTTGCGGGTATTCTGGCGATGGCCGGTTGGGTCTCGCTTCTCCTGTCACCCCTTATGCCGATCTGGTCCGAGCGGATCGCAGGTGGACCATTCCTGTGATCTTGTCCGCGGGATATGTGACCATGACATTCGCCTTCCCGCCGCCAACCGGCGGCTTCGGAAGTTTCACCGAAGTTACGGAGCTGTTCGCGCACGCAGACACGCTCATCGCTGGGTGGATTCACTACCTCGCCTTCGACCTCTTGGTCGGGGCGTGGATCTGTCGGCAGGGACGGCGCGATGATATGGCCTTCTGGTTGGTTGCACCCTGCCTGCCCGTGACCTTCCTGTTCGGACCGGCCGGATATCTCATGTTCCAGATCGTGCGGTGCGTTCGGAGAGCGGCTGTCGGTTTTGTCCGCGATCTGTGATTCTAATTGGTCCCTGGTTTTGCGCGTGCAGCGAACGGCAGGTTCGACGGGCCGCACAGCAGCATCACCTCGGGGTGGGCAATGGCAGGAACGGGCCGGTCGCGTCGGTGGAGCGAAGCCCAACACTCAACGCGGATCGTGTTGAAAAAGTCTGTGTGCTGCGAAGAAGACGCAAATCTGCAGAACATTCTCCCGCGAAAGCTCCGTCGCGCAAAAACAGTTTGCCCAAGGGCGACATGAGGGAACGCTGTTCCAAAATTTTAAGCGAATTTCAGGTTGCAGAGGTTTTCAACACAATCGACCGTACGCAGCCATGGTAGTGTCAGGCGGGCAGAAATCTTCCGTTAACTGACAGCCTGTTATTGCTGCAGTTCCTTGTTTCAGGCTTCTTCGGTCACCAATGCTGTTCCAGCAGGTCGCAGCCCCGCTTGCCTGCATCCAATACATTTTGTGAGAACTCCGGTGAGTTGGCGATACGGGCGAGTGTTATGGTCCCCAGAAGCAAAGCCATAGTGGCAAGCCCACGGCCCCCCGCCGCCGGGTCATTCTTTCCAAGCAAGTCGGCCATTTGCTCGACGGCCTCCGACGCGCCGGGATTCACAAGCCCATCTTGACGCGCAATCTCTGTGCCCAGAGCGGCTAATGGGCATCCCCGAGCGCGGTTATTGACGTGCTCCTTGGACAGATAGCGCGCAAGATATTGAGCGCGGGCAACCTCGCGCTTCGGACCAACCGGCGCGTCCCTCAAGTCTGATAGCACGTCTTCAATCGCCGCATCGAATGCCGCCGACACCAGTGCCTCTTTCGAATCGAAATGCCGATAGAAGCCGCCATGCGTCATGTCGGCGGCCTTCATGACGTCCGAAACACTCGTCGCTTCGATGCCATGTTCGCGCATGAGACGAGATGCGGCTTCGACTATCCTTCTGTAACTCTTTTGTTTTTCGGCCTCTGACATTCTTGGCATCGGCAGTGATCTCCTCTGGATTGACACTTCCGATTATATGTATCATCTAAATACTTAGAGTACCATCATCATCCAAAGGAAGTCCTTGATGTCCGTTCAGCCAAAGATCCTTGTGACAAGTGCAGGTGGAAAGACCGGTCTGCACACGACTCTAATGCTCCTTGAAAAAGGCTTTCCGGTGCGGGCGTTTGTTCGCAGGCGAGATCATCGGTCGAAGACGCTCGAACGCGCCGGGGCCGAGATTTTCCTCGGAAACCAATATGCACTGGCCGACATGCGCGCCGCGATGCAGGGCGTGCAACGCGCCTACCAATGCGCCCCCACCGCGCCGAACGGTCTTCACTTCAATGCGGTCTTCACTGCGGCCGCCTACGAGGCAAGCCTGGAACACGTCGTCACGCTGAGCCAGTGGCTGTCGAGCGCCGATCACCCATCGCTCTTTACCCGCGAGGTCTATCTGAGCGACATCCTGATCGGCATGCGCAGCGAGATGTCTGTCACCACGGTCAATCCTGGCTGGTTCGCCGACAACTACCTGATGGTTCTCGACATGGCGGCGCATCTGGGGGTGTTCACCATGCCTCTGGGGGCGGGCGACGTGAGAAAGAATGCAGCCCCCTCCAACGAGGACATTGCCCGCGTCGTTACCGCATCGCTGGCAGATCCGGCCTCGCACGTGGCTCGGACCTACCGACCGACCGGACCGGCGCTACTTTCGCCGAACGAGATCGCCGGGGCGATGGGACGCGCCCTTGGCCGCCCGGTGCGATACATGGACATCTCGGAACGCATGATGGTCAAAGCACTCAAGGCGTTGCAGCCCTCCAACTACTCGGTGGCCGCAGTCACCCAGCTGGCACTTTACGCCGAAGAGTATCGCCGCGGCACCTTCGCCGTGAACGCGCCGACCGATCACGTGGCCCATGTTGGCGGCCGCGCCCCGGAACCCTTCGAACGCATGGTGCGACGCACCGTCGCCGCGCGGCCCAAGCTGGTGCGAAGCCCTCTGCGCAGCCTTGGGGCGATGGGCGGGTTTCTCAAGATCCTGGCGACTCGTCCCTTCGACCTGATGAAAGCCGAAGAGGCACGTGACTATGTCAGGCCACCCAATCCGGCCTTCTCGCAAGACGACCCGGCATGGCTTGATAGTCACCGTCCCGTAAAAACTCGCGCAGCGACCGTGGTAGCTGCCTAAAACACGATCCTTCCCCAGCCTTATGAACGGAGTAAACCAATGAGCATTCAAGACGATCTCATCGTACGAAACGGCAGGTTCGCCGAGACCTTTGACAAGCCCAACATGCCAGCCTTACCCGGTCTGAGGACTGTGCTTCTGGCCTGCGCAGATGCCCGTGTCGATCCGGCGCATGTGCTTGGCCTCGAGCTGGGCGAGGTCATCGTGATCCGAAATACCGGCGGGCGCGTGACACGATCGGTGATTGAGGAAGTCGCCACGCTGTCGGTGCTTTCCAACATCCTGACCGAGGGTAGGGAACAAGGCTTCAACATCATCCTGATGCAGCACACGCAATGTGGTGCTCAGAGACTGGCCAACCCTGAGCTGCAAGCCACGCTGAAAGACAATCTTGGTATCGACGTGACCGACTACGCGATAACCGACCAAGCCAGGGATTTGATGGTCGATGTTGGACGGCTTGCCGCTGCACGGGAGGTCCCTGACGCCGTTACCGTATCCGCCATGCTCTATGATGTCGCGACGGGAAGTGCCGAAGAAATTGCCCCGATGCAATCGCTTGGCAACTTGCGCGCGGCAGCCCGGGAAACGGATGTGCTCCAGGCAGGTTGAGACGTCAGCGTCAGACCGGATCCTGTGCGATATCCATCGCAGTCGAACCGGCTCACGTCGCCTGACGACAAACTGACGCATTATTTCGACGAAGGCACGGGTCTGTTTCGGATGCTGCTGAACGGCAACCCTGCATGGTCATTTCGATATCGCAAGATTGTCCCACGTCCGAGCAGGCGGTTTCATTCATCATCCCGGCACTATCCTACAAGATGCGCGCCATTTTATTCTGGAGCACAGGCCGAGCGCGATCTGTGACGCGATTGAGAGACAATACGCAGCCAACAACAACTCAGATGCGGTGTTCTTTGATCTGCAAGGATCAGAATCCGCTCAACAGAGGCAAATTCAAGAACTGCCCAGACCAGAAGGACGACTCTTATGTCAAAGCAAAATGAATACACAGCGGCAATCGAGTGGACCGGGAACGAGGGCTCAGGCACCTCATCCTACAAGGCCTATAAGCGAACCTGGGATATCAACACCATTGGCAAGCCTGTGATACATTGCTCCAACGATCCCTTGCTCGGAGGTGACTCGACGCGCATGAATCCAGAAGATCTGCTCCTATCCTCACTCGCGGCTTGCCACATGCTTTGGTACCTCCATTTGGCCAGCGACAACGGAATAATCGTTCACGATTACCGGGATGCACCCATGGGAATTGGAGAGGTCGGTCCAGGCGGGGCCGGACGCTTTCTGTCTGCGGAATTGCGTCCAGAAATACAGGTCGCCAAAGGGACCGACATAGGACACGCCGAAGACTTGCATCACAGAGTGCACGAGTTTTGCTTCATCTCCCGCTCGGTCAGTTTCCCGGTCACCTATGACCCCAGAATTCTGGAAGTATGACTCCGCCGAGGTTTCGCGCGGAATTCCTAAAGAACAGAGCCATAGCATCGCCACTGCCGGTGGCCGGTAGCTCTGGGCGGATCGTGTCGGTGGCGTGAGGCCCAACAATCACGGCGAATTGTGTTGAAAAAGTCAGTGTGCTGCGCAGAGGGCGCAAATCTGCAGAAAACCCTCCCGCGAAAGCTCCGTCGCGCAAAAACAGATTGCCCAAGGGTGACATGAGGGAACGCTGTTCCAAAATTTTGAGGCGAATTTCAGGTTGCAGAGTTTGCAACAGAATTCGGCGGTTTCCAGAAGTTCGCCGCCGGCGCCAGTGGACCTCCCATCCACTTGGAATGCGGATATTCGGTCGGGAATTTAGGCTGACAGGCTTACGTTACGCGCGGGTTCCTGAGCTTCGGCGCATCGAATAACCGGCTCATTTGCACGTGCATTGGCGCAGAAAGGACAGAGTCGATGCAACCTGTGCATCTCATTTCAGCCACCCGGGCACACCCGGTGACCACCGTTTAAGGATGTTTGCCAAACGCCTCGGCAAGATGGTCAATCAGCGCGCGCACGCGTGCAGTCAGGTGCCTGTTCGGCGGATAGATGGCGTAAAGGCCAAGATCTTCGCTGCGCCTGTCGGCAAAGAGTTCCTTGAGCCGTCCATCGCACAGCGCATCTGCAACAACATATTCCGGGCAACGCGCCACCCCGATCCCGTCCATCGCCAGCGCTGCCAGGGCAACCGGGGAGTTCGCGGTGCAAGACCCGGACACGCGCACCGATGTCTCATTGCCAGGCGATCCGAACCGCCATGTCGCAGCGTCGAACTGGTTGGCGTCGATCAGGCAGTCATGCGTGGCCAGTGACTCAGGATGGGCGGGATGGCCCCGCCTCTCCAAGTATCCGGGTGCCGCGCAGACGATCAAAGGCATACGCCCCAGCTTTCGCGCTACAAGGCTCGAATCTTGCAGTCGCCCAATCCGGATGGCGAGATCGATCCCCTCCTCGACCAATGCCAGCCGGGTATCGCTGAGACGCATTTCCACGGTCACGTTGGGATGCTCGGTCATGAATAAGCCAAGCGGGCCAGGCAGCCGCAAGGACCCAAAGCCCGTAGGTGCGGTCACCCGGATCGGTCCGGCAAGGGCGGCGTGCCTTTGCTGCACGGCGTCATTCAACTGCTCGAACTGGGCAAGGATCGGGCGGCAGCGTTCCAGGTACGCCAACCCCACGTCGGTCAGGGCGACACTGCGGGTTGTCCGGTTGAGCAATTGTACGCTCAGGCGGCTTTCCAACTCCTTGACGTATTTGCTGGCCAGGCGGTTCGACATCCCGAGTTTTCGTGCGGCGAGGGTAAAGGATGCCTCCTCTGCCACCGCCACGAAGGCCCGCATCGTATCAATCCTGTCCATTTTGCCTCGCGCGCAAACTATCCTCAAAATGTTCTCAAACATTCGTCGAATGCGGGGATTATCGTCAAGACCTAATCAATCTAATTTCGGTTCAGTCAGGGCCGGAATGTCGGCCGATGACGGCCCAAACCAACCATAGGAAAAAAGGAAGCACTCCATGTCCAATGCCATTCGCATCCATCGCCACCCCCTGTCCGGTCACTCCCATCGGGTCCAGCTTCTGGCGAACCTCGCCGGGATCTCCCACGAGCTTGTCCATGTCGACCTGATGCAGGGCGCGCACAAGAAAGAGCCTTTCACCAGGCTCAATCCTTTCGGCCAGGTGCCGGTGATCGAGGATGGAGACATCGTCGTCTCCGACTCCAATGCGATCCTTGTGTATCTTGCGCGGAAATACGCACCGTCGTGGCTGCCGCAAAACGCCGTTGCAGAAGCGGAAGTACAGAAATTTCTGTCGATTGCCGCGGGCGAGATCGCATACGGCCCCGCAGCCGCGCGCCTTATCACTGTCTTTGGCGCGAGCCTTGACCCGGAGTTCTGTGCTACCGTGTCGGCCACCGTCCTCGGAAAGCTCGAAGCGCATCTTGACGGGCGCGAGTGGCTGGTGGGCAGCACGCCGACCATCGCCGACATCGCGATCTACAGCTACACGGCCCACGCACCCGAAGGGAACATCTCGCTTGATGCCTACCCCAACGTGCGCGCCCTGCTGGCTCGGATCGAAGCACTGTCCGGCTTTGTCCCGATGGCCGCTACGCCCATCGGCCTTGCTGCCTGACAAATCTCGGGCCGGCACCCTGCCGGCCCGAATTCCCGCCTCCCGATCCGCTGGAGACAATCATGACACTGCAAGATGGATGGACCCGCGACACCTCACCCTTTCACGCCGGTGAACTGGCCGTGCAGGAGCGTCTGGGTGTGCGGGAAAAAATGGATGGTTTCGGGCGCAAGGTCGTGCGGCCTTTCATGCCCGAACAGCACAGGGACTTCTACGCCGAGCTGCCGCTGATCTACGTCGGCCACGTCGATGCCGAGGGCCGCCCCTGGGCCTCCGTACTGGTGGGCGGTGCGGGCTTTATCACGTCGCCCGATCCGCGCACACTGACCCTCGATGCGCGACCCTTCGCGGGGGATCCGCTGGCAGACGGACTGGCGCAAGGTAGCTTCATTGGCCTTCTGGGCATAAACGCCTCCAACCGCCGCCGCAACAGGGTGAACGGCCAAATCACGGATCGAAACGGCACCGAAGTGACCTTTACCGTTGATCAGTCCTACGGCAATTGCCCGCAATACATACAGACCCGCACACCGTTTTGGACGCGTGACCCAAAGACGCTGAACGATGCGGCTGAGGTATCGCGGTTCACCGGGCTGGATTCAGTGGCGCGCGAGATGATCGCGCAGGCCAACACCTTTTTTGTCGCCACGGCCAGTCGCAACGCCGGCATTGACGAAGGCCTCAATGGTGCTGACGTCTCCCATCGAGGAGGCAAGCCGGGCTTTGTGCGGGTAGAGGGCAACGTGCTCACCATCCCCGACTATCCCGGCAACCTGCATTACAACACGCTGGGCAACATTGAGGCCGACCCGCGCGCGGGCCTGATGTTTTACGATGATCAGACCGGTGACGTGCTGATGCTGACTGGCACGGCGGAAATCGACTGGGACAGTGCGGAGGCAAAGGCCTTTCGCGGCGCGGAGCGGCTGTGGAGCGTCAAGGTGACTGAAGCGATCCGCCTGCCGGGCGCGCTGCCTTTGCGGTGGGAGTTTGGCGGATACTCCCCCAATGCCCTGATGACCGGGGATTGGGATGAAACTGCAGCAAATCTTGCAGCCGAAGCCAAGCGCGAAGTCTGGCGGCCCTACCGTGTGACGGCGATCAAGGACGAAAGCGCCGTGATCCGGTCCTTTCATCTCGAGGCTGCGGATGGGGACGGGATGTTTTCTTACGAGCCGGGGCAATACCTGACGATCCGGGTCGCGCCATCGGGCGCGGATCAGCCGCTGATCCGGACCTATACGCTGTCTTCGGCCCCCAACGACCTCACCTATCGTATCTCGGTAAAGCGCGAGGATGCGCGGACAGATGGTCCGGCGGGTCAGGTTTCGACTCATCTGCACACTACGATCAAGGTCGGCGATATCATTGAAGCGAAAGCGCCCAGGGGGGACTTCTTCCTCAATACCGCAGAGAAACGCCCGGCGGTGCTGCTCGCGGGTGGTGTCGGCGTCACACCCATGATCTCCATGGCCCGGCAAGCCGCGAGCGAAGGGGTGCGGATGCGTCATACACGCCCTCTTAGGATCTTTCATGCGGCCCAGACCACTGCCGACCGCGCTTTTGCTGAAGATTTCCGCGCCCTCCGGGCACAGACTGAGGGAGACATTCGGTATGTGTCCCTCATCAACAGGCCTGCCGCGGACGAGGTCGAGGGCAAAGACTTCGACGCCCAAGGCTACGTAACGTCGGACCTGTTGCGCAAACACCTGGCGCTTGACGACTACGATTTCTTTGTCTGTGGGCCCCCGCCCTTCATGCAGGGCGTCTACAACACGCTGCGTGATGTGGGTGTGCGCGACGCGCGTATTTTTGCTGAAGCCTTTGGCCCTGCCGCCCTGAGCCGCACACCCGATGAAGGTGCGGCGCTCAAACCTGACGCAGCGCCGGAAGCTGAGGAGTCGGTCGTCGCCTTCAAAGGCTCTGCCTTTGAGCAACGCTGGAACAAGGGCGACGTGCCGATCCTCGACCTGGCCGAGGCGCACGGACTGACCCCGGAATACGGATGCCGCAACGGCACCTGTGGCACCTGCGCCACTAAAATCATTTCGGGCGCTGTCACGTATCGCGGCGACGTTACGGCCGCACACGCACCGGACGACGCGCTGATCTGCTGCGCCGTACCCGCGACCGATCGTGTCGAGCTGGACCTCTGATTGAAGGAAAACGATGATGACCAAGCGTGTTTTGTTACTGCTGGCAGATGGCTTCGAACCGCCGGAAGCCGCCGGGTTCACCGATGTGCTGGGCTGGGCCAATATCGACGGCTTCGTATCCATCGAACTGGTCAGCGCGGGCATTCATCCGCTGTTGCGGGCGACATTCGGGTTGTCCGTGATCCCAGATGCGCAGCTTGGCGACCTTGAACTCGATAGCTTTGACGCACTTGCCGTTCCCGGCGTGTTCTAAGACACGGGCTTCTATGCCGACGCCTATTCGGACGACTTTGCGCGTACGATCCGCCATTTCGAGGCCAAGGGTCAACCCGTCGCGTCGGTCTGCGTCGCGTCTCTGGCACTTGGATCGGCGGGCGTCATGCGCGGGCGGTGCGCGACGACCTACCATCAGGTCGGAGGACGTCGAAAGGCACAGCTCGAAGCCTTCGGCGCCACCTTCGTGGACTAAGCGATTGTCGAGGACCATGGGCTGATTACCTCAACCGGGCCCGGTACGAGCGTTGAGGTATTGTTCAAACTGCTGGCAGCACTGACCACAGCGGAAAACGCAGCACATATCCGTCAACTCATGCGGATGTCTCCTGCGTCCGAGACATGGCGCAGCGCACCGCAAGTTTCCACGGCTGCATGATGAAAGGGAGTATCACATGAGATGGTAGCCTATATTCTGCACATTCCGGTTGATCGAAAGATCTTCATCGTCTGGTTCGAATGGGACACGATGGAACGGGCGCAGGCTTGGTCGGTCGATTCGGCATTGGCGAACGGCATGACCGTAGCAGGCGTGATTTGAATTCCGGTCTTCTCTTTCCACGCCATCGAGTCGACACCTGACAAGAGACAAGTGTCCTTGAAACGTCGCTGAGAACCTCGTCAAACACAGGACCTGTTCGAAGCACGCTTTGTCCCGCAGACCGTGAGTTCGCGTCGTCCCGACCGAGCAGCCGCAGCGAAAGGCCGGTTCGGTGAAGCTGCATCGCGGCGAGAACTGAAGCGGTGAATGTCTCCTTCGGGCCGATCAAGTGCGATCAAGGCTCTGGCGCGAGTGCCGCATCCGATTCGGCAATCCCACAATGCGCACAGCTCCAGACGAATCTGGCACATTCGGCAGACGGAACCCATTTCGCCGCTTGAGTGAAACCTGCCCAAGTCTCGTCACGAGCGTTCGCCTGCCGTCAGGCGCGCGCTGAAGGGTATATCGCTGTTTCAGCGCTTGGCAGCGACAGAAATACGGCTCCCCCAGTAAAAGCCTAATGATCTTGGTGGAAAGCCGCCTTTGAGCGCGATAACAATCGGTAGCTTCAAAAAGTAAGAGTTTCATGACGAGCAAAAAAATCCGTCCACCGGAAGAGATGACGAACGCCTCGGAGGGCCTGAGAGCAGGTGTGGATGCAGCTGTTTCAGCCATCCCTTTTGTGGGCGGTTCGCTGACAGCTTTAGGAAGGCATGCAGTTCCCTCCGAGCGAGATCGCAGGACGGCGGAATGGCATTCGGATGTATCTGAAAAACTAAACGAACATGATGGTCGGATCGTCGTACAGGAGCGGCGCCAACTTGAACTCGAAGCCGGGACCACCGAGCAACTGAACGGAATTTCGACGAGACTGGAGATCGTCGAGCAGAACACGCGCCCCGAGGCGGTCCGCACCGACTTCAGCGACCTGGTTCTCCAACCCGGGCGCAAGCTGATAGATGAACGGAAATACGTCACGGCCCTTGGAATCTTCGATGCTGTGGAGAACAGTGGCCCTTCTATTCAGGATGATCCTGAGTGGCATGCGAGAATCGCTTCGCTCAGAGGAAATTGTCATATTCATCTCGGGCAGGAAGATCAGGCGAGCGCTCTGCTTCTCCGTGCCTATGAGCTGGATCCGAGATCTCCGAAAATTCGAAGCAATGCCGTCACGGGTTTCCTGATCCGCGAGGAGCTGCAGACTGCGGTCCAGCTCGCCCAAGAGCTTCTGGATGAAGACCCGGAAACGCCGCACCATTGGATAAACTATATCCAGGCGAACGGAGCCATCGGAGCCGACCTTTCCTACTTGGACGACGTGCCGATCGCTGTTCGCCATGACGAACAGGTAATGCTAACCACGCTGAACATCCTCCGGGCCCGTGGTGATGCTGGTTGGAAAGCGAAGGCGCGCGATACGATCGCGGCGTATCCAGACTCCCGACCTGCCAGGCGCTATGCCGCTGAAGCTGTTCTTGATGAAGCTATTGAGGTGCTGCTTGCGCCATCTTCCAGCATGGCGCAGGTCGCCGATGTCCGGCGTCGCGCCGAGCAGGCTTCCGAGGATCTGGCAGGTCTTTGGACGACGTTACTCGAGACTGAGACACCTGCGCACCGAACACATATCTCGCTTCTTCAGAATGCCATTACAGGGTTTCGGGTCGCGAGTTTGCCCGAACGAGCGATGGAACTAATCGAACCGACGATTGATGTGCTGATCGAAGATGAAGCCAGCCGAACAGTTGTCGCAGCAGTGGCACTCGACCTTGGGCGCCAAGATGTATTGGAGCGCGTGTTCGAACTTTCGTTTGAAGACAAAGCGATCATGCAATTGGTATGGGCCATTCGCGAGCGGAATTGGCTCGATGCCATCTCCATTGTCCAGAGGAACTCAGAGGACCTTGAGCGTCCATCGGAGATCCCGGTAGACACCCTTCTTGAGGTACTTCGCGCAATTGAGACGTCTCAGTCGGATGGTGAAGAGGCGATCCGAGCTATCGCCGAAGAGCTGCAGGATGCCGCATCGTTGCTGACGATCAGTCACCTCTGCAAGCGCGCTGGCATGGAGGAGATCGCTGCGAAGCTTGTTCGGCGAGCCTTGGATCTGGGTCAGCCAGACGACAGATTCCTCAGGTTCCGACTCGCAGAAGCAGCAGCGAAGCTGGATTGGCAAGATGACGTCATCAACCTTCTTTATGGACACGTCGATCCTCAGCTGCCCGGGCACGAGCGTTTTCGACTGGCAGTTGCACATGCTCGCGTATCGAAACCGCGACAATCCGGAGAGACCTTCTTCTCTAATCTACGCCGTCATGCTGAAGACGACGCAGATCTGCAAAGAGCTGGAGGCCACTTTTTCGTTGCGCTCGGGAAACCGCGCGAAGCCGTCCCTTGGTTCAGGCGAGCTCTGGACCTCGAGCCCAACCGGGCACACCTCATTCTGGCGCTTTGGCAAGCTCTCGTCCGATCCAACCAGAGGCGACGGGCAGATGAACTTCTTGACGAGTTCGCCGTCGAACAGTTGGAGGGAGAGCCGAGCGACCAGCTCAATCTAATCCAACTGCTGTGGCGGCGCGGACGCGCCGATGTGCTCGATCATGCCTATGAGATCGTCACGCGTAATGAGGACGATCCAGAGGTTTGCCTGGCATTCTTCGGATTGATGCTGATGGATGCATTCGATGAACGCGCCCCAGAGCTCCCTCAACACGAAGTTGTCGAACCGGGAGCATGGGTGCGCCTTACACGGCCCGATGGTGATCCGTTCGAATTCATCGTGGCGAACGAAAAGGACCAAGCCCGACAGCATTTTGACACTTCAAATACAATCGTTGCTGCGGCGATGTCTGACGTCAGCACCTATGGGACAGATTTGAGATTTTCGTAACGGAGATGCGGTCATCGGGCCGATTCGCCACCATTATCGTGGTGGTTTTCGGCAAAGAGGAGATGACCATGGCGTATTACATA
>NZ_CAMYMD010000003.1 GCF_947259555.1 uncultured Roseovarius sp.
AATGACATTCCAGACGATCAGCCCCGGACGCCATCATGAAGCAGCATCGCCTGACTTCGGAGAGAACCACGACCCCGGCGGACAACAAACCTAACGCCCTTGACACAACCGCGATCAGAGAACCGCTGCTCGTTGTAAGTTTACTGCAAATGCTGGGCATATCGTCTCAGAACCCACGACGTCGGCGCGCGGAAGTTGACGGCATCTTCGTATTTGGAACCTAAAAGAACTTGCCTTAAGTTGCCATGGGTTACAGGGTCAGCCAAGAGAATGTTGTTTAGAAAGGTCTAGTATGCAGATCGGCCTGCGAGTATATAAAGTCCAAGTTTATCACAACAACAAAGCTCAAATACTGGCGGCCGACAAAGGCCCGGCGGATATTCTTGTCTTTATTCGAAACTGTTGTGCTAATTTTTCAAAAAAACCTTTGGATGATGGGGCATCGAAGGTTGTTCGATTTGAACCAAGTAGTGACTTTAAGAACAGCGCTCACGGATTGCTGAAATATGGAAAATACGGATACGGATCGGAAGTAGAGGATCGGAAGTCCGGCGTGGTCGAGCATATCCGTACGGTAGATCAAGCCGACACGATCCCATTGTATTATAGGTTCTGGTTCGCTGCAGGCAAATCTTATGGCCTTATTGGCCTCCAGTCATTTGGTGGAAGTTCCTGCGTCGACATCGTGAATCGCGCACTGGTAAATACTTACGAGATGATGCATCCAGATTGGCGATTGACAATGTCGAAATTAATGCCGAACGATGCTAAATTGTATGGCAATAAAGTTGTCCGTTCTGTTCAGTTAGTTAAGAAAAACTCTAGCCAAAATATTGTTGATAGGGCTTTACGACCAACGGATGCAGATACAAAAATGGATGTGGAACTTTCCCTAAAAGCCAGAGGGAGGGGCAACTTTGGCAAGTTGAAAGATCTTGGCAATAAAATTGGCGACCACTTGGAAATTGGCGACCTGGCGTTTTCTGGCGCTTTCGCAAGTGTAAAAGTTGGGTCTTCATTTAAGAAGATCGGTGTGCTGGGCGTTTCCAGCACTGCTGGCGTCATAGATTTGACGGATGATGTTTTGCTGGACGCCAACAAGCACCCCTCTTTCGGTAGTGTTTCTAAGGAAACATCACGTCATATTGCTGATTTTGCGAAAATTCTCGGATGAACGGCCGACTCAACATAGGCTGTATTTTGCGAGACTTTTGGGATGGCTTAGTGCGAGATCTATCGGGCTTGCAGACTATGACTGTTATCGTGCCTTTCTACATTGCTCCACTGGGCGTTGGGGTAGCTGCTCACGCTTTTGACGTGCAAATTCCGGACGAGCAATTCTCGTCTCTAATCTCGGTTTACGCTATTTTTTCAGCGCTTCTTTTTGGAGCTCAAATTTCTGCTTTTTCTATTTTTAGAAATTTGACAGATTTACAGAAATCAAGAGTCGAGCCGGAAGAGGACGATTTGGTTTTGAGAGCGTCTGTGGAAGCCGATGCGGCCGAGAGAATTTCCGACCTAAAGTTGGCATTCAAAGACATAAACGCTAACATCTCTTATTTGATAATGACGGCAGTACTGCTGTTAAGCATCTTGTTAGTCTTTGCCATTTCAGAAGCCGCAAGCATATTTCTTAGTTCTGTAGTAATATCATTTACTGTGCATTTAGTGCTAGTTCTAACGATGGTTATCAAGCAGTGTCATCTGATTTTTACCGCCGCTTACTCTGAATGAATTCGCTTGACGTTCGGCTGCGTCAAGGCAACCAGCGTAGCGTTGGTATTATACCCACCACCCCCGTCATTCCCGCGAAAGCGGGAATCTCTATTCCACGTCTCACCCACCTCACGAGATCCCCGCCTGCGCGGGGATGACGGGTTAGAGACCCGGCGGGGTGCAATTCCCTCCACTTGACCAAATCCCGCGCTTCCCCCTCCGCGCAACCCGCGCTAAACACCTCTCATGGTTGTTCCGGTCCTGCTTCTGTTCCTGTCTCTTGTCGGTGTCGCCGTGGCACTGGTCCTGCCCGGCTATGGCGATTTCATCCTGCTTGCCGGGCCCTGCGCCATCGCCGCCCTCGTGGTGCTGCTGCGCGCCCTCGTCGCCCGGATCAAGGCCCCGCCCGCGCCCGAGGCAGAGCCGAACCGTATCCTGATCGACGGCTCCAACGTCATGCACTGGAAGGACAACACCCCGCAGATCGCCACGCTGCGCGAGGTCATCGGGCATCTGCGCGGCCTGGGCTTTGCGCCGGGGGTCATCTTTGACGCCAATGCGGGCTATCTGCTGACCGGCAAGTACAAGCACGATGACGCCATGGCCGGGTATCTGGGGCTGGCCGAGGATTGGGTGATGGTCGTGCCCAAGGGCACGATTGCCGACAGCTACCTGCTGACCGCCGCGCGCGACGTGGGTGCCCCCATCGTCACCAATGACCGCTACCGCGATTGGGCCGGGGAATATCCCGAGGTCGCCCAACCGGGGCGGCTCATCCGGGGCGGCTATCGCGACGGGGTGCTCTGGCTCGACGAAATCGCCGCGCCGGTGCCCGCCTGAGGGCGATTGAGGGCGCAGTTTTCGACACCGACGCAATACCGACAGAATACCGACGCGGGGACTGCCCGCGCGAAAACCGCTTTTCTCTCCCCCCGTTTCACGCAAGGAAGGGGACATGCCGATTCTCGCATTCCTCCGCGACAACGCGCCCTGGCTCACCGCCGGGGTGTTGCTGACCTTTCTCAGCAGTTTCGGGCAGACCTATTTCATCTCGGTCTTCGCCGGTGAAATCCGTGCGGGTTTCGGGCTAAGTCACGGAGAATGGGGCGGAATTTACACCCTCGGCACCACCGCCTCGGCGCTGGTGATGGTCTGGGCCGGGGGCCTCACCGACCATTTCCGCGTCCGCGTGCTGGCCCCCATCGTGCTCCTCCTGATGACCGGCGCCTGCCTCTTCATGGCGGTAAACCCGGTCTGGTGGCTCCTCCCCCTCGTCATCTTCGCCCTCCGCTTCACCGGCCAAGGCATGATGAGCCACCTAGCCGTAGTCGCCATGGCCCGCTGGTTCATCGCCAGCCGGGGAAAAGCCTTATCTATCGCGACCTTAGGCAACGCGGTGGGGGAGTCTTTGCTGCCCCTGATCTTCGTCTCATTGCTGATAGTCCATGACTGGCGGGTGCTTTGGGTGGCCGCCGCGGTAATGGCCCTGATCGGCATTCCGCTCCTCCTCCTGCTCCTCCGCCGCGAACGCACACCGCAAAGCTGGGCCCAGACCAGCCAGTCGCTCGGCATGGACGGGCGGCATTGGACGAGGGGCCAGACGCTGCGGCATTTCCTGTTCTGGTTCATGATCCCGGCGCTTCTGGGGCCCTCGGCCTTCAACACAGCATTCTTCTTTCACCAGGTGCATATCGCGGAAATCAAAGCGATTTCCCATGTCGAGCTGGTGGCGATGTTCCCGCTCTATACGGTGGTGGGGATCGGGTCGATGGTGCTCTCGGGCTGGGCGCTCGACCGTTTGGGCACGGCGAGGCTCTTGCCGTTCATGCAGTTGCCGATGGTCGTGGCCTTCACTCTCTTTGCGTTTTCCGAAGGGCCGGCGATGCTGATCCTCGGCTTTGTCTTTCTGGCGCTCACAACCGGGGCGAACAGCACCCTGCCCAACGCGTTCTGGGCCGAATTCTACGGCACCGCGCATATGGGCAGCATCAAGGCGATGGCGGCGGCGATCATGGTCTTCGGCTCGGCCATCGGGCCGGGGCTGACGGGGCTGGGTATCGACCTCGGCCTCGGGATCGAGGCGCAGTTTCTGCTGATCGCGGGTTATTTTGTCTTCACCAGCGTGATGATGGCCATCGGCGTGACCCGCGCCCGTCCGCAGCTATCGCTGACGCCGTAGGTAGATGTAATAAGCCCCGCCGCCGCCGTGTTTCAGATGCGCCTCGCTGATCTGCAGGACCAGTGGGCCGAGCGGTGCCATACGAAGCCATTGCGGCACGTTGTGGCGCAGCACGCCGTTGCGCACCGGAATAGGGCCGCCCGTGTCCCTGTCTTTGCCTTTACCAGTGACCACCAAAACCAGCCGCAAGCCCTCGGCGTAGGAACGCAGGATGAAGCCGGTCAATGCCGGATGCGCGCGCGCCATGGTCATGCCGTGGAGGTCGAGCTTGGCTTCTGGTACCAGCTTACCCCTCTTGAGGCGCTGAAACGCCTTTTTGTCCATACTGACCGGTGCTGCCGCAACACGCTCGGCAATACTGGGCAGGACGTCATCAGCGGGCCTCGCCTGTCCCTGACCGACCCTGAAATCCTCGATACGTGGAGGTGCGAGCGCATTTCGCGGGTTTCGGATCAGGGGCTCCGGCTTGTCCTTTGCTTCGCGGCGCGGGGACTCCGGCCGCATGCGTTGCGTCGTACGCGCCACCTGCTGCCAGAGCTCGAATTCGTCGGGGCGGACTCGTCGGCGGCTCATGGCTCTTGCTCCGGGAGCATGGCATAGGCGCGTTGAATGGGCATGAGCACCACCATGCGCCCCGGATCGCGCAACCGCCCCGCAGCGCGCCCTGCCGCATCGCCGGTGCCAAAGAAGATATCGGCGCGCTGTGCGCCCTTGATGGCAGATCCGGTGTCCTGTGCGACCATCAGGCGATGAATCGGCGCCTTGCCTGCTTTCTCGATCCAGACCGGCGCACCGAGCGGTACAAAGGCCGGATCGACCGCAATCGTCCGCCCCTCGGTCACGGAACGGTTCATCGCGCCAAGCGGTCCACGTTCCGCGGGCAAGCGGTCGAGCCGCCGAAAGAACACGTAAGACGGGTTGTGAAACAAGAGCTCGCGCCCCTCTTGCGGGTTGCGACGCACCCAGTTCTTGATCACTTCGGCCGAGACCTGATGTGCCTTGTAAACCCCGCGCCGGACGAGTTCGACGCCGATCGAGCGATAGGGATGGCCGTTGGCCCCGCCATAGCCAACCCGGATCACGTCGCCATTTCCCAGTCGAATCCGCCCCGATCCCTGGATTTGCAGGAAGAACAATTCGACCGGATCATCGACCCATGCGATCTCCAGCCCGCGACCCTTCATCATATCTGTTGTTTCGATCTGCCGACGCGTCAGCCAAGGGTTAGACGCCTTTGCCTCGGGCGGCTCGCGGTAGACCGGATAGCGATAGCGGCCACTCGGCTGGAGTGCACCGCTCAGTTCCGGTTCAAAATAACCTGTGAAAAGGGCTGTCTTGCCTTCAGAGATCATTACCGGTCGAAAAAACAACTCGAAGAAGGCACGCGCGTCGGGTTCTTGCTGTGCGAGGGCACACAGTGCGCCCCAATCAGGGTCTTTCATGTCGGGGCATGTGTTGAGAAATACCGCGAGCGCCGCGTCATGATCGTCTTCTGCCCACCCCTGCAAGTCGTCAAAGCCGAGGATTTTGTGGGTCACATCCTGTGAAAGGGCCGGTGCGGCGCACCATAGGCCCAACCACAGGATGATCCGCCACAGCGCCTGGGTCATTCGCCCGTTGCGACGAGCCGCCAGTTGGGGTCGTCCGATCCCATGATACGCTCATAGGTCCAGATGTCCTTTTGTCTTTTGGTTTGCCCGGGCGCGCCTTCAACTATTTCGCCCTCGGCGTCTCGAACCACCGAAATCAGCTCACCGACGCAGCGCACATCAATCTCGGCGCTTTTGGTTTGCGGATCGAGCCTCGCATCGACCAGAGCCAGATCCCGGACACCTACGAACTCGGCTTCGATGGTCAGCCCTTGTTTCTCACGGTCGTCCACAACCTGAGCGAAAGCTTCGTACACATCGCGGTCCATGAAGGGCATCACCTCATCTAGCTTGCCGCGTTCGAACGCCATTAGGATCATCTCATACGCACCACGCGCGCCTTGCAAAAAGCCTGTGACGCTGAAATCCGGCTCGATCCTCTTCATGTCCGCGAGCGCACCCGCAGCGTCAGAGTCTTCGGGCACGTGATCGATGATGTCGTGATCCGGCCCGCCTTCGATCACTTCAAATTCACGGCGGCGGCTGGTGTCCGGCGCGGTCTGGCCACGCGGTGGGCCTTCAAACCCGTCGCGCGTGCCCAATACGCTTTTCAGCCGTAAAATCAGAAAAATGGCGATACCGGCAAGAACCAGTAACTGCAAAATCGGCGAATTCATGGGCACCTCTTGTTGTGCGGGGCATGGCAAGCGTCGTCACTTGTTCTTATGTAGGTGAGAGGAATGGCCGAGTCCACCTTAAGGGTCATAAAACAAAGGAGGGTCACGCATGTGGCTTTTTCTGGCGTTCATCGCCGTGCCGCTGATCGAAATCGCGCTCTTCATCCAGGTCGGGGGAGCTATTGGCCTGTGGCCAACTCTGGCCATCGTGGTCCTGACCGCTGTGATTGGCACGTGGTTGTTGCGGATGCAGGGGGCGGTCGCAATGTCGAACCTGCGGCGTTCGTTCTCAGAGCTTGACGATCCGTCCGAGCCATTGGCGCATGGGGCCATGATCCTTTTCGCCGGTGCTCTTTTGCTGACGCCGGGGTTTTTCACAGATGGTCTTGGCTTTGCGCTCTTGATGCCGCCTGTGCGCCGGGTTGTCTTCGAGCAGATCCGTCGCAGGGTGCATGTGCAGCGCTTCGAGATGGGTGGGCGCCCGCCGCCGGCGGGTGACGATGTGGTCGATGCTGACTATCAGGAGGTCGATCCGGAGCGTAGTGAGCCGCGCGGTCCTGACCGCCGGCTGCACTAACGGGCGCACCGGCATAGCTGACCCAACAAGGCTTGTGGCTGGATCAATTGATCTATCATCGGCGAATACAGTTCCGGAGTGAAAGGCGTTGCACTGACCTGACAGGAATGTACGCTGCGTGCGTCTGGCAGGGAGAGAGGCGATGGTCACAGTTAACCCCGAGCGATTTCTAGCCGATCTGCACCGCCTGCGCGAATTTGGCGCGGCTGGCGTGGGCAAAGGCGTGGTGCGCCCGGCCTTCAGCGCGCCCGATATTGCCGCACGGGAATGGCTGGCCGAAGAGATGCGCGCGGCGGGCCTTACTCCGCAGTTCGACCCGGTGGGCAGTCTGTTTGGGCTGGCCGAGGGTAAATCGCTGCTGATCGGCAGTCACAGCGATAGTCAGCCCGAGGGTGGCTGGCTCGACGGGGCGCTCGGCGTCATCGCCGGGCTGGAGATTGCCCGCGCGAGTGTCGAGGCGGATGGGCCGCCCGTCTCAGTCGTGTCGTTTCAGGATGAGGAGGGGCGTTTTGGCGTCACCACCGGCAGCGCGATCTGGTCCGGCAACCTGAGCCTTGAGGAGGCCGACCGGCAGACCGACCGCGAGGGCGTGAGTTTTGCCGAGGCGCGCGCGGGCATGGCGCACCTGGCGGGCGAGTTCATCGACCCTGCCCGCTTCACCGGCTTTCTGGAAATGCATATCGAGCAGGGCCCGTGGCTCGAACAGGCGGGCGAGGCGGTGGGGGTCGTCACCGATATCGTCGGCATTCGCGACATGCGGATCACGCTGGAGGGCCAGCAGAACCACGCGGGCACCACCCCGATGCACCTGCGGCGCGACGCCTTTCAGGGGGTGGCGCGGTTCAACAGCCTGATCAATGAGCGGTTCCGCAACGTGGTGACGCCGCAGACGGTCTGGACCATCGGGCATGTGCGGCTGCACCCCGACGCGCATTCCATCGTGCCGGGGCAGGCAGTATTTTCCATGCAGTGGCGTGACGGCGACGCGGACCGGCTGCGCCGGATGGAGGAGATCATTCGCGACACCGCCGCAGAGGTGGCGGAGGACATGGGGCTTGGCCTGAGTTTCGGCGACATGCTGGGGCTGCAGCCGGTGCCGATGGATGGGCGGCTTCGTGCGGCGCTTTGCGATAGTGCCGAGGCTGTGGCGCCGGGCCGCTGGCGGCAGATGCAGTCGGGCGCGCTGCATGATGCGACCAATGTCTCGCGTCTGATGCCTGCGGCGATGCTGTTCGTGCCCTCGATCGACGGGATCAGCCACGCCTTTGCCGAGGACACCGCCGAGGCCGATCTGGTCGCCGGGCTGGAGGTGCTGGCGGCGGCGGCGGCGCGGGTCGGGGGGTAAGGCCGTCACCGTCCGGTGTGACCGGCGGAAGGATGCCGATCGCGCCTGGCCGGCATTCAAAAATCATCCTTCGTTCCCATCTGTCGACCAGAACAAGATGGAGGGCGACATGGCACGTGAGCCGCAGCGCGACCGCGACGAAGCTGAGAGTCCCGACACCCATCACACGCCGCGCGACATCCGCGACAGGATCGCGTTGCGCGTGGTCAAGACTATGCGCGTCTTTGCCGACGCGTTCTTTGCCGAGCGCTACGGGCACCGCGCCGTGGTGCTGGAAACGGTGGCGGCGGTGCCGGGTATGGTCGGCGGCCTGTTGCGGCATCTCAAGGCGGTGCGCCATATCCGCGACGACCAGGGCTGGATCCGCGATCTGCTCGACGAGGCCGAGAACGAGCGCATGCACCTGATGACCTTCATCCATGTCGCGCAGCCGACATGGGGCGAGCGGCTGCTCATCATGGTGGCGCAGGCCGTGTTCTACAACGTGTTCTTCTTCACTTACCTGTTCGCCCCGCGCATCGCGCATCGCATCGTCGGCTATCTGGAGGAAGAAGCGGTGGTCAGCTACACGGAATATCTGGACGAGATCGATGCGGGGATGCAGGAAAACGTGCCCGCCCCGCGGATCGCCATCGACTACTGGGGCCTGCCCGAGGAGGCCCGGCTGCGTGAGGTGGTGATCCGCGTACGTGCCGACGAGGCGCATCACCGCGACACCAACCACGGCTTCGCCAACCGGATCATGGAGGGGAGCGATCCGTGAGGGGGATCATGCCCAGCTGACATCCCCCAGAAAAATATACCCCGCGCCGTAGATCGTCTTGATCAGGCGCGGGTTCTTGGGGTCTTCGCGCAGCTTGGTGCGCAGGCGCGAGATGCGCACGTCCATGGCGCGGTCAAAGCTTTCGCCCGCTGCCCCGCCAAGCGCCTCCTGCATCGCATGCCGGGAAATCAGCCGCTTGGGGCGTTCGAGAAACAGCCGCAGCACCTCGCCCTCGGCATGCGAAAACGGGGTTTCCGTACCGCTCTCGTCCTCGAGCACGTAGCGGTCGAAATGGGCGGTCCAGCCGTTGAAGCGCGCCACCTCGCCGGTCTGGGGGCTGGGTGTGCCGCGGCGCAGGCGGGCGCGGATGCGGGCCACGACCTCGGCCGGGTCGAACGGTTTGATGATATAGTCGTCGGCCCCCAGTTCCAGCCCGGTCACCCGGTCCTGCACCTGTGCTCTGCCTGAGATGATGATCACCGTGGCGCCTTGTTCGAGTGCGAGACGATGCACGAGGGTCAGCCCGTCGCGGTCGGGCAGCGAGAGATCGACCAGGCAGACATCGGGATTGGCCTGCCGCAGGGCGGCCTCGAACTCGGTGGCGCGGCCAAAGGCCATGGTGCGAAACCCGGCCTCGGTCAGCGCATCGGCCAGCATCGTCCGGATCGCCGGTTCGTCGTCGAGAATGGTGACAAGTGGGGCTGTCATTGGCGGTCTCCGGCCGTGAGCGCGGCATCAAGCTGGGCGGCGGTGAAGGGTTTGCGCAGCACCGGCACGCGCGCGGCGGCGGCGCGGTGCAGCGGGTCGTCGGGCGGCAGCGAGGTCATCAGGACAAGCGGGCAATCGGGCGCGCGTGGCACGTCGGCCAGATCGAGCCCGGTGCGGTCGCCCTCCAGCACGATATCCGACAGCACGGCGGAAATCTCGGGCAGGTCGGCGATGAGCGTCGTCGCCTCCTCCACGCTGGTCGCCTCGATCACGGTGTGACCCGCGCCGCGCAGCATGTCGCGCAAGGCCGAGCGCAGGTCGGGGCTGTCCTCGACCAGCAGCACGAGGCCGGGAGGACGCGCGTCGCCCGCAGGGCGCAGCGGCAGGTGCAAGGCCACGCGCCCGCCGGTGTCGGTATTGCCCAGGATGATGCGCCCGCCCGCCAGTTTGGTCATGTCATAGACCATCGACAGGCCCAGCCCCGAACCCTCTCCGCCCTTGGTGGTGAAGAACGGGTCGAGCGCGTGGCGGATCGCCTCGGGGCTGAAGCCGGGGCCGGTATCGTCGAGCACGAATTCGAGCCAGATGTCCTGCAACGCCCGCGCGGTCAGGGTGATCCCGCCGCTGCTGCCACAGGCATCACGCGCGTTCAGGATGAGATTGAGCAATGAGTCCTGCAACATGCCCGCATCGAGCAGATAGCGGGCCTCGGTCAGCTCGCGTTTGATTTGCAGCGCGACGCCCGCGGGCAGGGCCGAGCGCGCCAGCGTCTCCAGATCGCTCAGAAAGGCCGTGAGATCGGTCGGCACCGGCTCATGCTCGCGCGGTCCGGTCATGTCGGCGATGCGGCCCAGCAATCCGCCGCCGCGTCGGGCGGCGGCAAGCGTGGCGTCTATCAGTTCGCGCGCCTCCTCGGGCAGGCCCATCCGGCCAAGCCGCGACTGCATGCCGAGGATGATCGTCAGCAGGTTCGAGAAATCATGCGCCAATCCGCTGGTCAGCTGCGCCGCCATCTCGCGCCGTTTGGTCTGTTGCAGGGCGGCGCGGGTCTGGCTTTCTTCGGTGATGTCCATCGACAGGATATAGACGCCGCCGCTGGAATGATCGGGGGTCAGCGCCACGCGGATGCGGCGCGAGCTTGGCTCGTGGGTGAACTCGAAGACCGACGGTTCGCCGGCATAGGCCTTTTCAAGCTCGGGTCTGATGATCGACCAGGGTTGCGGTCCCAGAACGTCAGCCGCGTGCCCCCCGATTAGATCGGTGCGCGAGCCGGGCATGACCGAGGTCAGCCGCCGGTTGGAATAGGTGTAGCAGCGGTCGGGGCCAACATGCGCGATGTGCGCGGGCATCATCTCGGCGGTCAGACGGGTGCGGGCCTCGGCTTCGGATATCTGACGCTTGGCCTCTTCGAGCGCGGTGATCGTCGCCTCAAGCTCTCGGTTGGCGGCCGAGAGATCCTCGGAATAGCTCAGCAACTGATCCGACAACTCTTCGGAGCGTGCGCGTAGCAGCGCCTCTTGCCGCTTGGTGCGGGTGATGTCGGTATAGACCGTGACCCACCCGCCCTGCGGCAGCGGCGTGCCCTCGACGCTGATTGTGCGGCCATTGGCGCGGGTGCGTTCCATGTAATGCGGCTCGAAGGCGCGGGCGATCTCGACCCGGGTGGCGACGAAGTCGTTGACATCACCGACATCGCCGTAATCGCCGCGTGTCGCGAGATAGCGGATCGTATCTGAAAAATCGGCCCCCGGCGTTACCAGCCGATCGGGCAGGGCGAACATTTCCTGAAAGCGCCGGTTGCAGACGGCAAGCCGCAGATCGCGGTCATAAATGGTGAGCGCCTGCTGAATGAGGTTCAGCCCGGCCATGGTCATGGCGTCACGATCGGCGTGGTTGGGGCTCATTCATCTTTCCTCCTGATCCTTGGCTAGCACCGGAGAGGGCGGTGGCAAAGACTGTATATGCGGCTGTTACAATTCGTAAGGTTTACGAAATGTTCAGGAAAAAGTTGACGGCGAGCATGTTTCCCGCACCCTTTGAGGAGAGGAGAATCGCCCCAAGGCGGTCGGAGGTCCGTTCACGCGGACAATTGGGAGGATAAAACTTGGCACAGCCGTCACAGGCGACGGACGGGATGGATTCCGTTCCGGCGCTCTTGCAACGTAACGCCACGCGATTTGGCGATAAACCCGCCTACCGCGAAAAGGAATACGGCATATGGCAATGCTGGACCTGGGCCGAGGCCGAGAAAGAGATCGAGGCGCTTGCGCTCGGCCTCATCAATCTTGGCGTGAACGAGGGGGATTTCATCGCCATCATCGGGCGCAACCGGCCGCATTTCTACTGGTCGATGGTCGCCGCGCAATCGGTGGGGGCGATCCCCGTGCCGCTCTATCAGGACGCCGCCGCCGACGAGATGGCCTATGTGATGGACCATTGCGGCGCCCGCTTTGCCATCGTCCAGGATCAGGAGCAGGTCGACAAGCTGATCGAGGTGCAGGAGGGGCTGCACCAGCTTGAGCACATGATCTATGTGGACCCTCGGGGCCTGCGCAAATATGACCATCACAAGCTGCACCGCTTCATCGACATACAGGAACAGGGCCGCGCGGCGCATTACGAATGGATCGAAGACCTCAAGGCGCGGCGTGAAAAGCTGACCTATGACAGCGTCTGTGTGATGCTCTACACTTCGGGCACCACCGGCAAGCCCAAGGGCGTGGTACTGAGCAATCGCAACATCATCGAGGCGTCAAAATCGTCCTCGGAGTTCGACAAGCTGACCCGCGACGAAGAGGTGCTCGCCTATCTGCCGATGGCATGGGTCGGCGATTTCATCTTTTCCATCGGGCAGGCCTATTGGTGCGGGTTCTGCGTCAATTGCCCCGAGAGCCCCGAGACCATGCAGACCGACCTGCGCGAGATCGGGCCGACCTATTATTTCGCCCCGCCGCGGGTGTTCGAGACGCAGCTGACCAATGTGATGATCCGGATGGAGGATGCGGGGCGGCTGAAGAAATGGCTGTTTGATCGCTTCATGGCGCATGCGCGTCGGGTCGGGCCGGCGATCCTTGACGGCAAGCCGGTGAGCGGAATGGACCGGCTGAAATACACGCTTGGCAACCTGTTCATCTATGGCCCGCTCAAGGATACGCTCGGGCTTGGCCGGGTACGGGTCGGCTATACGGCGGGCGAGGCGATCGGGCCGGAAATCTTTGATTTCTACCGCTCGCTCGGCATCAACCTGAAACAGCTCTACGGCCAGACAGAGGCCAGCGTGTTCATCACCCTGCAACCCGATGGCGAGGTGCGTTCCGACACCGTGGGTGTGCCCGCGCCGGGGGTGGAGATCCGCATCAGCGACACCGGCGAGGTGTTTTATCGCGGGCCGGGGACGTTCGAGTATTATTACAAGAACGACGAGAGCACCAAAAAGACCAAAGATTCAGAGGGTTGGGTCGCCACTGGCGATGCTGGCTTTTTCGAGGATGGCTCCGGCCACCTGCGGATCATCGACCGCGCCAAGGATGTGGGCAAGATGGCCGACGGGCAGATGTTCGCGCCGAAATACGTGGAGAACAAGCTCAAGTTCTATCCCAACATCCTTGAGGCCGTGGTGTTCGGGCATCAGCGCGAGCAGTGCAGCGCCTTCATCAATATCGACCTGACGGCGGTCGGCAACTGGGCGGAGCGCAACAATATCGGCTATGCCTCTTACCAGGAATTGGCCGGAAATCCGCGTGTGCTCGACATGATCCAGAGCCATGTGGAGGAGGTCAATCGCAGCCTCGCCGATGACCCGATGCTGAGCCATTGCCAGGTGCACCGCTTCCTCGTGCTGCACAAGGAACTCGATGCCGATGACGGCGAGATGACCCGCACGCGCAAGGTGCGCCGGGGCGTGATTTCCGAGAAATTCGAGGATCTTCTGGGCGCGCTCTATGATGGCTCGAGTGAGATTTATACCACGACCGAGGTCACGTATGAGGACGGGCGCAAGGGCGCGATCAGCGCCACGCTCCAGATCCGCGATGCGGCGGTGGTGCCGGTCGAGACAGCAAAGGTGGCGGCGGAATGAACGATATGACACCTGACGGATACACCACCGAGGACGGTCGCAAGATCGGTGCGGTGGTGATGGAGATGAGAAACATCACGCTGCGCTTCGGTGGTGTGGTGGCGATCCAGGATATCAGTTTCGATATCCGCGAGGGCGAGATCCGCGCCATTATCGGGCCCAACGGAGCTGGCAAATCCTCGATGCTCAACGTGATCAGCGGCTTTTACCATCCTCAGGAGGGTGAGGTCTGGTACAAGGGGGCGAAGCGTCCGACGATGAAGCCCTACGAAGTGGCGCAGCAGGGCATCGCGCGGACCTTTCAGAACATCGCGCTGTTTGAGGGGATGACGGTGCTCGACAACGTGATGACGGGCCGTATCCGGCAGATGAACGCGGGGTTGCTGTCACAGGCGATCTGGAAAGGTAAGGCCGAACGCGAAGAGGTCGAAAACCGAGAAGTCGTTGAAAAGATAATAGATTTTCTGGAAATTCAGCATATCCGCAAGACCCCGGTGGGGCGGTTGCCTTACGGTCTCAAGAAGCGGGTGGAGCTGGCGCGGGCGCTGGCGGCGGAGCCGTCGATCCTGCTGCTGGACGAGCCGATGGCGGGGATGAACGTCGAGGAAAAGGAGGACATGAGCCGCTTTATCCTTGATGTGAATGACGAATTCGGGACTACGATTGCCCTCATCGAGCATGACATGGGCGTGGTCATGGACCTCAGCGATCGGGTGGTCGTGATGGATTACGGCAAGAAGATCGGTGACGGATCGCCCGACGAGGTGCGGCAGAATCAGGCGGTGATCGACGCCTATCTGGGGGTGGCGCATGACTGATTTTTCCACATCGGTAACACGTCGGTATTGCGTCGGTATTGCGTCGGTGCCGCAGAACAACACGAAAAACGGAGGCTTGCGCCATGCCTGAGCAGTTTATCTGGGGAATGGAAGTGTTCCTGAACGGGCTCATGGCCGGGGTGCTCTATGCGCTGGTGGCGCTCGGCTTCGTGCTGATCTTCAAGGCGTCGGGCATCTTCAATTTCGCGCAAGGCGTGTTGGCGCTGTTCGCGGCCCTGACGCTGGTGGGGATCATGGAGGGGCAGGTGCCGTTCAGTCACCTGATCAACGCCGTCTTCGGCACCGATGTGCATCACTTCGGATGGACGGTGCCCGCGCTGGCCGCGATCCTCTTGACCATGCTGGTGATGGTGGCGCTGGCCTGGGCGGTCAATCAGTTCATCTTTCGCCATCTTGTCGGGCAGGAGCCGATCATCCTCTTTATGGCCACCATCGGCCTTGCCTATTTCCTCGAAGGGTTCGGGGACATGATGTGGGGCTCTGACATCAAGAAACTGGATGTCGGCCTGCCGCAAGGCATCAACAGCGTCATCGACGAGGTGACCTACAACATCTTCGGCTATGGCTTCTTCATCGACAATCTCGATCTGTGGGCCACGCTGGTGGCGGCGCTGCTGGTGATCGCGCTGGTGCTCTTCGCGCAGTTCTCCAAACATGGCCGGGCGATGCGCGCGGTGGCGGACGACCATCAGGCGGCGCTGTCGGTGGGTATCTCGCTCAAGTTCATCTGGGTGATGGTCTGGTCGCTGGCGGGCTTCGTGGCGCTGGTCGCGGGCATCATGTGGGGCACCAAATCGGGGGTGCAGTTCTCGCTCTCGCTGATCGCGCTCAAGGCGTTGCCGGTGCTGATGCTGGGCGGCTTTACCTCGATCCCCGGCGCCATTGTCGGCGGGCTGATCATCGGCGTTGGCGAAAAGCTGTTCGAGTTCATCATCGGCGCGCCCTATCTGGGCGGGGCCACGGAAATCTGGTTCGCTTATGTGCTGGCGCTCGTCTTTCTGGTGTTTCGGCCGCAGGGCCTGTTTGGGGAGAAGATCATTGAGCGCGTTTGACAAGAGCCGCATGGGCGACCGCGTGTCGCTGCGCGCCACGACACCCGCCCACCCAAGCCTACCTTCGAAGCCGGGGGCGATGCGATGCAAAAGCTGATTGCGATTGCCAATGTGGTGGCCTGGGCCGGGTTCTGGTCCTTCGGGTATCTGGCCTTCACCGCCGGGCCCGATCAGAGCGGGCAGATGGTGATTGCCGCCGTGCTGGCCGCGCTTGGCGGCGGGGTGGGCATGCTGGCCTATTTCTGGCTGGTGCGCCACACCGAGGCAACGGGCTATGCCAAGCCCGCCAACCGCGCGGAAAAGCGCGACGACGACGACATTCATGGGGAGGTGCTCTGAAATGTTTTACCGTGAAGCGGGGGATTTCAAGACCTCCTATACCGACGACAGTCAGACCTTTCCGATCAAGTTTGACCGCTACCGCTATTATGTGGTGCTGGTCGTGGCCTTTGCCGTGGTGCCCTTTGTCATCAACGACTATTGGGTGAACGCGGTCTTCCTGCCGTTCCTGATCTATGCCATCGCCGCCATCGGTCTCAATATCCTTGTGGGCTATTGCGGGCAGGTGAGCCTCGGCACCGGCGGGTTCATGGCCGTGGGGGCCTATGCCGTCTACAAGCTGATGACCAGCTTTCCCGAGGTCAGCATCTTTTTTCACATCATCCTCGCGGGCGGGATCACGGCGGGGGTCTGCGTGCTCTTTGGCCTGCCAAGCTTGCGGATCAAGGGCTTCTACCTCGCGGTGGCGACGCTGGCGGCGCAGTTCTTTCTCGTATGGCTGTTCAACCGGGTGCCGTGGTTTTACAACTACTCGGCCTCGGGCCAGATCAGCGCGCCGGAGCGGACGGTCTTTGGCGTGCCGGTCACCGGGGCGGAGACCGCGCCCTGGGCGGCCTATCTCTTTTGCCTCGTCTTTGTCGTCGCCTCGGCGATCATCGCGCGCAACCTGACGCGCGGCATGGCGGGGCGCAAATGGATGGCCATTCGCGACATGGACATCGCCGCCGAGATCATCGGGGTGAACCCGCTCAAGGCCAAGCTGTCGGCCTTTGCCGTCTCGGGCTTTTTCGTCGGGCTGTCGGGGGCGCTGTTCTTTGCGGTCTACCTGGGGGCCGTCGAGGTGGGCGAGGCGTTCGGCATCAACAAGTCGTTCCTTGTCCTCTTCATGGTGATCATCGGCGGGCTCGGCTCGATCTTCGGCAGCTTTGCCGGGGCGGCGTTCCTGGTGCTGTTGCCGGTGCTGTTGAAGAACACGCTGGTGGGGGGGCTTGGCTGGCCCACGGACCTCGCGGCGCATCTGGAGTTCATGATCGTGGGGGGGCTGATCATCGTCTTCCTGATCGCGGAGCCGCACGGGCTGGCGCAACTGTGGCGCGTGGCCAAGGAGAAACTGAGACTTTGGCCCTTCCCGCATTAGGGCGGGGCAGGGGTGGGGTGACACCCACCCTACGGCATTGGGCGCGGGAGGCCGCGTTCAAGGCAAGACATCGGATAAAAACCAAGGGAGGATAATACCGATGAGACAGAAACTGATGACGGCCGTGGCCGTTGCCATGATGGCGGCAAGCCCGGCGCTGGCCGAGCTGACCATCGTCGACACGAGCTATCGCACCGGGCCTTATGCCGCGAACGGCATTCCGTTCTCGGACGGGTATCAGGACTACTTTACCCTGCTCAACGAGCGTGATGGCGGTATCGGTGGCGAGATGATCAACCTCGTGGAATGCGAGACCGGTTACAACACCGAGAAGGGCGTGGAGTGCTACGAGGCCACCAAGAACGCCGGCGACGGCGCGCTGGTCTATCAGCCGCTTTCGACGGGCATCACCTATCAGCTGATTCCCAAGGCGACCGCCGACGGCATCCCGCTTCATACGATGGGCTATGGCCGCACCTCGGCCAAGAATGGCGCGGTGTTCAAGTGGGTGTTCAACTATCCCGCCAACTACTGGGACGGGGCGAGCCACGCGATCACCCATATCCTGAACGAGAATGGCGGTGATATCTCGGGCCGCAAGATCGCGCTGGTCTATCACAACTCGGCCTATGGCAAGGAGCCCATTCGCACGCTGGAAAACCTCGCCGAAAAGCATGGCTTTGAGCTGACGCTGCTGCCGGTCGACCATCCCGGTCAGGAGCAGAAATCGCAATGGCTGCAAATCCGTCGCGAGAAGCCTGACAATGTGATCATGTGGGGCTGGGGCGTGATGAACCAGGTCGCCATCCAGGAGGCCGTGAACATCCGCTTTCCGATGGATCAGTTCATCGGCATCTGGTGGTCGGGCTCTGAGAATGACGTGAAACCGGCGGGCGACCGGGCCAATGGCTACAAGGCGCTGACTTTCCACAACCTGGGCGACGATTACCCGGTTTACGCGGACATTCAGGAACATGTCGTGGGCACCGGCAATGCTGCGGGTGCGGGCGATCAGATCGGCAGCGTGCTCTATAACCGGGGCATGTATGCCGCGATGCTGGCCGCCGAGGCGATCAAGACCGCGCAGGAGATGCACGGCGTGAGTGCGGTCAATGCCGCCCAGATGCGCGACGGCATGGAGAACCTGGAGATGACCGAAGAGAAGATGGCGGCGCTGGGCCTGCCCAACTTCGGGCCGGAGTTCAAGGTGTCCTGCGAGAACCACGGTGGCAACGGCTTTGGCGCCGTGTCGCAATGGGATGCCGAGGCCGGTGAGTTCACCCTGATCACTGACTATTACCAGTCGGATCAGGAGATCATCTCCAAGCTGGTGGCCGAGGATTCGGCGCAGTTTGCCGAAGAGAACGGGATCGAGCCGGGCTGCTGAGCCGGATCATCCTATCCCGGTCGCGGTGCATGCCGCGGCCGGGGCGCTTGAGTATTTTTGGAAAGATGACGGCGGGGCGGTCCCTGTCTGTCTGCGACGGAGAGCTTTGATGCTGGATGCAAGCCCGAGTGACGAGACCCTTCTCGAGGTCAACAATATCGAGGTGATCTACAATCACGTGATCCTCGTGCTCAAGGGCGTGAGCCTGAGCGTGCCCAAGGGTGGCATCACAGCGCTGCTGGGCGGCAACGGGGCGGGCAAGACCACGACGCTGAAGGCGATCTCGAACCTGCTGAAATCCGAGCGCGGCGAGGTGACCAAGGGCACGATCCACTATCGCGGCGAACGGGTGCAGGATCTGCTGACCTCGGACCTGGTGAAAAAGGGCGTGGTGCAGGTGATGGAGGGGCGGCATTGCTTCGAGCATCTGACCGTCGAGGAGAACCTGCTGACCGGGGCCTATACGCGGGGCGTGAGCCGCGGTGAGATAGATGCCGATCTGAACATGGTCTACGATTATTTCCCACGCCTCAAGGAACGCCGCAAGTCACAGGCGGGCTATACCTCGGGCGGGGAGCAGCAGATGGTGGCGATCGGGCGCGCGCTGATGAGCCGCCCCGAGACGATCCTGCTGGACGAGCCGTCGATGGGGCTGGCCCCGCAGCTGGTGGAGCAGATTTTCAGCATCGTGAAATCGCTCAACGAGCAGCAGGGCTATACCTTTTTGCTGGCTGAGCAGAACACCAACGTCGCGCTGCGGTTCGCGCATTACGGCTATATTCTGGAATCGGGCCGGGTGGTGATGGACGGCCCAGCCAATGACCTGCGCGAGAACCCCGACGTCAAGGAATTCTACCTTGGCATGTCGGATGAGGGGCGCAAGAGCTTTCGCGATGTGCGCAGCTATCGCCGCCGCAAGCGCTGGCTGGCGTGAGCCTGTTCGCATTTCCCGAGACCCACGCCAGAGGATGATGGCATGACCGACTATTTCGACGCCCAAGAGACCCGCAGCGCCGCAGACCGCGCCGAGGCGCTGGCCCGCGACCTGCCTGCGCAGATCGCGCGGGCGCAAGGCTTGCCGGGCTATAATGGGGCCTTGGACGGGGTGGAGGCGCAGCGGGTCACGGATGCGGCGGCGCTCTCGGCGCTGCCGGTGTTGCGCAAATCCGATCTGGGGCGCGCGCAGGGCGCGGCGGCGCCGTTTGGCGGGCTGACCGGCCTGCCTGCCGCAGGATTTGCCCATATTTTTCAATCCCCCGGCCCGATCTATGAGCCGGGGGGCGTCAGCCATGATTGGTGGCGGATGGGCCGATTTCTGCATGCCTGCGGCGTCGGGCGGGGCGATATCGTGCAGAATTGCTTTGGCTATCACCTGACGCCTGCGGGCATGATCTTTGAGAACGGCGCGCGGGCGGTGGGGGCGGCGGTGCTGCCTGCCGGCACCGGCCAGACCGAGTTGCAGGCGCGCGCCGCGCATGACGTGGGTGTTACCGCCTATGCGGGCACGCCCGATTACCTCAAGGTCATTCTCGACAAGGCCGAGGAGATGGGGCTGGCCCTCAGGATCACCAAGGCGGCGGTGGGGGGCGGTGCGCTCTTCCCGTCGCTGCGCGCGGAATATGCGGAGCGTGGGATTCAATGCCTGCAATGCTACGCCACTGCCGATCTGGGCAATATCGCCTATGAGAGTGCGGCGCAGGAGGGGATGATCGTGGACGAGGGCGTGATCGTCGAGATCGTGACCCCCGGCACCGGCAATCCGGTCGCCGCCGGCGAGGTGGGCGAGGTGGTGGTGACCACGCTCAACCCCGATTATCCGCTGATCCGCTTCGCCACCGGCGATCTGAGCGCGGTGATGGAGGGGCAAAGCCCCTGCGGGCGCAGCAATATGCGCATCAAGGGCTGGATGGGCCGCGCCGATCAGACCACCAAGATCAAGGGCATGTTCGTGCGCCCCGAACAGGTGGCGGCTTTGGTCGCGCGACACGACACGATTTCGCGCGCCCGGGTGATTGCCAGCCGCGAGGGTGAGGCCGACGTGATGACTGTGCGGATCGAGGCCACCGGGGGCGAGGCCGATCATTATGCCGGGGCGGTGAGCGAGGTGCTCAAGCTCAAGGGCCGGATCGAGGTGGTGCCGCCGGGCAGCCTGCCCAATGACGGCAAGGTGATCGAGGATTTGCGCAGCTACGAGTGAGGGGTGCCGAAATCCTGAAAGGATTTCGGACCGCGATCTTTTGAAGATCGCGGGCGCGCTTAGTTGAAGCGGTTGGCGTCGTAGGGGGCGAGGTCGATATTGGGGCGGCGTCCGGCGATCATGTCGGCGATGAGCCGCCCGGTCTTGGGTCCTGCTGTCAGGCCGATATGCTGGTGGCCAAAAGCGGCGTGTACGCCGGTGCCGCCGATTTCGCCGATCAGCGGCAGGCTGTCCGGGGTCGAGGGGCGAAAGCCCATCCATTCCTCGACGCTGTCATAGGTCAGATCCGGGAAGACCTGCGCCGAGACCCGGCGGATGAGATCGAGCGGCGCGCGCGATGGCCCCTTGGTGATGCCGCCCAGTTCCACGGTGCCTGCGCAGCGCAGCCCATGGGCCATCGGGTTGACCGCGAATTTGCCGCTGGAGATCATCAGCGGGTGGCGCGGCATCTGCGAGGGGGTCTTGAAATGCAGGTGATAGCCGCGTTCGGCCTCTAGCGGCACCTTGAGCCCGAGTTTGGCGATCAGCGGTTTCGACCAGATGCCCGCCGCGAGAACAGCCGTATCGCAGGGCAGTGTCCCTTGATCCGTCACGACGCCGGTGATGCGCCCGTCGGTGAGGGTGATATCCTGCACCTCGGCGCGGCGATACTGCCCGCCCTCTGACTCCAAAACCTTGGCGAGGTCGGCCATGTAGGCGAGCGGGTCGCGGATATGGCCGTGGCCCTTGAGCAGGGCGAGGCATTGGGTGGCGGGGCCCAGCATCGGCTCGACCTCTTGCACCGCCGCCCCTTCGATCAGCTCGGGGATATGCCCGGCGGCGCGCTTCATCTCCCACGAGTAGCTGTCGGCCTCAAAACCGGCGCGGCTGGGATAGGCATAGGCGAAATCGCTGGTGGCGAGCCATTTTTCGGCCGGCGTGCCGCGCACCAGCGCGCGGTGCTGATCGACGCTGTCGCCGACGATGGGGATCAGCCCCTCGACCATGCGGCGGGTGCCCTCGGGGGTGGCGTTGCGGGTGAATTGCCAGAGCCACGGCAGCAGGCGCGGCAGGTAGGACCATTGCAGGAACAGCGGCGAGCGCGGATTGCTGAGATATTTGATCGCGGTGGGAATGAGATCGGGGGTGTTGACCGGCACGATGGCCCATTGCGCCAGGAGCCCGGCATTGCCCTGCGACGCCCCCGCGCCCGGGCCGTCCTTGTCAAGCAGGGTCACGTCATGGCCCGCGCGCCGCAGCCAGATTGCGGCGCTCAGCCCGCAGATGCCTGCGCCGATGACGATGACCTTGCCCGACATGATATCCTGCCCCCGATGGAATTTGGCGGCAGGTTGCTCAAAGGGTCAAGCGATTGCAAGGGGGCGTTTCGCGCCGGTAACGGCGTTGCACTTGACGCGCCTCAGTTCTTCTTGGGCTTTTCGCCGATGGGGCCGCCGGCGGCCTGCCAACCTTTGAAGCCGTCGCTCACGTGGCTGACATTCTCCAATCCCATATCTTGCGCGGTGCGCGCCGAGAGGGCCGAGCGCCAGCCGGACGCGCAGTAAAAGACGAACCGGTCGCCGCTTTGGAACTGTGGCTTGGCATAGGGGCTCTCGGGGTCGATCCAGAATTCGAGCATGCCGCGCGGGCAATGAAAGGCGCCCGGGATCATCCCGTCGCGTTCCAGTTCGCGCGGATCGCGCAAATCGACAAAGGTCACGCCCTCTTTCCCGAGCAGATCCAGCATCTCTGACGCGGGGGCGTGATCGACCATTGCGTTGGCCTCGGCCACCATATCCTTGATCTTTTTCATCTGCGCCTCCTCCTGATGATGGGCTGCAAGGTAACTGTCGGGCGGGGGGAAGGAAACCCGGTGTGCGCTTGACTTTGGGGTTTGCTTGGCCCACGGCTGCGCGCGACGGAGGGTCGGGTATGAGCGAAACAGGCAAGGCGCCAAAAAAACAGCAGGTGTTTACCCTGCTCGTTGAGATCGGCCGCAAATCTGGTGACGGCTTGCCGGACAAGGCCATTGGCGCTGCGCTCATGGTCTTTGCCTCTGGTGTCGACGAGGCCGAGGCCGTGCGTGAGACGGTGGCCATTCTCAAGCAGGCCGATACGGCGCCGCTCGATGTGTCGGGCTATGGAACACTTGCCGAGCGAGAGGCCGAGGGGCATGACGTCACTGACGAAGAACGTGCCCTGATGCAGCGCGCGCTCGATGAGAACGCGGTGATCGTGGCGCAGATGACGCCTTTTTTCGAATAGGCTCGGCTATGTCAGGCGGCGCGGTTCATCGCCAATGTGATCGCTTCGTAAGGCTTGAGCACTGGCCAGACCGGACGGGGATGCTCGGGCAGGCGGGAGCGGTCGAACTCTGACAACACGCTGGCGCGCAGCAATTCGGGGTTGCGTCGCATGCGTCCGATATAGAGGCTTTCGGTGCGGGTGCCGGCCGCCAGTATCTCTTCATGACCGGGCAGCAGCAGATGGTGGTAGCCGACAATCTGCGGGCTGTCGGCGTAGAGCGCGGAAAACCCGTTCACCAGATGGCGCGCGGGCACCAGGACGGCCTCTGAACCGAACAGGTATTCCACCTCGGACCCCCGGATCACAAGGCGCTGTTGCGGTGCGACGACGATATCCCGCCGTAGCCCGAAATAGGGTGCGCGCAGGCGTACAGGCCGAAAGCTGCCCATGGCAGGCACCCGCCGCTCGATCGCTTGCAGCACCGGAACGGTTTGCCCGTCATCCGTAATCACCAGATCCCCCCGCTTGATGCGGCCGGCCGGGACGTAGCCGTTGGGGGTGCAGACCGGCACGCCCGCGGTCAGCCCGGGCATTGGGCCGATCGGCTCTATTCGGGTTGAGAGGGCCGCGAAGATCACGTCGGGGTCCATTTTCCTCTGGCGCGGATCGGTGAGGACCGTGCGCATATCGGCAAGCGGCATCGGGTGCGGCGGCGGCAGGGCAATGGAGTGGACGCGGTCCATCTCGGGGCGCTCGAGGGACAGGCGCCCCCACCGCGCGGGCGCATCCCAGCAATAGGTCAGGCGTAGGGTATCGGTGCGATCGTCGGCAAGGTAGGGCAGCGTCGCGTGACGCATGTCGCTGGCTTGGGTCTCGACAAGGACAATCCCGCCACCGGGCAGCGCCTGAAGGGAGAATCCGCCGCTCCACGGGTGGCTGCGGCTGAAGGCAAGCAAAGTCTGGGGGCGGCCATCGGAGGAGAGGCGTGTTTCGACCATCAGGGTGCCGCGCGGCATCAGCGCGCACTCACCCGGTGGGGCGGTCTGCGCGGGGCATGGGGCGTCGAGCCCTTCGAGGGCAAAGCGCCCCCCGGTCTGATCTGAGAACCCGATCCAGCCCATCGTTCAGGCCGCCTCACCGTGCGCCAGCAGGAGCCGGGCCTCGTAGCGCCTGAGCATGCGCCGGGCGGCGGGGCTGTAGCCGGTCCCTGTCTCCGGGTCTATTTCGGGGAACAGGGCGCATATCTCGGCGACAATCTCTGCCTCGAAACTGCGGGCGGTTTGCGGCCCAGGCAGAAAGCTCTCGGTCGCCAGTCCTTCGGAAAAGACCACCTGATGCCGATCAAAGAGAATATGGACATAGTCCACTGTGCCGCCCTCGACCCGGCACACCGAGCGATCATTGACCAGATCGCGGGCGGCTATCAAGACCTCGCCCTCGCCAAAGAGCAATTCGGCGAGACTGTCCCGGATCAAGACCCTGTGCAGCGGCGACAACAGCAGGTCGCGATGTCGGCCAAAGGTGCCCGCGTCGATGTGGATCGGAGCGAACGCGCCTTGCGCGGCGACCTGCCGCCGTCCGATCCAGCGCAGCGGCTGTGCCCCTTCGTCCTGGGTCACTACCAGATCACCGGGTTGCAACGTCTCGACCGCGACCTCGCCGGAGGGCGTGCGGATCAGGGTGCCGGCCACAAAGCACGGAACCGAGTCGACATTGACAAAGCCGACATCCGTCTCACCGGTGCTGCTCTCTACCTCGTAGGTAAAATTGAACTCTTCCGTGTCGCCATCGCCGATCACGTCGATCGTGCCGTCGGCGTTGAGCTGGAGTTGCTGGCCCGAATTGAGGGTGACGGTATCGCCGGCCGCCACGCTCTGTCCATTCAGGTGGGTGATCGTCAGGGTGCCGGCGGTGTTGTTGATGTCATTTCCCAGCAGGTCGAGGGTCTTGGTCCCATCGGGAAACAGCTTGGTCGTATCGTCCATTGCGACAAGCGTGGTCTGAACGCTGTCCGCCGCGATCAGCAGATTCGAGTCGTAATTGGCGTCGTTCACGTCGGCGATGCCGATCCGGATCGAATTGACCTCGCCGGGATTGACCGGAATGGTCAGGCTCATGGTCAGGGTAAACCCGTCCATCTCGGAATTGAAATCGCTTTCGGTGTTGTCGACGAACAGGTTTGCATTGGATTCGTCATTGATGTTGTTGGGTGCGGTGTCGCCGCTGCCAACGCTGATCGGGACAAAGCTGCCATTGACCCAGACCCCGACGGAGTCCTGAAACTGGCTTGTGGTGAATTCGGGATATTCCTCTGACGCAAAGACGAACTGCATGCTCATCACGTCGCCAGTGGGAATGAAATCGGCGTCGATGAAGGCGGCGTCGAAGGTCGGGGCTCCGACGACGGCATTGAACGCCGGATCGTTGTTCACACCGCTGGTATTGGTGCTGGTGTTGTCGTTCTGGTTGGCGTCATTGTTGAGCCACCAGGCCCAGGGTGGCCCATTGCTGGCGGAGTTGGTGAAGTCGGACGCGCGCCCGGTCGACAGGATCACGCCGCTGTCTGACGGTGTCACGCCGGGCGCGATGCTGTCGCCGTTGCTGTAAATGCCAGAGGATCGCGCGTCGCCCGTATAGCTGGCGCTGACGACCGTTACACCATCGCCAAAGATGGTCTCGGCCATATCCATTGCGGATGCGTTGCCGTTGACCGGGAGTTTCGACGCCGTGACCATGCTCTGCCCCATTTCTTGTTGCGAGGCCGCAAAATCACAGTGCTACACGACACCCCAAAGGGGTCGTCCGATCCTGATACGTGGCGAAAACGTACGTCCTTGCCTGACGACGCACGGCTCTGCCCGGATGTCGGGGCCTTGGTCCTTTGCGGATCTTGTGGCCCGTATTCTGTCTTGCCCTGCCTCGGGTTTTTTATTGACTCTCTTTGGATACCAAATTCTCGCTTTAGTGTTAAGGCTAATTCGCTCAATGCTTTGCCAAGCGTGCAAACTGGTCACGGGGTCGCATTTGCGCTCCTGTGCGATCCGCGCTACCTCGGCGGAAACGTGACGTGACAGGACATACCATGCCTCAATCCCCTCTCGACCCCGCCCGCCTGACCGCCGATCTGATCCGCTGCCCCTCAGTGACCCCGGACGAAGGCGGCGCGCTGCAACTTTTGCAAGAGCTGCTGAGCGATGCCGGGTTTTACTGTGTCCGGGTTGATCGAGGAGGTGTCGCCAACCTGTTTGCCCGGTGGGGCGAGAAGGGCGCGGCGCGGACATTCGGCTTTAACGGTCATACAGATGTCGTGCCCGTCGGGGATGCCGACGCGTGGAGCGTGCCGCCCTTTGGCGCGGTCGAGAAAGACGGGTCTCTTTGGGGCCGCGGCGCGACCGACATGAAATCGGGTGTCGCCGCTTTTGTCGCGGCGGCGGTGGATCATGTCACCGACACCCCGCCGGATGGCGCGCTGATCCTGACGATTACCGGCGATGAGGAGGGGGCGTCGGTGGATGGCACGATTGCCCTGCTCGACTGGATGGAGGACCAGGGCGAGCGCATGGCTGCCTGTCTTGTGGGCGAGCCGACATGCCCGGAAAACATGGGCGAGATGATCAAGATCGGGCGGCGTGGCTCGCTCTCGGCATGGTTCACGATCACAGGGGTTCAGGGCCATTCCGCCTATCCGCACCGCGCGCGCAACCCGCTGCCCGCCATGGCGCGTCTGATGGACCGGCTGGCCTCGCATACCCTGGACGAGGGGACCGAGCATTTTGACCCTTCGACCCTTGCGGTTGTCACCATGGACACTGGCAACCCCGCCACCAACGTGATCCCGGCCGCGTGCCGTGCGACGGTGAATATTCGTTTCAACGACGCGCATGATGGCAAGCAGTTGACCGACTGGATGCAAGGCGAGCTGGACCGGGTCTGCGCGGAGTTCGACGTGACGGGCGAGATGCGGGTCAAGGTCTCGGGTGAGAGCTTTTTGACGCCGCCGGGGCCTCTGTCGGATCTGGTGGCAGCAGCCGTGCAAGCCGAGACCAATGTCACACCGGTGCTCTCCACGACCGGGGGCACGTCGGATGCCCGTTTTGTCAAGGATCATTGCCCGGTTGTCGAATTCGGACTTGTGGGGCGGACCATGCATCAGGTCGACGAGCGCGTCGAGATTGCGCAGATCCACCAGCTCAAGACGATTTATGCCCGCATTCTGCGCGATTACTTTGCCTGATGCGACGGCATCTTGTCGTCATGGTGAAAGAGCCGCGCCCCGGACGGGTCAAGACCCGTCTTGGCCGCGATATCGGGATGATTGGTGCGGCGTGGTGGTTTCGCCATCAGGTCGCGCGCCTGCTGCGCGAGGTTGAAGACCCCCGCTGGCAGGTGTCACTTGCGGTCAGCCCCGATCACGAAGGCATGCAGAGCCGCGTCTGGCCTGTGCATTTGCGCCGCGTGCCGCAAGGGCGGGGCGATCTCGGGGATCGGATGGGGCGGCTTTTGCGCGGTTTGCCCCCCGGGCCGGTTTGCATTGTGGGGGCCGATATTCCAGGGATTACGCGGGCCCATATCGCAGAGGCTTTCGCAGTGCTCGGCTCTCATGCGGTGGTCTTCGGCCCGGCCTTGGACGGTGGATTCTGGCTGGTGGGGATGCAGCGCACGGGCCGCATCCCTGCCTCGCTGTTCGACGGCGTGCGCTGGTCGAGTGAACACGCGCTTCGCGATTCGATCAACAGCCTGCCGGATGAGCGCGTCGCGTTCGTGCGCCCCTTGCGCGACGTTGATACGGTCTACGATCTAAGCGCTCTTCGGTCTTAACGCTTGCGATCGCGGCGGCTGCTCATCGGCTGGAAGGCGACGCCGACATGGGCATCGCAATAGGGCTTGCCGGATTGCACGGGCAAGCCGCAGAACCAGAAATTCGGTGTTGCGGGGTCACCGACGGGCCATTTGCATGTGCGCTCTGTCAGCTCCATCAGGGTCAGTTTCTTGGCTTTCTTTTCGATCTCGCTCACCTTTGCCAGCGCCTCCGGGTCGATTTCATTGGCCGAGGGTTGGGGCGGCAAGGGCTGACCCGCGGGGATGATTGCCTTGACGCGACTGACCTGAGTGGCCGGGGCGGGCTCGGCCTCTGGCTTGGTGTCCGCCTTGGCGGCAGGTTTGGGTGAGGGCTTGGCCGCCTTTGGCTCTTGCGCCCGGGGCGGGGGCGCGGCCTTGGGCGCCGCTTCGGCCGGGGCC
>NZ_CAMYMD010000004.1 GCF_947259555.1 uncultured Roseovarius sp.
CGGGGCCGCCGCCGGGGCCGCGGCTCTGACTGGCGGGGCCGCCAACGCGGCCACCGACGAGGCCCGCGCCTATTACGCCGACCCCGAGACACCGAGCCTGCCGCAGATCGACATGGAGATCGACCCCGGGCGCACCGCGCTCGTCGTCACTGATCCGCAGATCGACTTTCTGTCCGAGGATGGCGTCACCTGGGGCGTCGTCGGTGAAAGCGTGACCGAGCAGGGCACAGTGGACAATATCGAGCGCCTCTTCGCCGCCGCCAAGGCGGCCGGCATGCCGGTCTTCATATCGCCCCACTACTACTATCCGCACGACCATGACTGGCACTTCGAGGGCACGCTGGAAAAGACGATGCACTCGATCGGCATGTTCGACCGTCTCGGCCCGCTCAACCTCGACAACTTTGAAGGCTCTGGCGCCGACTGGATGCCGCAATACAAGAAGTACATCGAGGACGGCGAAACCATCGTCTGTTCGCCGCACAAGGTCTACAGCCCGGCGCAGAACGACCTGAACCTGCAGATGCGCAAGCGTGGCATCGACAAGGTCATTTTGGCGGGCATGTCCGCCAACCTCTGCACGCAGGCGCATCTCTACGAGTTGTTGGAGCTTGGCTACGAAGTGGCCGTCGTCCGCGATGCCACGGCGGGGGCCAAGGTGCCCGAGGGCGATGGATACCTCGCCGCAATCATCAATTTCCGCATGGTCGCCAACGGCGTGTGGTGGACGGACGATGCCGTGAAACGCATCGCCGCCGCAAGCTGAGCTTTCTTCCCCATACCCAATCAATCAACCAAGAAGGAGACGTCCAATGAAACCCCAACTCAACAAGGACATCGCGAACTGGGCAACCATCCTCACGGTCGCCTCGGCTGCCACGCTCACCCTTGCGACATGGGCTTATGCCGCCGACGAATACAACGTCGTCAACGGCACTACCCTCGCCGGGCAACCGCTGGGCCTGCACGGGGTCGACCCGGTGTCGATGTTCGGCGACCAGGGGCCGTTGACCGGCGACGCCTCACTCACCGCGAGCCATGACGGCATCGACTACTACTTCGCCTCTGCGGCGGCAAAGCAGGCGTTCGAGGCGAGCCCGACACGCTACCTGCCGCAATTCGGAGGCTTCTGTGCGTTTGGCGTCTTCGTCGGAAAGAAACTGGATGGTGATGTCCGCTATGCCGATATCGTCGAGGGCAAGCTCTATCTTTTCGTGAACGCCGCGATTCTGGCGAAATACCGCGAAGAACCGGAGGCGGTTATCGCGGGGGCCAACGCCAAGTGGCCCGGTATCGTGAACTCCCCCGTGAGCGATCTCTGATCCAGAATTTCGGAAATGGGGGGCGGTTCGCACAGATGCCCGGGTCGCCCGCCTCTTTCATGGCAACCGGCGCGAAATAAATCGCCCCCACCCACAGGAGAAAACCATGACTACCCTGCTTCGCATCGACGCCAGCGCCCAACAGCAAGACCGTTCCCTGACGCGCATGCTGACAACGCTGTTCACGACCGAATTATTGAATACTAATCCGCACGCAAAGGTGATTACCCGCGATATCGGGCAGGACCCGGTTCCGGCAATCGATCACCGCTTTATTCACGCGGCCTTTACCCCGCCCGAGGCACGCGAGGACTGGATGGCCGACCGGCTGGCACTTTCCGATGCGCTGATCGACGAGGTTGTGGCTGCGGATATCATAGTACTGGGTGCTCCGATGTACAATTACGGGATGCCTGCCGCTTTGAAAGGCTGGATTGATCACGTTGCACGGATCGGCCGGACTTTCTCTTTTGATCTGGCGCGCGGCGATTTCCCGATCGAACCGATCCTGAAGGACAAGCAACTCGTCGTGCTGTCGTCGCGTGGCGAGTTCGGATTTGAACCCGGCGGGCCGCGGGCGCACATGAACGCACTGGACCCCGCCATTGCCGCCTGCGCTCATTACTTCGGCGTCGACAGCGCGAATATCCAGACGGTTGCCATAGAATATCAAGAGTTCAAGGACGCACGGCATGACCGTTCGGTCATCGCAGCGAAAGAGGCGACGCGCGCACTGGCACAACAGTTTGGCAGGGCTACCAAACAAACGATTTCTCACCTGACTGACCAATCCAAAAACAAGGACAAAACAATGAAAGACTTTCCTACGCACACGATGGAGTCCGCTCCCGCAGACGCAAAACCAATCCTCCAGGCCGCCCTGAAAGGTTATGGTTTCGTACCTAACCTCTACGCCACCATGGCCGAAGCCCCTACCATCCTTGAGGGGTACACAACGCTTTCCAACATTTTCGGCAAAACAGATCTGTCAGAAACCGAACGCCAGATCATCCTGATGACCAACAATCGGCTGAACGGCTGCAAATACTGTATGGCCGCCCATACAACACTGTCACAGATGAGCGGGGTTCCTGAGGACGTCATCATGGCGCTGCGGAATGATACACCCATCGCGGACAGCAAGCTGGAGGCCCTGCGCCAGTTCGCAATCATAGTCAACGAAAGCCGTGGGTGGCCCGCCGACGATCAGATCGGGACCTTTCTGAAGGCAGGATACACACCGCAAACCATCCTCGAAGTCATTCTCGGCACAGCGCTGAAAACCTTGTCGAACTACACGAACCATGTCGCTGAAACCGATCTCGACCCGGCTTTCGCAGCGAATGTGTGGACCTATTCCACGGCCCAGGCAGCGGAATAGGCGCCGAAGGCCAACCATATACCCACCAAATGAAACGTGGCAGCGGCAGCCGACGAGTGCCGCTGTCTCCCCGGATAATCACGAGATAGACGAAGAAGACTGCTCTTGAATGGCAGCATCAGAAAATTCCGGACCTTCGTACATGTTGCAGTACGAGGTCGGCTTACGGCTGATAGTAGCCTGACTATGCAACCCGGCCCCAAGGGGACTCCCCACCGGATCAAGAGCCCAAGAACGCCGCGCGTCGTTCCAGGAGCGCGTCGCACAGGTAATCGACGAAGAGCCGGACCCGGCGCACCCGGCGCAGCTCGCCGTGCAGGAGAACCCAGGTCGCGCGACGCTGGTCGAGTTCGGTGCCCGGAACGCGTTGCAGCTCGGGGAAGACCGACGTGACCCAGGTCGCAAGGAACGTCATCCCCGCGCCCGCGCGGACAAGGTGCAGGTGCATTTCCGGGTCGGGCACAGAGTGGCGGACCCGCGCCTCGGGGAAGGCCGAGGCCGCGATCATGGCCGCAAGCTCGGGCACGTCGCCATATCCGATCCAGCTCAACCCTTGCCCCTTGCGGCCCGCCCCCGGCAGCGCGCGGTCGATGTAGTCGCGCGAGGCCACCACGCCGATGGACAAGGGAAAGAGTTTCCGGCCGACCGCATCGTCCTCGATCTCGGCGGCGTGGCGAATCGAGACATCGGTCTCATTCCGGGCAATCGAGTCCAGTGTGTAGGCAAGACGCAATTCGATCTCGATCTCGGGATAAAGCGCGGCGAATTCGGCCAGAACCGGGGCCAGCAGGTAATGCGCTGTCATCGGGTCGGCCGACAGGCGGATGCGGCCGGATGCCTCGCGGTCGAGCCCTTGCACCGCGTTGAACCCCTTGAGCAGTGCTGCCTCGGCGTCAAGCGCTTGCGGCAGCAGGCGTTGCCCGGCAGCGGTCAGGGACAAGCCATCTGCGCCCCGCCGGAAGAGCTGGGTGCCCAACTGCGCCTCGAGCGCCTCGACCTGGCGACGGAGAGTTGGGTGGGTGCCATCCAACTGCTCCGCCGCGGCTCGAAGCGAGCCGGCACGCGCAACAGCCAGAAAGGCCGGAAGGGATTTCCAATCCATGACCACCCGGATCGTTTGTGAACCACTGTGGTCCACCTTAGTCACTCCCCGGAGCAAAAAGAAACCTGTATTCCCTTTGGCACGCCTAGAGAGACCGAGGAGGTTCCCAATGACTGCGACGCGCACCGCCTGGCACATTCCGCGCTACGGCCGACCCGAAACCCTGACGCCCGTCACGCTCCCCATGCCGCAGCCCGGCCCGACCGAGGTGCTGATCCGTATCCGTGCCTCTGCCGTGACGCGGGCCGACGGCATGATGCGCAAGGGCGAGCCGCTGTTTGCGCGCCCGTTCCTTGGCCTGCGGCGTCCACGCAACGGGCTGTCCGGCACAGGCCTGTCGGGCGAGGTGATCGCGGTCGGCGACAAGGTCAGCCGCTTTGCGCCGGGCGATATGGTCTTTGGCGAGGCCGGGATGCGCTTCGGCGCCAATGCGAGCCACATCTGCCTCGACGAGGACGGGGTTCTGATGCCAAAGCCGAAAGCGCTGTCGCATCAGGATGCGGCGACACTGTGTGACGGCGTGCTGACCTCCTGGCATTTCTTGCGGAATCTCGGCCAGGTCCAAAGCGGCGACCGCGTCCTGATCTTGGGCGGGGCCGGCAGCCTCGGCAGCGCAGCGGTGCAAATCGCCGTCAACATGGGCGCAGAGGTGACGGCCACCTGCAGCGCGCGCAACGCCGATCTTGTCGTATCCCTTGGGGCCACCCACGCGATCGACTACGCAAGGGAAGAGGCCTTGCGGCCCGGTGCCGCCTATGACGTGATCTTTGACACGCTGGGCGTCGCGTCTTTCTCGGCCGCGAAGCCTGCGCTGGCCGAGGCGGGGCGTTACCTCTGCCCGGTGCTGACGCTGGGGCGTTTGCCCGCGATCCTGCTCTCGCGCCTTGTGGGCCGGAAACGCGCCCTGTTCGCGGCCGCAGGCCTGGAAAAGCCGCAGCGCCTGCGGGCCATGCTGTCCGAGATCCTGACCCAGATTGACCAAGACCGTCTCTCCCCGGTCATGGACCGGGTCTACCCGCTGTCCGACCTCGTCGAGGCGCACGCCTATGTCGAAGCCGGGCACAAGCGCGGCAATGTCGTCGTGATGTGATAGGCTCGCAAAAAGCCAGCACCAGAACCGTCAATTCTATCGGAGATACTATTGTGAAAATGAACTACTTCGTCGTCGGAACGAACGACATGCACGCATCTCAGGCCTTCTACGACGCTTTTTTCGAAGGCGCTGGTCTACAGAGCATGACGCCCTCGGACCGGATGACCTATTGGCTTGGCGAGGGTTTTGCCTTCGCCGTTGCGATACCCTTCGACGAAAAGCCGGCGACCAACGGGAATGGCACGATGGTGGGCTTCTGCGTGGGCACAAGGGAAGACGTCGAAAGGATGCACAGTCTGGCGCTGGAGCTTGGCGGCACCTGCGAAGGCGTGCCCACTCAGCGTGGGCCGAAATTCTCGGCCTATGTGAGAGACCTTGACGGCAACAAGCTGTGCTTATCTGACTGAGCGAAACGGCGTAGAATGAGGTTGCAGTTACTCAACTGTGAAGGATGGCCCGAACCTTTCTGGGCCTCGTGGCCATCCTGCGTTTCTTTCCAGGGGAAAAAATGCTTGAGACTTCCGCGAGATGAACGCGCCTTGAACTGAAAGGAAGGCCATGCCTCGATTGAACACCAAGACCTGCATCGTCACTGGCGCGGGGCGCGGCATTGGCACCGCGATCGCAAGGGCCTTTGCCCGCGAGGGCGCGACCGTCATGGTGACCGACAAGGATGCAGATAGCGCCGCCGACGTGGCCCGCGAGGTTGGTGGGCAGGCGCTGCGCCTCGACGTGTCCTCCGAGAAGGACTGGGAGGCCCTGGCAGAGGTTTGGCCCGAATGCGATGTAGTGGTGAACAACGCAGGCATCACCGGATTTGACGAGGCCATGCGTGCCCACGATCCGGAGACTGCCAGCCTCGAGGACTGGCGCGCGGTGCATGCGGTCAATCTGGACGGGACCTTTCTCGGATGCCGTTACGCGATCCGCGCGATGCGCCCCAGAGGCGCGGGGTCGATCATCAATATCTCATCCCGCTCGGGGCTCGTAGGCATCCCGGCCGCGGCAGCCTATGCGTCGTCCAAGGCCGCGGTGCGCAATCACACGAAGTCGGTCGCTCTTTACTGCGCCGAACAGGGGCTCAATATCCGTTGCAACTCGATCCACCCGGCCGCCGTACTGACCCCGATGTGGGAGCCTATGCTGGGCACCGGCCCCGACCGCGCGGCGCGCATGGCGGCTTTGGTCGCGGACACCCCGCTGCGCCGGTTCGGCGAGCCCGACGAGGTCGCGGCGCTTGCGGTCATGCTGGCCTCGGATGAGGCGGCCTACATGACCGGGGCCGAGCTTAACATCGACGGAGGCCTGCTCGCCGGATCGGCAGCGGCGCCCAAGACAGATTGATATGTTGCCGGCCTTGATCTTGGCCGAAAGTCCTCTCCGGAGCGGCTGCGCCGCAGCAGTGGACGTCTTGGCGAAAGTCCGCTCTGGGAAAGTCCCAGCCCATCGCCCTATGACCGGCCTCAAACCTCCTCGGACCCGAGTATACGCGTTTTGATCCGTTTGTAGCCGTATCCAATATGGGTGCGCTGGATGTATCCGATGGCCTCTGCGTCGTCATGCTCCAGTGCGGTGGCGACATCGAGCAATTCCGCCTGCAGTGCCTGCGCGGCATCTGCCCCCAAGAGGGTGCCTACGCGGTGCCAGGTGCTGGCCGCCTGGTAGTAGGTCTGCCACCAGAACGCCCGCAGCGTTTCGTTGCCGATCAGGCTGGCGATCAGTTCGTGCAGGTCATGGTTGACCTCGACATATCGGCGGACGTCGAAGTGCCCGCTCAAGGCGTGTGCGGTTGCCAGCATCGCCTTGACCGACTGTCGGTGCCGATCGGTGATGGCATTCGGCGATACGCGGCCGATGAGCCCCGCCAGTTCCAACCGCATGTCATAGACATGGCGGATCTGCGTATCCGTCAGGGCGACAACCACAGTGCCGACGCCGTTTCGGGTCTCGACCAGGCCCAGATGGCTGATCCGGCTGAGCGCGTCGCGCACCGGGGTGCGGCTGACACCGAATTCGGTGGCCAGTTCAGCCTCCTTCAACTGGTCCCCCGGCTTGTAGTCGAGAAAGCAGATGCGCCGAAGGATTTCGGCCTGAATGGTCTCGACCGTGGTTTTCGGCGCATCGGGATTGGTTGACATTATTTGCGGCTCCTTGCCAATGCTGCATACATGATAGGCAGCTTTCTGGCAATATGTCGCAAACGAGCTTGCCAAAATGGCATGGCTGCATACAGCTAATGCAATTAGCCGACTCTCACCGTCCAATCAAAGGATTGCATCATGCTCGATCAGGCACGCACCCGCACCCGGGATCTTCAGGCCCGCATGAGGGATCTCGGCATTCGCCGGACGGTTCTCACCGACGAAAGCTCTATCGCCTATCTGGCCGGGTTCTGGGGCTATCTGGGGATCGACTTCGGCCGCCCCACGATGCTGGTGGTCAATGCCGAAGACGCCCCCATCGTTATCACGCCGCTGATGGAGTCCGAGATGGTGGCCGCCATGACTTGGGTCGAGGATGTGCGCACCTGGGAGGATGTGGGCCAGAACAGCTGGGGCCGCGCGCTCGCCGGGGCCTTGGGTGAGGTGCCCGAGGCGATTTGGGTCGAGCGTGGCTCGATCCCAGCGATTGTGCGGAATTTTCTCGATGACAGCTATCCCGGCGTGCCGATCAAGGACATCTCACCCGTGCTTGGTGCGCTGCGCATGATCAAGACACCGTTCGAGATCGAAGTGATGAAACAGGCCGGCCAGATCGCGAGCGCGATGATGGCCGCTGCCCATGGCGGCCTGCGGGAGGGCCTGCCAGAGTACGAAAGCGCGCTGGCGGTGATCGAGGCGGGCTCGCGCAAGGCGGCAGACTTCCTGACCGATACCGGGTGGGAACGGTTTGTCTCGCCGATGATCCACAACCTTCAGATCCTGCAAAGCGGACGCGACACATCGATGGTGCATCGGCGCGCCTCTGTGCGGCGGTATCAGCGCGCCGATCCGGTCTATTTCTGCTTCTGCAACATGGCGCAGTTCAAGCAATACAAGCTGGGCTTTGATCGCATGTTCCATATTGTCTGACGTCAGCACCTATGGGACAGATTTGAGATTTTCGTAACGGAGATGCGGTCATCGGGCCGATTCGCCACCATTATCGTGGTGGTTTTCGGCAAAGAGGAGATGACCATGGCGTATTACATA
>NZ_CAMYMD010000005.1 GCF_947259555.1 uncultured Roseovarius sp.
ACACGTTCTTTGCCAGATCCAAGCCAATACGTACGATCTTCATGGTATGTCTCCTTCTTCAGGTTTGATATCCGAAGGCTCGCCGATCGAGGGCGGCGGGGTCCATACCATTGGCTCCTGCATAGCAGTCATTGACAACTGCACTTTGGCACATTCGATGCCGGTGGAGCAGGAGCCACCCACCTCATCCGCTCTGGGCCGATCTCGGCCATCTCGGCGGATGGCCGCAAAGTCCGCATAACTGCCACTGCGAGCTTCGTCAGAGCGGCTTGGGCGCAGTTTAGGCAGGCTGGGGCCGTCAACCGTGGCCTATTGCGCCGAGGTGCGGCAAGGGCCTATTCGCACAGTATGTCCGCCACCCAACCGGGCACCGTTTCGGACGCCGTTCCTTGCCTTGTGTCGTCAAAATCCGCGGCGACCGCCGACGATTCGAGATTGATTTCGATGCAATGGGCGCCCGCCAACGCGGCCTCCTGCGCGAACCCCGCTGCCGGATAGACCTGCCCGGATGTTCCGATCGCGGCAAAGATCGCGGCCTCCGACAGATGCGCCAGTATCTCCTCCATCCGGTACGGCATCTCTCCGAACCAGACCACATCCGGGCGGCAGGCCCGCGCGCCACAGTGCGGACAGGCATCGTGGGGGCCGATCTCCGGGGCTGCGTCCCACCGCGCGCCGCAGGACGCGCAGAGTGCGCGCGCCAATTCTCCATGCATATGGATCACGTTTTGCGCGCCAGCCGCCTCGTGCAGCCGGTCCACGTTTTGCGTCACGATGATGACCTCGCCGGGATGCTCGGTCTGCAACCGTGCCAGCGCCTGATGTGCCGCATTGGGCCGCGCCCCCGCCGCCTGCGTCCGGCGCGTGTTATAGAACCGATGCACAAGATCGGGATCGCGGGCAAACGCCTGTGGCGTGGCCACATCCTCTATCCGGTAGCGCGTCCAGATCCCGTCCTTGTCGCGAAACGTGCCAAGCCCGCTCTCTGCCGAAATTCCCGCGCCCGTCAGTATGACAATCTTTTGCATCCTGTCCTCCTGCCCTAATCTGTGTCTGAAAGGATGTAGCATGACCCCCCGGATTCTCTTTGTCTGCCTTGGCAATATCTGCCGATCGCCCGCCGCCGAGGGTGTTTTTCGCGTCATTGCGCCGGATGTGCGGACCGACAGCGCAGGCACCGGCCACTGGCATGTCGGTGAGCCGCCTTACGGTTTGATGCAGGATGCCGCGCGCGCTCGTGGATTTGACCTATCGGATCTGCGTGCACGGCAATTCGTGGCTGGGGACTTCAACCGCTTCGACCTGATCCTCGCGATGGATGGGCAGAACCTGTCGCATATCGAGGCCATGCGCCCTGCGGATAGTGCGACACCTGTGCGTCTCTTGACTGACTATGCGTCCGATCCCGCCGCCGATCATGTCCCGGATCCCTATCATACCCGCGATTTCGATGGCACACTCGATCTGATCGAGACCTGCGCGCGCGGGCTCGCCGCGACGCTCTGAGTGGCGGCGGCTATTGCCGAATGTCGAAATGCGTGGCCGCCTCGGGCCGCGCGTCCGTTACCGTCACCTCGCGCACCACAGCCGCTGGCGGACCTTTGTGCAGCTCTGCCAGCATGGCATCGACGTCGGGCGCCGGGCCTTCCAGATGCGCGAGAACAGAGCCATCCGCCTCGTTGCGCACCCAGCCGGCGAGGCCGCGTCCCTGCGCCTCGACCTGCGTCCAGGCGCGGAAACTCACTCCTTGCACACGGCCTTGAATGCAGGCCTCGATCGTCTTGACCTCCGCCATGACTGCCTCCTTTCCTCGCACCAACAGCCTAGCATATTCTGCGAGGTCCCGCGTAACGAAATCCGCAGGCCAGTGCGGTCTGAAAGCTGCAATCCATCTTGACCAACCCCCCATTCCCATACATATGCCAGACCCATGACACCGCTCTCGCACATCCGCAATTTCTCCATCGTGGCGCATATCGACCACGGTAAATCCACCCTTGCCGACCGGCTGATCCAGATGACGGACACGGTCGCCGAACGGGACATGAAAGAGCAGTTGCTCGACAGCATGGATATCGAGCGCGAGCGCGGCATCACCATCAAGGCCAATACCGTCCGCATCGACTATACCTCAGACGACGGGCAGCAATACGTGCTCAACCTGATCGACACGCCCGGCCATGTCGATTTCTCCTACGAGGTCAGCCGCTCGATGCGCGCGGTCGAGGGCTCGCTTCTGGTGGTGGACAGTACCCAAGGCGTCGAGGCGCAGACGCTGGCCAATGTCTATCAGGCCATCGACGCGGGTCACGAGCTTGTGCCGGTGCTCAACAAGATCGACCTGCCCGCTTCCGATCTCGACCGGGTGGCCGAGCAGATCGAGGAAGTGATCGGCATCGACGCGAGCGGCGCGATCCCGGTCTCGGCCAAGAGCGGGCAGGGCATCCGCGAGGTGCTGGAGGCGATCATCGCTCACCTGCCGCCCCCCTCGGGCGACCGCGATGCGCCCTTGAAGGCGATGCTGGTGGACAGTAAATACGACCTCTATCTCGGCGTTGTCGTGCTCGTGCGGATCATGGACGGCGTGATGAAAAAGGGCGATCGGATTCGCATGCTCCAGACCGACGCCACCTACAATGTCGAGCGGATCGGCGTATTCCGCCCCGCGATGACCGTAGTCGATGAATTGGGCCCGGGCGAGATCGGGTTCATCACCGCCTCGATCAAACAGGTCCGCGACACCCGCGTCGGCGACACGATCACCCATGTCAAACGCCCCTGCGACACTGCGCTTCCGGGCTTCAAGCCCTCGGTGCCGGTGGTGTTCTGTGGCCTCTTCCCAGTCGATTCCGCGCAGTTCGAAGACCTGCGCGACGCGATCGAGAAACTGGCACTGAACGACGCCTCCTTCAGCTACGAGATGGAAAGTTCCGCCGCCCTCGGCTTCGGCTTTCGCTGCGGGTTTCTCGGGCTCCTGCATCTCGAGGTGATCCGCGACCGGGTCGAGCGCGAATACGATATCGAGCTGATCACCACCGCGCCCTCGGTGGTCTATCACCTGTTCATGAAGGATGGCGAGGAACGCGAGTTGCACAACCCCGCCGACATGCCCGACCCCAGCCATGTCGACCATGTCGAGGAGCCGCGCATCAAGGCGACGATTCTGGTGCCCGACGAATATCTCGGCGATGTGCTCAAGCTCTGCCAGGACCGGCGCGGTATTCAACTCGATCTCACTTATGCGGGTTCGCGGGCGATGGTGATCTACGACTTGCCGCTCAACGAGGTGGTTTTTGACTTCTACGACCGGCTGAAATCGGTGACCAAGGGCTATGCCTCGTTTGATTACCAGCTCGAAGGCTATCGCGAGGACAACCTCGTTAAGATGCAGGTCCTCGTCAATGATGAACCGGTCGACGCGCTGTCGATGATGGTCCACCGCGACCGCGCCGAACAGCGCGGGCGGGCGATGTGCGAGAAGCTCAAGGACCTGATCCCCCGCCACATGTTCAAGATCCCGATCCAGGCGGCCATCGGCGGCAAGGTCATCGCGCGCGAGACATTGTCGGCGCTGCGCAAGGACGTGACGGCGAAATGCTATGGCGGCGATGCGACACGGAAGAAAAAGCTGCTGGAAAAGCAGAAGGCGGGCAAGAAGAAGATGCGCCAGTTCGGGCGGGTGGAAATCCCGCAGGAGGCGTTCATTTCGGCGTTGAAGATGGATGATTGAACGCCGGGGCGCGTAAGGTCAAACATCCGCGTACCTTTCTGCGGACATCAGGAAGTCCATGCCATCCCAGTACCCCGCATCGCGATGCACCGACGAATAGGGCCAATCCTGCGGTGCCGCGACCAGCCCATGCTTCACCGGGTTGAGCCAGCAATAGCGCACATGCGCCCGGAAATCTGCCTCGTCGCGCAGATGGTGCTCCCAGAATCGGCGTTGCCAGATACCGGCATCGCCCTTTCGCAGCTTGCTTGCCGATCGCCGTAGGGTGGGATTCCATCCCACCCCGTGACCCAACCGATGCGCCCTGATGGGGTTCAACCCCACCCTACGCCCGTCACGCAAACTCTGTGTAAATCGCGACGTGATGGCATCCCAGCGAATCGAAAAATCCGCATCCCCCGACGGTAATGTCCAGACCGCGTGCAGATGGTCCGGCAGGACTACCCAAGCGTCAATGGCAAAGGGGCGCTCAGCCTGTGTCAGCCGCACCGCCGCGCGTAATCGCACGACCTCATCCACCAGAAGGCTTCCGCCACGCTGCGCGAGAGCTACGGAAAAGAAGACACGTGTGCCAGGCACTTTGGGTCTGCGATACATCGACATGTCGGGATCATATCCGAGCACATGTTAAAAAGGGCTGAACGGCATTTCGGACCTACACGCGTAAGGTGGGAGTCTATCCCACCCATTGCACCAGGATCGGATGCTAATCTGACATCCCCTAACCCTTCCCCCGCCAGCGCATTGCGCCTATAGCTGTCCCAACACATCCCCTGTCCCGGAACCCTGTCCAATGACCTGTGCGCTTTGCTCTGCCGATGCTCCGCTGACCGACACCCCTGTGACCGGCGGCCCCGACGGGGCCAGCGCCGCGCTCTGCGCGACCTGTGCCGAGCAGATGATCGGGACGCCCGACCCCGACCACTGGCGCTGTCTTGCCGCCGCGATGTGGTCCGAGGATGCCGCGACGCAGGTCCTCGCCGCGCGCATGCTGGACCGGCTCTCGGATCACGACTGGGCACGCGATTTGGCGGACCAGCTCTGGCTCGATGACGCCACCCGTGCCTGGGTCGAAAACGTCGCCCGCGACAGCGACCACCGCGACAGCAACGGCGTGCCGCTGATGCAGGGCGATACCGTGGTGCTGATCAAGGACCTGCCCGTAAAGGGCGCCAGTTTCACCGCCAAGCGCGGCACGGCGGTGCGTGGCATTTCGCTCGTGTCCGATAACCCGGCCCATATCGAAGGCCGCGTCGAAGGCCAGCGCATCGTGATCCTGACGGAGTTTGTCAAGAGGCGGAGCTAGCAGCCCCCTTGACACGAACGCCCCCCATCCCCACGTGGCGAAGTACAGCGAAAGGAGGACCATCATGGACCGTCTGAGCCTGTATCTCACCCTTGCCACCGGGCCCGTGACCGTAGGCGGGCTGGTCATCACCGTTCTGGCGCTTGGCTACTACACTTGGCCCGCCATCGGCGGGGCCGCCGTCGTGGGCGCGCTGGCCGCTTGGCCGCTGGCCTATCTGATCTCCCGCCGGGTCAAGCGCAAAGACCCGAATTTCGATCACACCCGCGAGGGTGGCCTCATCCCCGACCCGTCGAAACCCGAGGTTTGAATCGATCAATAAAAGAGGGAGTGCGCGGCACTCGGTTTACTCCACAGCGCGCTCTACCGCGCGTCCGGCATTTTGCAGATCGCGTCCCGCGCCCTGCACTGTCTCGCATGCCACCAGCCCCACGCAGGCCAGCAGGCCGAGTATCAATCGTCCCATCGTGTGATCTCCTGTTTCGCTGATACCGACGTAGCGCCCTTTGCGACGGGTCGCAAACACCTGTACTCAGCCCGGCCTTTCGATGGCACACAGTCGCGCATCGGACGGCGCGTGGCCCGGTCAACAGATCGTCGTCACGCTTCGGATCAGGTGCTGCTCAGAGAGCACCTGCGAGATTGAGCACGTAGAGAATGAGGAAAAAGGCCGGGATCGCGCCATCGAGTTTATCTGGCGATGCGGCTTCAGCCTCGGTCGCAACCACCTCCGGTGTAACGACGGGATCTGATAGGTTTCCGGACAGGGCGGGTGATGCGAACAATCCCAACGCTAGGGCGAGTGCGGGCAAGCGGTTCATTTAGTGGTCCCCCAAAACATTCTTGGCACCTGAATTTGCTCAGAATTCACTGGCAAGTCAACTGTGGCTAGCCATGAGACGATTTGCGCGTTAGCCTGCTTCCAAAATAGAAACGAAGGGGCGCATAATGAAAACGAAGACCACGACAGCTAAATCCAGCAGATCGACATCGACGCGGTCAGGCAAATCCACCACCCCAAATGTCTCGCCCGCGGTTGCATCACCGGGCAATCCGAGTGGGCCAAGTGCGAACGGCGCGGCGTCGAGCATCACGCCTGTCATCGTCTCGGACACGGTGCCGGACGATGCAGGGCCGGAGATGAAAAAACAGGAACTGCTCAGCAAGGTTCTCGAGCGGGTTGAAACCAAAAAGAAATTTGCCAAGCCCGTTGTCGAGGCCGTGCTCGAGGTCTTGGGAAATGCTCTCGCCGACGGACGCGAGCTCAATCTTGAGCCGCTTGGCAAGGTCAAACAAAACAGGGTGCGTGACGCCGCGAACGCCCACATCATCATAGCCAAGATCCGCCAACCCAAGAAGTCCGGAAAAGCCAGTGAGAACGCCGAGACCCGAGAGTTGAATTCTGGAGTGAAAGATGAGGTTGCAGAGCCCAATGAGTGACGCTAAAAGCGCCTCGGCGGGTGATTAGCTCAGTGGTAGAGCGCTTCGTTCACATCGAAGATGTCAGGAGTTCGAATCTCTTATCACCCACCATTTTACGATTTGATCCAGCGGATGTGACATTCGAGCAGAGCACGCACGCTGCGTCCTGTTCAAAGCCGTGGCAGTCTGCGATGTTTCGGTGGGGTGTCGCGCGGATTTGGGGGCGACCAATTTCCAATCCCGGATTTTCCAGCTATTTCTGAACGATGGATATCGTTCTCGTCACTACAATCATCGCTGCCCTGTTTCTGGTGATCGCTGCCGCTGATCCGTTGGCGGCGCGTTTGCGGCTGCCTTACAGCGTTATTCTGGCGGTTCTGGGCATGATGATTGGCGCTGGAGCGATCTTTTTCCTGCGCACCGAATTGACCGACGCTCTCAATCCGGTGGCGGAGGCGATTCTGGCCTTGCCGATCCGGTCGAACGTGTTCCTCTACGTGTTCCTGCCCACCCTGCTGTTTCAGGTGACGCTCGGTGTGAATCCGAGGCGGATGATGGATGATTGGGTGCCCATCCTGATGCTCGCCGTCGTCGCCGTGGTGGTGGCCACGCTCGCAGTGGGCTATGCGCTCTCCTATGCGAGCGCGTTGCCGCTTGCGGCCTGCCTGCTGATCGGTGCGATCGTCAGCACCACCGATCCGTCGGCGGTCGTCGGCATCTTTCGTTCGATTTCCGCGCCGCGCAGGCTCGCGCGGATCATCGAGGGCGAGAGCTTGCTCAACGACGCCGCGGCCATCGCTCTTTTCGGTCTCTTCATGGGCTTTGTCATGCTTGGCGTGCCTGATCCGAGTTTTCAGGATGCTGTCGCGCGATTCCCGGTCCTGATCGCCGGGGGTGCGCTGACCGGTTGGCTTGCGGCGCGCATCGGGGTCTGGTTCATGGCCTTGATGGCGCGCTACGAACTGGCGGTGATTTCGGTCTCTGTGGCGCTGCCGTACCTGGCCTATATCGCGGCCGAACAACTGGTCGGCGCCTCGGGCGTGATCGCGGTGGTCACGGCGGGGCTGACGCTCAATCTGATGGGGCCGGCCCGGTTGCCGCCGGTCATCTGGAGTAATCTGCGTGAGGTCTGGGACCTGCTCGCGCATTGGGCGGGGGCACTGATCTTTATTCTGGCGGCTCTGCTCATTCCGCGGCTTCTGGAAGAGGTGCGAACCGGCGATTTCATTCTGGTGACCGTGGTCATCGCTGCGGCGGTTGCGGCACGGGCGGTGATCCTTTTCGGCCTCATGCCGTTGTTGAGCAGGATGCGGCTTTCGCCGGTGGTCGAGCGGCCGTACCGCGTGGCAATCCTCTGGGGGGGCTTGCGAGGTGCCGTGACCCTCGCCCTTGCGCTGGCCGTCACAGAGAGCTTTCGTGTGCCGCTCGAGGTCAAGCGGCTGGTGGGTATCCTCGCGACGGGCTTCACGCTTTTCACGCTTCTCGTGCAGGGTACGACATTGCGCTGGGTGATCGGGCGGTTGGGGCTGGACCGGCTGACGCCGCTGGATCAGGCGCTGAGCAATCAGGTGATCGCGGTCGCCCTGCAGACGGTGCGCGAAGACGTTGCGCGCACCGCCGAGAACTATGAATTGACCCGCGACACGGTACGATCCGAGGCCAAGCGATTTGCCGAGCGGCTCGACAAGGCTGTGAGCACCGCCGAGGATGACAGGCAGATTCAGGATAGGGACCGCATCACGCTCGGACTGATCGCATTGGCCGGTGCCGAGCGCGACACGATCCTTGCACGCTTTCGCGAACGGGCGATTTCGGCGCGGCTTTCTGAGCAGATCCTGACCGAGGCGGACCGGCTGATAGAGTCGACGCGTTCGGGCGGGCGAACCGGCTATCAGCGCGCGGCGCGGCGCAGCCTGCGCTATGGCAGAGCATTCCGCGCTGCCGTGATCCTGAATAATCGTATCGGGATTTCAAGGCCATTGGCCCTGATGACGGCGGACCGCTTCGAAGTTCTGCTGTCACAACGCCTCATACTACGTGACCTCAGCGGGTTCATTGACGGACGTATCAGGCGTATCCATGGCCGTCGCGTTGCCGAGCTGCTGCATGAGCTTCTGGCACGGCGGCAAGATGCGGTGCAGACCGCACTGGAGGGGTTGCGCCTGCAATACCCGGGCTATGCGGAGGAACTCGAGCGCCGCTTCATCCGGCGGACCGCATTGCGTCTTGAGGAGCGCGAGTATGACATGCTGCGCGAAGACGGGTTAATCGGTGCCGAGCTGCATGTGGCGCTCATGCAGGACATCGCCGCGCGCCGCCTGCGCGAGGAGAAGCGCCCAAAACTTGACGTCGCCGTGCAAAAGGCGGAATTGGCAAAACAATTCCCGCTTTTTTCCGATCTGGACGAGGCGACATTGCGTCGGCTAACGCGCGCGTTGCGGACCCGCTATGTCAACGAGGGCGAGACGATTTTGCGCAAGGACACAGCGCCACGGAGCGTGTTTTTTATCGCGTCGGGTGCGGTTGAGTTACACATCGCCGGGCAGACATGGCGTCTGGGGCGGGGTGAAATGTTCGGACAGATGGCCATCTTGATGCAAAAGCCGCGCCGCACCGCGGCCACGGCGATATCGGCCTCCACCCTTCTGGTTCTGGACGAAGTCCGCTTTCGAAGATTGCTCCGACGCAGTGCAGCATTGCAAGACGCGGTGCGCTCAAGTGCACGGGCGCGCGGCGTCAAACGGGATGCCTTTACTATTCCTGAACTTGACGACGTGGCCACCACGGCTTCTACGTCTCCGCAGGCCCCACCCGAAGGTTGAAATAAGGGCCATTGCTCTGCCGTCTTGTGATCGCGAGACCTGCATTGCGGTGCCGGCAATGCTGCAATGCGGCAGAAACAGGTTGGCTTTTGGCGTCGGGGCAGCTAAAGCCTGCGGCCATCGACTGGACTGCGGGTGCAACTCCTGCGGTGGCTCTTCCGGCCGCTCATCCGCCGGATCATTGGAACCTAACATAACGCGCAATCGGGCCGGGCTCGCCCCGCCGGATCAGGGACGGATTTCACATGATTTCACTCGATGCCTATCGGGCACAATGGTTTGGCAATCTCCGGGGCGATGTGCTCTCGGGGCTGGTGGTGGCGCTGGCGCTCATCCCCGAGGCAATTGCCTTTTCGATCATCGCGGGCGTGGACCCCAAGGTGGGGCTTTATGCCAGTTTCTCGATTGCGGTGATCACCGCGATCACCGGCGGGCGGCCCGGCATGATCTCGGCCGCCACCGCCGCCACGGCGGTGCTGATGGTGACGCTGGTGAAGGGGCACGGGCTGGAATACCTGTTGGCGGCGACGGTGCTGGCGGGACTGATCCAGATCGGGATGGGCGTGCTGCGGCTGGGCTTCGTGATGCGCTACGTATCGAAATCGGTGATGACCGGCTTTGTCAACGCGCTGGCGATCCTGATCTTCATGGCGCAATTGCCGGAGCTTGACCCTCGCACGGTGCCGTGGATCACCTATTTGCTGGTCGCCGCCGGGCTGGGGATCATCTATCTTTTCCCGCTCCTGACCAAGGCGGTGCCGTCGCCGCTGGTGACGATCGTCGTGTTGACGGTGCTGGCGTTTTTCCTTGGTCTCGATGTGCGCACGGTAGGCGATATGGGCGATCTGCCCGACACGCTGCCGGTGTTTCTGATCCCCGACATTCCGCTCAGCTTCGAGACACTGATGATCATCCTGCCCTATTCGGTGGCGGTGGCGGTCGTGGGCCTGCTCGAAAGCCTGATGACACAGAACATCGTCGACGATCTGACCGACACCAAATCGAACCGCAGCCAGGAAATGGTCGGGCAGGGCGTCGCCAACACCGCGACCGGCTTTATCGGCGGTATGGCGGGCTGCGCGATGATCGGGCAGTCGATCATCAACGTCAAATCCGGCGGGCGCGGGCGGCTGTCAAGCTTCGCTGCCGGTGTGTTCCTGCTGATAATGGTCGTGGGTCTGGGCGATGTGGTGAGCATGATCCCGATGGCCGCACTTGTGGCGATCATGATCATGGTCTCGGTCGGTACGTTCTCTTGGTCGTCGATCCAGAACCTGCGCGAGCATCCGCGCTCGTCCTCGATCGTGATGATCGCCACGGTGGTGACCGTGGTCTATACTCACAACCTTGCGATCGGGGTGCTGGTGGGGGTGCTGTTGTCGGGCATCTTCTTTGCGGGCAAGATCGCGCAGCTTTTCCGGGTCACGAGCGAGGCCTCAAAGGATGGGCGCATGCGGACCTACCGGGTCGAGGGGCAGCTCTTTTACGGCTCGGTCGAGGACTTCATGAATGCGTTTGATTTCAAGGAGGCGCTGGATAAGGTCGTGATAGACGTGAGCGCGGCGCATATCTGGGATATCTCCTCGGTGCAGGCGCTTGACATGGCGGTTCTGAAATTTCGCCGCGACGGGGCCGAGGTTGAGATCAAGGGCATGAACGAGGCCTCGGAGACAATTGTCGACCGGCTGGCCATCCATGACAAACCGGGTGCCATCGACAAGCTGATGGCACATTGAGGGAGAGAGAGGCATGACGGAGAAGGTGATTGCACTGGTGGACGGGTCGATCTACTCGGCCTCGGTTTGTGAGCATGCGGCCTGGATCGCGCAGCGGACGGACGCACCGGTGGAACTGTTGCACGTGCTGGGACGGCGCGAGGGGACAGAGCAGGCGGACTTGTCGGGGTCGATCAAGCTGGGTGCGCGCTCGGCGCTGCTGGAGGAACTGGCGGCGCTCGATGAGCAGCGCGCCAAGCTGGTCGCGCATCGCGGCCGGGCCATCCTTGAGGATGCCCGCGCCATTCTGGAAAAGGCCGAGGTCAACGAGATCACCACGCGGCTGCGCCATGGCGATATCGTCGAGACGGTGGCCGAGGTCGAGAAAGACGCGCGTGTCATCCTGATCGGCAAGCGCGGCGAGGCCGCCGATTTCGCCAAGGGGCACCTGGGATCGAACCTGGAGCGGATCGTGCGTGCCAGCCACAAGCCGGTCTTCGTGGCCGCTCGGGCGTTTCGCCCCATCGAAAAGGTGCTGGTGGCCTATGACGGGGGCACCTCGGCGATGAAGGCGGTCGATCATATCGCGCGCAGCCCGCTCTTCGCCGGGCTCAAGGTGCATGTGGTGACGGTGGGCCATGCCACGCCCGAGATCAAGAAGGGCCTGGAGGATGCCCGCGCGCTGCTGGAGGCCGCCGGAATCGAGGCCGAGACCGGCGTGATCGCAGGCCAGCCCGAGACGGCGCTTGGCAAGCTGGTGGACGAGGCCGATTACGACATGGTTGTGATGGGGGCCTACGGCCACAGCCGCATCCGGAGCCTGATCATCGGCTCAACCACAACCGAGATGGTGCGCTCCTGCAAGGTGCCCGTGGTGCTGATGCGCTGAGGTTTGATCTGGTCTGAGCCTCTTCCCTCCTGACCGTCCCATCGCCGCGCGAGCGGGCATGCCGCGGATCGACATGGGAGCATCCTGGCATGGTTGAGACCCGTGGCCGAGCAATTTCAACGCAGAGCTTGAAAGCCTCTTGCGCAGGACCAAGCGCTTGGCTATGACGCACGCCACGGGTGATTAGCTCAGTTGGTAGAGCGCTTCGTTTACACCGAAGATGTCGGGAGTTCGAGTCTCTCATCACCCACCAGCCCAGTTTTCCCTTTTTTTGCAATAATTTAAGGGCCGTTTTCTAGACCTAAAAGTATGTGTGACGCATACTGTGACGCCTATGTGTCAGAGGTTTCAGGGTTCCAGATGTGATTGAATAGGCCCCGGCCCGTGAGGACCAACACCAGATCGAAAAACAGATGCCCGCCACTTCGGCTGACGGGACCGTCACGTCAGTTCCGATCAGAAGCCCAAGGTTGAACAGGGCCACCAGGCCAAAAGCCGCAGGGCCAGCAAGTGTCAGCTAAGCGTCCGTCTTTTAACTTGAGACATACCCGGCAGCCTTGAAGTAATTCCAGCATTCTTCTGGCGAGTAGAGGTCGCATATTTCCGCGAGGGCGGAGAATATATCGGTAAACGTGCGCGCTCCAATCCGTCGCAGATGGGCTTTCAGTTTCGAGAAGACCATTTCTATCGGGTTGAGGTCTGGGCTGTATGGAGGCAAGAACAGGAACCAGAATCCGGCGTCGCGCATGGCGTTCGCCGCCTTTGCGTTCTTATGCGTGGCGAGGTTATCGAGAACGATGACCGTCCCGTTCGCGCGTTCCGGCACCAGTAGCTTTTCGACATAAGCCGCGAAGGCTGGGCCATCCATCGCGCCCTTGATGACCCAAGCCGCTATCATGGTCGTCGCGCCCAAGCCCGCGATAAAGGTCTGCGTGCCCCAAGCTCCGAAGGGGGCGTGCATGACCAACCGCTCCCCTCGCGACGACCATCCGCGCTGGCGGGTCAGGTTTGTCTTTACTGAAGTTTCATCAATGAAGACAACGCGTTCCGGCTGCGAAGATATCGCAGGGATGCGATGCTTGATCCAATCTTAGCGCTGCTTCCTTACCTTGGCACGATGCGCTCGCTGGCGACCAATGTCTTTTTTGTACGTAAACCCGAGCTTGCGCAGGAACCGCCCGATGGCATCGGGATGGGCTTGAACGCCACTTGCATCGAACAGAGCGGCTGCCAGTTCCGGCATTGTGATGTCGCCATCCTGACCGATAATCTCAACGAAAAAGGAGCGCTAAGGCTCAAGTTTACCTTTCCCCTTCGGTCGGCCCTGAGGTGCTGCACGCGCCTGGCCTGTGCGACGGATCGCAAGCCCCCAACGCGCGCCCGTCGCCGGCGACAACTTCAAGCGAAGGGCCGCCGCGCGCCCGCTTAACCCTTCCTCAATCAATCTCTGAGACCGCGCCCGTCGTGCATCTGGCAAAGGTGCTGACATGATCCATCCTCCCAATCAGGATGAATCACAAAATCATCGCCTTGGGAATCCCTCACGATTCAGGTTTCAAGCCGGACGCTTTAGGCATACACCGTCGTCTTCCTGTCTTTGCACGGGGTGGGGTGGTAGGACAGACGCCGTGTGCGTATGATGTGCTCAGCGGGTCCGTTCCGGTAGACGGCGCACCCGAGGAGAACGCTGAATGCCCGATAACGCAGCCACCGCGGCCGCCCTGCTTTCCACTGCGCCGATGATGGACTGGACGCCTTCTCAAAAAATCCCCTTATTTATATAGGAATTTGTTTCTACGTATTTGTTCTGTAGCACCAATGTAGCACCGGGACCGAACCTCATCATCCAAGTCTGCTTATTGTAGCAGGCAACAAAACTCTGTCCATCAGTCCTGGCCTCTGCGGGCACTCCCTGCCGTGAGAACGATAGGGAGCGACGACATCCCCGACACAAGACGTCGGCGCCATTCGACGGCGGCTCTCACGCTGAACCGGCACACACCCGCGTGAAATTGTTCAGTGGAGATTTCCGGGCGAACAAGAACGAACCCCTCTTCCTTCTGCTGTCGATCAGCGCCGCCAATGGAGGAGAAAGTCCAAGATGAACACTCTTCTGATGCTCATGGTCACCTACAACGATCGGCCAGACCTTGACGTGAAAACCGTCGCCGATAACCACTTCAACCTGACTGAGGGCAAGTTGCTCAAGAAGGTGGAGAACGACGAGATTGACCTGCCTGTCATCCGTCTTGAAGACGCCTCTCAGAAGGCGCGGCGGATCATCCTGCTTGCGGATCTCGCGGATTTTTTGGACAGGAAGGCCGACGAGGCACGACGGGCGATGGGTCGCTGACCAGCCCCGGCAGAATTCCGTGGTTCCCAGAAACCGATGGTTTAGGACACGAGCTATGCCCTAAAGTTGGTGACGGCGTGATCAGGCGGCGGCTCGAAGTTGCTTGATCCCGTCCTTGAAGGCAATCCCCTGGACGATCTCGGGCAGGCGGTTTGCGCCATCGAGTTTCCGCCAT
>NZ_CAMYMD010000006.1 GCF_947259555.1 uncultured Roseovarius sp.
CGCCGCGCAGCGCCCGACCGCCCCCTCGGGCGGGCGCTTTTGCAACGTTTCAAGCCATTGAAAACGCGGGAGTGTTTGGCTGGCATAAAGTGCGATCCACAGAGGTTGCTGCGCCCACCCGGCGGTCAGGCACCGCGCGGCTTGTTTCTGACCCCCCAATGTCCGCTCCAGGCCAAACACCCCCGCCCCATCACCCCTCAAACAACGGCAATTCCGTGCTGTGCTTGATCTCCTCCATCACGAAGCTGGCCGAAACATCGCCCATCGGCACCCGCGCGATCAGCGTCTGGTAGAGCCGGTCGTAATCCGCCATATCCGCGACCCGCGCGCAGATCAGGTAGTCAAGATCTCCGGTCATGCGGTAAACCCCCTGAATTTGCGGCATGGCGCGGGTTGCACGGGCGAACCTCCCCAGCCAGTCGGCATCATGCGCCGCCGCGCGGATCTGCATGAAGACGGTCAGCGGCAGACCGACCATCGCGGCATCGAGCAGCGCCACCCGGGCGCGGATGACGCCCGCCGCCTCCATTGCCTTGATCCGCCGCCAGCAGGCATTGCGCGACAGCCCCACGACCTGCCCGAGCGCATCCAGCGGGGTATCGGCACGGCGTTGCAACTCTGTCAGGATTCTGCGGTCGAGATCGTCCAGTTCTGTCATATTCCGGCGCACCTTGTGGAAATTATCCCAATACCAAGAAGTATTGCGAGAAATTTGGGATAATGTCACGCAGGGACTCGCATAGCTTGGCGCCAGCCAACCAACAGGAGGACCAACAGATGATTTCGAGGCTGTTTCTGGAGCATCCCCGCAAGGTGGAGGAAAGCTATGTCGAGCATGCGGTATTCGCCGGGCGGTTCGCGCTGCGGCTCTTTGCGGCGGCCTGTGCCGCGTTGATTCACGCGGTGATCCCGTGCCTGTTCGAAAAGACCGCAAGCCGGATGATCGCGACGATGTATGCACAGACCCACAATCGGGGTCAGTGACCGAACGTGCACCGACCGGAGCCTCAAGCAAGGCCCCGGTCGCGTGACGTCTCAAGCGGCGCGGACATGACCCGCGCCTTTTTTCAGCCGATGATCTCGTTAAGCGTCGCCGAGGGCCGCATCACGGCAGCGAGTTTCTCAAGATCGGGATGGTAATAGCCGCCGGTATCCGCCGGGCTGCCCTGTGCCGCGGCGAGTTCGCCCACGATCTTGGCCTCGTTTTCGGCAAGCGCCTTGGCGACCGGGCCGAATTCCTCGGTCAATGCCGCGTCGTCGGATTGCGCCGCCAGCGCCTCGGCCCAGTAGCGGGCAAACCAGTAATGGCTGTCGCGGTTGTCGGGCTCGCCGACCTTGCGGCTTGGCGAGCGGCCGTGATCGAGAACGCCCTGCGTCGCCGCCTCGACCGCCTCGCCCAGCACACGGGCACGGGCGTTGTCATGGGTCTCGGCGAGGAACTTGAGGCTTTCACCAAGCGCGCAGAATTCGCCCAAGCTATCCCACCGCAGATGGTTTTGTTCCTGCAATTGCTGCACATGCTTGGGGGCCGAGCCGCCCGCGCCGGTCTCGAACAGCCCGCCGCCATTCATCAGCTTGACGATGGAGAGCATCTTGGCCGAGGTGGCAAGCTCCAGGATCGGGAACAGGTCGGTCAGGTAGTCGCGCAGCACGTTGCCGGTGATGGCGATGGTGTTCTCGCCCTTGGTGATCGTCTCGAGGCTTGCGCGGGTCGCCTCGCGCGGGGCCATGATCTCGAATTTGTCAGCCACGCCAGCGGCTTCCAAGATGGGGGTCACGTAAGAGATCAGCTCCGCATCATGGGCACGGGTGGCATCCAGCCAAAAGATCGCGCGATAGCCGGTCGCCTTTTGCCGCTCGATGGCGAGGGTGATCCAATCCTCGATCGGCGCCTTGCGCGCCGAGGCCGAGCGCCAGATATCGCCCGCCGCGACGGAATGCTCGTGCAGCACGGTGCCGTCATCGAGGATCATCTTGACGGTGCCGCCTTCCGGGATCTCAAAGGTGGTCGGGTGGCTGCCGTATTCCTCGGCCTTCTGCGCCATCAGGCCGATATTCTGCACCGTGCCAGCGGTCGCGGGGTTCAGCTTGCCGGTCGCCTTGAAAAAGCTGATCGCCTCGTCATAGACGGTGGCATAGCTGCTGTCGGGGATCACGCAGACCGCGTCGTGCTCTTTATTGTCCGGGCCCCAGCCCTTGCCGCCACCCCGGATCAGCGCGGGCATCGAGGCGTCGATGATGACATCCGAGGGCACGTGCAGGTTGGTGATGCCCTTGTCCGAGTTCACCATATACATCGCCGGGCGGTCGGCCATGCAGGCGTCGATGGCCTTGAGGATTTCGGGCTTGTCCTTGACGCGCTCCAGCAGGTCGCCGAGCCCGGCATCGGGCGAGACGCCGAGCGCCTTCATTTCCGACCCATATTGCTCGAACACGGGCGCGAGAAACTGCTGCACCGCGTGGCCGAAAATGATCGGGTCCGAGACCTTCATCATCGTCGCCTTCATGTGCAACGAAAAGAGGATGCCCTCGGCTTTGGTCTTTTCGATCTCCTCGGCGAGGAAGGCGTCCAGCGCCTTGGCGCTCATGTAGGTGGCATCCACGACAGTGCCCGCCGGATAGCTCAGCCCGTCCTTGAGCACGGTTTCTCCCCCCGCGGTCTCCAGCACGATCTTTGCGCCGCTGTCCTTGGGCAGGGTGGCGGATTTCTCGTTGGAAAAGAAATCATCCGCGCCCATCGTGGCGACGCGCGTCTTGCTGTCAGCGGACCACTCGCCCATGCGGTGCGGGTTGTTCTGCGCGAATGTCTTGACGGCGGCGGCGGCGCGGCGGTCGGAATTGCCCTCGCGCAGGACCGGGTTCACGGCAGAGCCCTTGAGCGTGTCATAGCGCGCGCGGGCGGCCTTCTCGTCCTCGGTCTTGGGATCGTAGGCGTAATCGGGGAGGGCGTAGCCCTGACCCTGCAACTCCTTGATCGCGGCCACCAGCTGCGGCTCGGAGGCCGAGATATTGGGCAGCTTGATCACGTTCGCGCCGGGGGTTTTGACGAGTTCGCCCAGTTCGGCCAGATCGTCGCTGACGCGCTGATCTTCGGTCAGGTGATCGGGAAAGGCGGCGAGGATGCGACCGGCGAGCGAGATGTCGCGCGTATCGACCGAGACACCGGCGGCAGAGGCAAAGCGGCGGATGATCGGCAACAGCGAGGCAGAGGCGAGTTCCGGGGCCTCGTCGACCTTGGTATAGACGATATCGGGAGTGGAGGTATTGGCCATCGGGTGTCCTTTCCGATCTGGATTTGCACGGTGTCGCGCGCGCCGCGACTCGCTTGGATTGGCGCTGTCTTATCGGAAAATGCGGTCGCGGGAAAGATAGTATGCGACAGTATACAAAATAAACCTGCGTTATACAGCCTGCGCCGTCCGCGTCTTGAGCCGGTGCATCAGCGCGTAGCCCGCCAACACCGCGCCCAATACGCCCAGATGCGCGGGCATCGGCGTGCCATTGAATTGCTGGCCGATGGGAATGGCGATCACCACGCTGCCCACCGTCGCGATGGCGCCAGTCACGCTGGCGGCCATCCCCGCGATGGCCCCCATCGGCGCCATGGCGAGCGCGTTGAGATTGCCGAGCGTGAGCCCGGCCTGAAAGAACACCGATGTCTGCCAGATCACGAACACGCCGAACTGCGCATCCGGCGGCAGGCCGATCTGCCACAGCGCGATGGCGGCGAGCGAGAGCCCGATCTGCGCGGTCAGCGCCGCGCGCACCATCCGCTCCATCCCCAACCGCATGACAAGGCGCGAGTTGAGAAAGCTGCCGCTGCCCGCGATCAGCGCCATCACGAAGAACCAGTAGGGAAAGCTGTCGGCGCGGTGAAACACCTCGTCGAACACCGGCTGCACCATGCTGAGCGAGGTGAACAGCGTGGTCATGCACAGCATCTGCACCGCGATGGCGGTGCGGGTGACGGGATGGGCCAGCACCTCGCGCAGCGCAGCCAAAAGCGGGGCCGCGCGAAACGGGCGGCGGGTCTGCGGTGCCAGCGGCTCAGGCAGGCGCAGCACCATCCAGACCGACAGGATGCTGGCAAAGAGAATGAATGCCGCAAACACCCCGCGCCAGCCCGCCACGGCGATCACGCCTGCCCCCAGAAGCGGGGCCATGGCGGGGGTGAGGGCAAAGACCATCATCACGAAGGACATCAGCCGCGCCATGTCGCGCCCGGCATAAAGGTCGCGAATGATCGCGATAGAGACGATGCGGAACGCCGCCGCCCCAACACCCTGGATCGCGCGCGCCGCGAGCAGGGTCTCAAGGCTGGGCGCGATCATCGCAAGCGCCGCCCCGGTAATATAGATCGCGGCCCCGCCCAGGATCACCCGCTTGCGCCCGAAACTGTCCGAGAGCGGCCCCGACACGAAGGTGCCCAGCCCCAGCCCCAACAAAAAAGCGGTGATGATCAGCTGCGCGCGGTTCGGCGCGTCGGGGGTGAGCGATTGCGCGATATGCGGCAGGCCCGGCAGCATCGCGTCGATGGAAAACGCCACGGTGGCCGCCATCATCGCCATCATGGCGATGAATTCCGGTCTCTTGATCGGGCGTGTGGCAGGCAATCTGTCGGGCATGGGGCGTCCTTCTTCAGGCAGGTTACGCGGCTTTATCACGCGCCCTTTGGTGTGACCAGATGACGCCTCGCCATTACCTGACAATTTTAAGCAGGTTTACATGCGCAATCAGAATAGGACCAAATAATGAAACGCGCGGTGTTCCACGCTCTCAGTCTTGCCGCGTTGATCGGCATCGCGGCAATTGCAGTGCAGGCCGACACCATGACGCCAGGCGACGACGGGCGGGCGCAAGTCTTTGCTTTCGAGCATGACGGGGACCAGCCGCTCCTTGCCGTGAAATCCTACCCGCTCGATGACGGACTGCCCCGGCTCCAGGCTTGTCTTCAGCTCACCGCGTCCGGGTTGAGCTTCAGCACCGCGCGATTGAGCAGCCCTGCAACGCTGACCCAGACAAGATACGGCACAAACAGCGCCCCCGCGATCCAGTCCACCATCCACAGCGCCACAAGCGTTGATGCCACAGACAGCCACAACGCAGACAGGACGATCAGCCCCAACCGCATGCGCCGAAGACCAAAGAACACCGGCGTCCACAGCCCGTTGAGCGCGATTTGCAAGGACCATAGCGCCATGGCGATGCCGTTGCCCGGGCTAAGCGCAACCCGTGCACCCGCAGCCGCCATGCACACATAAAGCGTGGTCCATGCGACCGGAAACAGCCAGTTCGGCGGTGTCCACCACGGCTTTTTCAGGCGTGCATACCAATCCCCCGGCGGAAACAACCCGCCGGTCGAGCCTGCCGCAAAACAGGCCGCCAGAAAAATACCGAATGTGATCCATATCATGCGGTCTCTCTAACCTGCCCCGGTTCACGGCTCAAGCCCGCCTCGCGCTCGATATCCTGCGCCTTGAGGCGCGCCAGGGCCTCGTAGAGCGTATCGCTCCAATCGGTGGCGCGCGCCGCATCGCGCGCCGCAGCCCTCACCAGAAATTCGGTCTCGGGGAGCGCCCGCGCGTAAATCAGAGGCGAGCGCGGCAAGACCAGCGTGCCGCCCGCCCGCAACATCGCCAGCATCAGCCAGCCCAGCTTTTGCCGCCCATCGGTCCGGGCGCGGCGCGTAATACTGTCATAGCCGCCCGCGCGCACCTGCCCGCCAATCCCGGCGTAGATGAACCGCGCGGCATAGATCCCGGGCCGGGCGCTCAGGGGCAGTGCGGCGATTCCGGCCTCGGACCGCGCGTAGAGATCATTCGCCTCCTGCAACAGCCTGCGCACGATGTGCCGTAGATCCGGGTCAGGTGCGGGCTTGGCCAGAAACGCACCCGGCGTCCTCCCCGCTTCGGCCAACCAGTCCGTCGGCAGATAGAGGCGGCCTTCTCGGGCATCCTCTCCGACATCGCGCGCGATATTGGTCAACTGCATGGCAACGCCAAGATCACAGGCCCGCGCCAGGGCATTGCGGTCCCGAACACGCATCAAAACGCACATCATCGCGCCAACAGCCGACGCCACCCGCGCCGAATAGGCCCGCACGTCCGAGAGTGTCGCATAGCGCCGCCCCTCCGCATCCCAGGCGAGCCCTTCGAGCAGGGCCTCGGGCAACGCGCGCGGCATGTCAAAGCCGTCGATGATGGCCGCAAAGGCGCGGTCGGCAGGCGCGTTGCGCGGACGTCCCGCATAGGCGAGATCCAGACGCTCGTGCAACGAAAGCACGGCGGCGGCCTTTTCCTGCTGCTCATCCACGGCATCATCCGCCAGACGGCAAAACGCATAGAGCGCGAGCGCCGGGTCCCGCACCTTGCGCGGCAAAAGCTTGGAGGCGGCATGAAAAGACCGTGATCCATGCCGGATCGCCTGCGTGCAATGCTCCAGATCGCGGGGGGCGATCATCGCGCCACCCCCACCGGCACCGCGTCGGGCACGAGCTGCGCCAGAACCTCGGCACTGGAAATCACGCCCGGCAGACCCGCGCCGGGATGCGTCCCCGCCCCGACCAGAAATAGGCCGCGCAGTTCTTCGCTCACGTTGTGCGGGCGGAACCACGCACTTTGCAAGATGCGCGGCTCGATCGAAAACCCGGTGCCGTGCGGGCTCAGATAACGATCACGGAATGTCTCGGGGGTAAACACCTCTGACGCAGACAGATGATCGCCGAGCCCTGGTAATAGCTGTTCTTCCAGCACTTTCTGCACCTTTTCACGATAGGGTTCTGCCTGTGCCGCCCAGTCAACCGGATCGGCATGGCCCAGATGCGGCACCGGGCTGAGCGCATAGAACGTGTCACCTCCCTCCGGCGCCACCGTCGGATCAGTGACCGAGGGACGGTGCACATAAAGGCTCATGTCATCGGCCAGAATGCCCTTCCGAAAGATATCGCGCACCAGTCCCTTGTAACGCGGACCATTCAGGATCGTATGGTGCCCTGCATCGGCCCATTTTTCACGCGTGCCCTGCGTGCCAAAGTACCACACGAACAGGCTCATCGACCAGCGCGTGCGCTTGAGCCGCGCCTTGGTCCAGCGCCGATTGTTATGATTGCGCAGAAGATGCTCATACGTATGGCCCGCATCGGCATTGGACACGACGATATCGGCGTTGATCGTCTCGCCCCCGACCAGACGCACGCCGCAGGCCCGGTCCGCCCGGATCAGGATCTCGTCAACCTCTGCCCCCTGCCGCATTACGCCACCCTGCGTCTCGATCACACGCACCATCGCGCGTGCGATGGCATCGACCCCGCCGATCGCATAATGCACACCGAACGCCGACTCCAGATGGCTGACAAGCGCATACATAGAGGTGACGTTGAACGGATCGCCCCCGATGAAGAGCGGATGAAAGCTGAGCGCCATACGCAACCGTTCGTCCGTCATCCGTTTCGCGGCATGCGCATAGACCGACCGATCCGCGCGCAGCCACGCAAATGTGGGCAAGACCTTGATCAGATCCCGCAAGCGATGCATCGAACGCCGCCCCAGATCCTCGAACCCGAACCAATACCGGGTCTCGCTGTCGCGCACAAAGCGATCATAGCCAGCGAGATCGCCGGGCGAAAGGCGTGCCACCTCGGCGCGCATTGCCTCACGGTCCTGCCTTGCGGTGAACGTGCTGCCATCGGGCCAGCGAATCTCGTAAAACGGATCGAGCGCGCGCAAATCCACATCGGTATCAAAATCGCGCCCGCAGGCCGCCCAAAGCTCACGGAATAGCTGCGGCACGGTCACGATCGTGGGGCCGAGATCAAACCTGTGCCCGTTCTGCATGATGCTCGACCCACGGCCGCCGGGGCTGTCGAGCCGGTCAAGTATGGTCACGCGGTAGCCTTTGGCACCGAGGCGCATCGCCGAGGCCAGACCGCCCAAACCTGCGCCGATCACGACCGCATGCGGCGCATCGGCGCGCGCGGCCTGTTCGATCAGGCTGGGATCGACTCTTGTCAACATAGGATCAGCCTACATGTGTCTAGTTTGATTGACAATCCTTTCCGACGACCCTTTTCTTGCACAGAAAACCATGTCAAACTTAATTGACAGCCAACAAAGGAGCGGCGCCATTCAGACCGTCAGTCTCAGTTTCTTCCGCTTTTCTCGTGGCATGGACCGGCTTTGGGCGCTGGCCATGATGGGCGCGGCGCATCTGTCGCTGCCGCGCGTGCCGGATATCGGGTTTTGGAAGCTTCTGGGCTCGGGCACCGGCGAAGGCTTTACCCCGATCCCCAACACGGCGGTTTACGCAATCCTCGCCACCTGGCCCGACCTCGTGACGGCCCGGAAGCAGACCCGCTCGGCATCGATCTTTCGGCGCTATCTCGCCCGCGCGAGCGAAAGCTGGACCGTATTTCTCAGCCCGACCTCCGCACGCGGCTATTGGGCGGGACAAGCGCCTTTCAATCCTGACGAATGCCCATCACAAGGCCCCATCGCGGCGCTGACCCGTGCCACTGTCAAGCCACGCAAGGCGTTGCGGTTCTGGGCGCAGGTCCCCGACATCAGCGCAGTGATCGGCGCCGACCCCAATGTCGCGTTCAAGATCGGCGTGGGCGAGGTTCCCCTGTTGCACCAGGTCACGTTCTCGATCTGGCCGGACGCCGACAGCATGGCGGCATTCGCGCGCCATGACGGGCCGCATGCTCGGGCCATCCGCGCAGTGCGCGACGGTGACTGGTTTCGTGAAGAGCTCTACGCGCGCTTCGTCGTCACCGGCGAGGCCGGCACATGGGGCGGCACCAGCCCCCTCCAGAACATCAAAGGACAGCCATGATCGCACCCTTCCCCTTTTCCGCCATCGTCGGTCAGGACGACATGAAACGTGCCATGATCCTGACCGCGATAGAGCCCGGCTTGGGCGGTGTGCTGGTCTTTGGCGACCGGGGAACCGGAAAATCCACGGCGGTGCGCGCGCTCGCGGCTCTCCTGCCGCCGATCCGCATGGTTTCGGGCAGCCCGACCAATGCAGAGCATCCCGCAGACACGCCAGATTGGGCCCCGCCACCGAGTGATGAGATCATCGAGCGCCCGACCCCTGTCGTCGACCTGCCGCTCGGTGTGACCGAAGACCGCGTGACCGGCGCGCTTGATATAGAGCGCGCGCTGACGCTGGGCGAAAAGGCGTTTCAGCCCGGCCTTCTGGCTCGGGCCAATCGCGGCTATCTCTATATCGACGAGGTCAATCTGCTGGAGGATCACATCGTCGACCTGCTGCTCGACGTGGCCCAGTCGGGCGAGAACGTGGTCGAACGCGAAGGGTTGTCAATCCGTCACCCGGCGCGTTTCGTTCTGGTCGGCTCCGGCAACCCTGAAGAGGGCGAATTGCGCCCGCAGCTTCTCGACCGGTTCGGCCTCTCGGTCGAGGTCCGCTCGCCCTCTGACATCGAGGAACGCATCGAGGTGGTCCGCCGCCGCGATGCCTATGAGCGCGACACAGCGGCGTTCATGGAGATCTGGCAGGCCGAGGATGCCCGTATCCGCTCGGCCATCCTCGCAGCCCGAGAAACGCTGCGCAATATCGCCACGCCCGAGGACACATTGCGCGATTGCGCCACGCTCTGCATCGCGATCGGCGCGGACGGCCTTCGGGGCGAACTGACGCTCTTGCGCGCCGCCCGCGCGCTTGCTGCCTACGAGGGCACCGCAGCCGTCAGCCGCGAACATCTGGCGCAGGTGGCCCCGCTCGCGCTCAGCCACCGGCTGCGCCGCGACCCGCTGGACGAGGCAGGCAGCGCCACGCGCATCGCACGCGCCATGACAGAGGTCTGGGGATGACTGACAGCCCGGCATGGGCGCGCGGCTTGCGTGCACTGGCACTGCTCGCGGTCGATCCCGAGGGGCTGCGCGGTCTGACCCTTCGCGCGCGCGCCGGCCCTGTGCGGCAGGCCTTCGAGATCGCCCTGGCGCGCCTGCCCGGCCCCTGCCGGCGCATTCATACGGAGCTTGGCGATACGCAGCTCTTCGGTGGTGCAGATATCTCCGCCACGCTGGCTGCGGGTCGCCTTGTCGAGAGCGCGGGGCTGGCGCAGACCCCGGGCCGCCTTATCCTGCCCATGGCCGAACGCACCCCCCCCGCTCTGGCCGCGAGGCTGGCGCAACTGTTAGACCAAAGTCCGGGCCATTCGCTCATTCTGCTAGACGAGGGCATAGACGCAGAAGAGACCGCGCCACACACCCTCACCGAGCGCCTCGCCCTGCATGTCAGGCTCGACGATATTTCGCACCGGGCCGCACGTGTCCTTATGCCCGCCCCTGCAGAGATCCGCGCGGCATGCGAACGCCTGCCATTCATCAGCCACACCGATGAGGATATCGCAACGCTCGCCGCCCTGGCCGCAAGCTTCGGCATCGACAGCGCGCGTGCGCCATGGCTCGCTCTGCGGGCGGCCCGCGCCATCGCGGCACTTGAGGGCGAAGACCGCGTATCGCCTGACGCGCTGCGCGAGGCGGCCGAACTGGTGTACCCCGCGCGCGCCACCCAAACACCACAAGCGCCCGAACCCGAAGACGAGACACCCGAAGACAGCCCCGACACCGACGATCAGAACCACGCTCAGGACATCGACCTTCCCGACGAAATGCTGATCGAGGCAGTAGCGGCCCTCTTGCCGCCTGCGCTTCTTGATACGCTCACAGACCGCGCCGGACCGCGCCGCGCGTTGGGCTCGGGTGCAGGGGCCAGACGCAAGGCAAAACGCCGGGGCCGTCCCCTCCCCGCGCGGCAAGGCCCGCCCGATGGGCGTGCGCGGATAGATCTCATTGCGACCCTGCGCAGTGCAGCCCCGTGGCAGCCGTTGCGCCGCCGGGCGCAGCCCGACGCGCCGGGCCTCATCATCCACCCCTCCGACATCCACCTCAAACGGTTCGAGGATCGCGCCGACCGGCTTGTGATCTTTGCCGTCGATGCCTCGGGCTCGGCGGCGCTGGCGCGGCTGGCCGAGGCCAAGGGAGCGGTCGAATTGCTGCTCGCACAGGCCTATGCAAGACGCGATCGCGTCGCACTTATCGCATTTCGCGGTACAACGGCAGAGTTGATCCTGCCGCCGACACGCGCCTTGGTGCAGGCCAAGAGGCGGCTGGCCGGGCTGCCCGGCGGTGGCGGCACCCCGCTTGCCGCGGCGCTTGAGGCGACGCTCACCCTCGCCCGGCAATCCTCTGCCCACGGCCTCAGCCCAACACTTGCCTTGCTGACCGATGCCCGCGCCAACATAGCGCTCGACGGTCGCGGCGACCGGGTGCAGGCGGCCGCGGACACGTCGCATCTGGCCCGCCTGTGCCGCGCCGAGGGCCTTCCGTCGATCGTGATCGACACCGCCGCACGCCCCGGCCCGGACCCCGCCAAGCTCGCCGCAGAGATGGGCGCGCGC
>NZ_CAMYMD010000007.1 GCF_947259555.1 uncultured Roseovarius sp.
GGCGATTTGTCTAAGTCAGCGCGCCAATTAGAGTTTTTCGGATTTGGCAGATATAAAGTGCACTGAAAGATCGTTAGATCGCCAGCCCGCGGCCTGGCAATGGCGCGGCTCACGGCAACGGCAGCGCAAGGCCAATGGCCGACCTTGATCCCTGCTTTCACCAAGAGCAACTTCGTCCGCACAGCCGAAATTCATCGCGTCCAACTCCCGAAGAGATCTTCGGAAGCGGGTTCTTTGTCATCGTGTTGTCCTGAACGGCTCTCAGCTCTGAGCTGCATCATTTATTGCAAAAGGCACCCCCGGTGAGGGTGCCTTTTGATCGGTCTGCGTGTGGTTTGTTACTTGTCGTCTTCGAGAGACAAGGCAACAAAGCGGGGCTCTCCGGCGCGGCGCACGAGCAGCAGCAGGGATTTGCGGCCCGCCTCCTTTGCCTCGGCGATCCGGTCGTCGAGATCGCTGATGCTCGCGATCTTCTGCTGACCGGCTTCGGTGATCAGATCGCCCGCCCGAATGCCTTTTTCATAGGCCTCCGAGAGGTCGTCGATATCTGTGACCACCAGACCCGAGGCACTGTCGTCGAGATCAAGCTGGCCGCGCAGCTCCTCGTTCAGCGGGCTCAGGGTCAGGCCGAGCATGGATTTCTCCGTCGGCTCGTCCGGGTCGCTTCCGGGCTGTGCGGCGGGGATTGCGCCCTCGGCCTCTTCGCGGCGGCCCAGTGTGACCTTGAGCGTGGTGGTCTTGCCATCGCGGAAGACCACGACGCGGACCGCTTTGCCGACGGCGGTGTTGCCGACCTGGCGCACCAGCTCGCGCGTATCCTGGACTTCTTTGCCATCGAAGGACGTGATGACGTCACCCGCCAGCATACCGGCCTCTGCTGCCGGTCCTTCGGGGACATCCGTCACCAGGGCGCCCTTGGCGGCGTCGAGACCCATCGCCTCGGCGACATCGTCGGTGACGTCCTGAATGCGCACACCGAGCCAGCCGCGCCGCGTCTCGCCATATTCCTGAAGCTGGTCGATCACGCGCTTGACCACGTTGGAGGCCATGGAAAAGCCGATCCCGATCGAGCCGCCTGTCGGGCTGAGGATGGCGGTGTTGACGCCGACGACCTGCCCGTCGAGATTGAAGAGCGGGCCACCGGAATTGCCACGGTTGATCGCGGCGTCGGTCTGGATGTAATCGTCATAGGTGCCGCTCAGCGCGCGGTTGCGGGCCGAGACAATACCCGCCGACAGGGAAAAGCCCTGACCGAGCGGGTTGCCCATGGCGAGCACCCAATCGCCGACGCGGGCCGTGTCGCTATCGCCGAAGCTGACGAAGGGCAGGGGCTTGTCGGCCTTGACCTTGAGCAGCGCGATGTCGGTCTTGGGGTCGGTGCCGATCACCTCGGCCGGCAATTCGTCGCCCGAGAAAAACTCGATCACGATTTCGTCCGCGCTCTCGATCACGTGGTTGTTGGTGACCACAAAGCCATCTTCGGAAATCACAAAACCAGAGCCGAGCGCCGACGAACGCCGGGGGCGGTTGCCCTCGCCCTGACGGTCACGGAATTGCTCGAAGAAATCTTCGAAGGGCGAGCCTTCGGGGACGATGGGCGAGGGGCCGGTGCCCTGCGCCACGGTGGTGGATGTGGTGATGTTGACCACCGCCGGGCTGATCTTTTCGGCCAGACCGGCAAAGCTGTCCGGGCGGGCCTGAGCTGCCACCGCCTGTGCCAGAAGCAGGCCCACCACGAGCGCCATCAGCCACAGCTTATGCAGCTGTTGCGCCATGGGTCTAGTTGCGGAAATCGATGCGAGGTTCACGCGAATATCTCCTTTGGTTCGTTTAAAACGGGACGCTGTCAGCGCGTCGCCCTCGGTGTGGAATGTAGGTGCCCTGTTTCGGATCGCCAAGGGCTCAGCATGTTGTCACGTTCATGTGAACGCCTGATCCTGTGGAAATCAAGCGCCAAGCGTCTTGGCCGCCCAAACAAGGACGAGGCCAAGCACGAGAGCCAGAAGCCCCATCAGCCGCCGGGCCTCGGGCGGCAGGGCGGCAAGGGCGACAAGCATCTGGTCGATAAGCGAAGGGGCCAGCGCGTAGACCAGCCCCTCCACGATCAGCACCAGCCCGAGGGCCAGAAGCGCGGTTTCGATCATTGGTCCGGATTGGCCGAACGCAGGTAGTCGAAGAACTCGCTGTCCGGGGTCATGACCATTGACGAGTTTTCACCCTTGAGCGATTTTTCGTAGGCCTCCAAGGACCGATAGAACGCAAAGAATTCCTGATCCGCGCCAAACGCTTCGGCGAAGATCGCGTTGCGCTCGGCGTCGGCCTCGCCTCGGACGACCTGCGCCTCGCGTTCCGCGTCCGAGAGCGTCTCGGTCACGGTCCGGTCGGCGAGGGCGCGGACGCGCTGTGCCGCCTCGTTACCACGGGCGATCTCGTCGGCGGCCTCGCGCTCGCGCTCGGCACGCATCCGGGCGAAGGTGGCGTCAAGGTTCTGCTCTGGCAGGTTGGTCTGCTTGAGGCGCACGTCGACCACGTCGAGGCCAAGACCCTGCGCACTGATCTGCGACTGTCTCTGGATGCGGCGCATCAACTCGCGGCGGTTTTCGGAGAGAATGGTGTCGGACGTGACCTGATCGGCACCCAGAACCTCGCGGATCTGCGCGTTGAGAACGGACGACAACCGGTCCTCGGCGACACCAAGCCCGCCAATGCCGACAGCCTGACGGAATTGAACGACGTCCTGAATCCGGTAGCGCGCGAAGGCGTCGACCACGAGGCGGCGGTCATCCGACGGCGTGACCTCGATCGTGTCGGTGTCGAGCGACAGGATCCGGTCGTCATAGCGCACGACCTCCTGGATGAAGGGGATCTTGAACGCCAGCCCCGGCTCTTCCTTGACGGCCTTGATCTGGCCGAATTGCAGCACCAGCGCCTTTTCGCGCTCGTCCACCACGAAAATCGACGACAGGCCGAGGAAGACGACCACGACGAGGAACGGAATGAAAAATTTCGTCTTGCCCATGATCTCAGTTCCCCTGATTGGTGCTGGTGTTGCTGTTACGACGCAGCTCGTTCAGCGGCAGATACGGCACCACGCCGTTGCCGCCCTCGGAGCCGACGATCGCCTGATCCAGGATCGTCTTGTCGATGTCGCCAAGCACCCGCTCCATGGTTTCGAGGTAGAGGCGTTTGCGCGTGACTTCGGGCGCCTTGGTATATTCGGTCAGAACCGAGGTGAAGCGGCTTGCGTCACCTTCCGCCTCGTTGACGACGCGGGCGCGGTAGCCTTCGGCCTCTTCCAGCGTCTGCGCGGCCTCACCGCGGGCCTCGGCCAGCACGCGGTTGGCATAGGCGTCGGCCTGACGTTGCAGGCGGTCGCGCTCCTGTTCGGCGGCCTGCACCTCGCGGAAGGCGTCGATCACCTCGCGCGGGGGGTCGGCCTTGTCGAGGTTGACACGAACGATCCGGATGCCGCTGTCATATTCGTCCATTGTCGCCTGAATATCCTCCATCGCGGTATCGGCGATGATGCCACGATCCCGGTTGAGGATCGGTGCGAGGTTCGAGGCCGCGATGATCTCGCGCATGACGGATTCGGATGCCGCCTGCACGGTCAGTTGCGGGTCACGGATGTTGAACAGGAGCTTGGCCGGATCGGAGATATTCCAGACCACCTGAAAGTTGATGTCGACGATATTGGCGTCCGTGGTCAGCATCAGCCCTTCGTTGCCGCGTGTCTGACGCTGCCCGATCGCCTCGGTTCGCTCTGACGTAACGTTGACGATTTCGTAGGACACCAAAGGCCAGGGCGCAAAGTTCAGACCGGGATTGCCGGTTTTGTAATACTCACCGAGGAACAATTCGACCGATTGCTCTTCGGGCTTGACCGTGTACATGCTCGCGAACACCCAAAGCGCCACGGCACCCAGTGCGGCCAGACCTATGGTGCCCTTGCCGAATTGCGGGCCTTGGCCGCCACCGCCGCCGGTGCCGTTCGAGCCGCCACCGCGACCGCCCATCAGCACGCGAAGCTGGTCCTGACCCTTGCGCACCAGATCGTCGATCTCGGGCATTTGCGAGCCGCCTTCAGGAGGGCGCCGCCCTCCGCCCTTGTTGGGGCCACGGTCGCCGCCGTTGCCGCCGCCCGAATTGCCGCCGCCGCCCCAGGGGCCGCCAGAATTTCCAGCCATACGTTTCTCTTCCCTTGTTGTCCCAGCCGTTTACAGCTTTGTGTTCTACCTGTGCAGCACAGGCGAAAAATCAAGCCGTGCGGACAGGCGTTTTCATCGTTACAAGTTCTTCCGACATGGTCGGGTGCACCGCCACGGTGCGGTCGAAATCCTCTTTGGTGGCACCCATCTTGACCGCGATGCCCGCCAACTGGATCATCTCGCCCGCGCCGGGCGCGACGATATGACAGCCCAGAACCTTGCGGGTTTTCTGGCTTATGATCAGTTTCATGAGAACACGGTCAGCACGGTCGGCAAATGCCGTTTGCATCGGTTTGAACGACGTTGCGTAGATTTCGACGGGTTCCTGTTCGCGTGCCGCTTCCTCGCTCAGGCCCACGGTGCCCATCTCGGGCTGGGTGAAGATGGCGGTCGGGATCAGATCGTGATCGACCGGCGTCGGGTTGCCGTTGAACACTGTCTCGACAAAGGCCATGCCCTCGCGGATCGCCACCGGTGTAAGGTTCACCCGGTCGGTCACATCGCCGATGGCATAGACCGAGGGCACCCCGGTCTGGCTGTACTCATCGACCACGATCTCGCCCTTGCGGCCCGTGGCGACACCGGCGGCCTCCAGCCCCAGATCCTCGGTATTGGGGGCGCGCCCGGTGGCGAACATCACCTGCTCAAACGTGGCCTCGGTGCCATTGGTGGCGGTGACGCGATAACCGCCCTCTGTGGGCTCCATCGCCTCGATATTGGTGCCCAGATGCAGATTGACGCCCGAGGCGATCATCTCGTCCGACACAAGGCCGCGCGCCTCGCCGTCAAAGCCGCGCAGGATTTGCGCGCCGCGATAAAACTGTGTCACCTGCACGCCAAGGCCATTGAGAATGCAGGCAAATTCGCAGGCGATATAGCCGCCGCCGATGATCAGGACCGACTTGGGCAGGGTGTCGAGATGAAAGATGTCGTTCGAGGTGATCGCGTGCTCGGCCCCCGGCAGATCGGGCTTGACCGGGCGTCCGCCGGTGGCGATCAGGATATGCTTGGCGCTCAGCCGGGTGCCGTCGGCCAGTTCGACCGTGTGGGGGTCCAGCAGTCGGGCGCGGGTGTCAAAACTCTCGACATCGTTGTTGCGCAGGATGCCGCGATAGACCCCTTCGAGCCGGTCCAGCTCGGCATGGAGCTTGGTCTTGAACGCGTCCCAGTCGAAACCGCCCGCATGCACCGTCCAGCCATAGGACTGCGCGTCGGCCATGGCGCCCCGATACTCGGATGCAAAGACCATCAGCTTTTTCGGCACGCAGCCGCGAATGACGCAGGTTCCGCCATAGCGGTCCTCTTCGGCCAGCGCGACGCGTGCCCCGCCCTGTGCGGCGACACGTGCCGCGCGCACCCCGCCGGAGCCGCCGCCAATCACGAAAAGATCGTAGTCGAATGCCATGCGCGTCCCCCGTATCAGTCGTTCAGATCGGTGAAAAGATTGTCGTTCTCGACGAAATCGAGCCGGTCTTCCTCGACCGTGCCCTCGTTGATATCGCGGGTCTCGACACGGCCGTCGCCATAGCCGAGGATCACCACGTCGCAGATATCGAGAAAGAGGCCATTCTCGACCACCCCCGGCATCTGGTTGAGCGCCATCGACAGTTGGTGCGCGTTGCCGATGCGGCCCAGATGCAAATCGACGATATAATTGCCCTCATCGGTGATGAAGGGCCGGTCGCCGTTCATCCTGAGCGTCGCATCGCGGCCCAGCACATCCATGTTTATGAGCAGTTCCTCGACCAGCGACTTGGTGGTCTGCCAGCCGAACGGGATCATCTCGACCGGCAGGGGGAAGGCGCCAAGCGCCTCGACCTCCTTGCCGATATCGGCGATCACCACCATCTGATCGCTCGCCGTTGCCACGATCTTTTCCTGCAAGAGCGCGCCGCCACCGCCCTTGATCAGGTTGAGATTGGCGTCGAATTCATCGGCGCCGTCAATCGTCACGTCGAGCCACTTGGCCTCGTCGAGGCTGATCACCTCGATGCCCACCTCACGGGCCAGTTCGGCGGTGCGGGTGGAGGTCGGCACGCCCTTGATCCGCAATCCGTCCTCGCGCACCATTTCGCCCAGGCAGCGCACCATCCAGGCCGCTGTCGATCCGGTGCCAAGGCCGACGCGCATGCCGTCCTCGACGAAATCGACAGAGCGTTTGGCGGCAACGAACTTGGCCTTGTCGATGGGCGACAATTCTCCGGTCATGGCAGCGACTCCCCGCATGTTTCGCCGCGGTTATAAGAGAGTTGTCGCGCGGGTGCGAGGCCGAATTCGCCGACGCTCATGCGGCCGCAGTCGTTAACCATTCCTAAAGGCATGCCGGGCTAGGCATTAACCATAGCTCAACAACAGGAAACCGGATGGTCGCACGTGCCTATACCGTGGCTTTTGAAGGGGTCGAGGCACGACCGGTCGAAGTGCAATGCGCCGTGACCCCGGGCGTACCGGCCTTCTCGCTCGTCGGCTTGCCGGACAAGGCGGTGTCCGAGGCGCGCGACCGGGTGCGCGCCGCGCTCTCCTCCATGGCGATCGCACTTCCGTCCAAACGGATCACTGTCAATCTGTCGCCTGCGGACATGCCCAAGGAGGGCAGCCATTTTGACTTGCCAATCGCTCTTGCGCTGCTTGCGGCGCTCGAGATCATTCCGCATGATGCCGCCGAGGGCACCACGGCGCTTGGTGAGTTGTCGCTCGACGGCACGCTCATCCCGGTGATCGGCGCACTGCCCGCCGCGATGGCGGCGGCCGAGGAAAACCGGACCCTGCTGTGCCCGCGCGCGTCCGGAGCCGAGGCGGCCTGGGTCGATGCCGTGCAAGTGATCGGCGCCGCCTCGCTTGCGGATGTCGTGCGCCACTATACCGGGCAGGCCCTGATACCAGCCTCGGGCCCCGGCGAGGTGATCGCCTCTCCTGCGGGCCGTGACCTGCGCGATGTCAAAGGGCAGGAACGCGCCAAGCGCGCGCTGGAGATCGCCGCGGCGGGCCGTCACCACCTGATGATGATTGGAACGCCGGGATCCGGCAAATCCATGCTGGCCGCGCGGCTGCCGGGTATCCTGCCGCCTCTCAGTGCCCCCGAGGCGCTTGAGACCTCGATGATCCACTCGCTTGCGGGCCTGCTGACCGAGGGCGGGATCAACCGCGCGAGGCCGTTTCGCGAGCCCCACCACACGGCGTCCATGGCGGCCATCGTCGGGGGCGGGCGCAGCGCCAAACCGGGCGAAATCAGCCTCGCGCATAATGGCGTGCTGTTCATGGATGAATTTCCCGAGTTTCCCCGCACGGTGCTGGAGACCCTTCGTCAACCGATCGAAAGCGGCACTGTCATGGTCGCCCGGGCCAACGCACATGTAAAATATCCCTGTCTTTTCATGCTGGTGGCGGCGGCCAATCCCTGCAAATGCGGCTATCTTTCAGACCCGGCGCGCGCCTGCTCGCGCGCGCCGGTCTGTGGCGAGGATTACATGGGGCGGATTTCCGGTCCGTTGATGGACCGCTTTGATCTGCGCGTCGAGGTGCCGCCCGTCGCGTTCTCGGATCTCGATCTGCCATCTACGGGCGAGACCTCTGCCAGCGTCGCCACCCGTGTGGCCGCTGCCCGCGAGGTGCAGGCGGCCCGCTTTGCCGGTCATGGGCACATGCGGCTCAATGCCGATGCCGAAGGCGAGATGCTTGACGAGATTGCCGCGCCCGATGCCGAGGGGCGTGCGCTGATCAATCGTGTCGCGAGCCGCTTTGGCCTGACGGCGCGCGGCTATCACCGGGTGTTGCGCGTGGCGCGCACGATCGCCGATCTCGACGGCTCTGCCCGCGTGCGTCAGCCGCATATCGCCGAGGCTGTGAGCTTTCGAATCGCGGCGCTCAAAGAGAGCTGATCCACTCCGACAGATCGTGCAGCGTCGCCTTGGCCTCGGGCAGGACATTGTGGAAGAGCGGCCAGACATGCGGGTGATCGTGTTTGACCTGCAATACGCTGCGCACGCCCTGCGTCTCGAGGGCCTCGTGCATCCGTACCGCGTCATCGCGCAGGATTTCGGTATCGCCCACCGCCATCCAGACGGGTGGCGCGCCCTTGAAGTGTCCGCGCAGCGGCGAGGCGCGCGGATCTTCCGGGGACTGTCCGGCCAGGAACATTCCGCGCATCTCTTCGATACGCCCGGGTGACAGCACCACATCACGCGCGGCATTTTCGGTGATCGACGCGCCCGAGAACGTCATGTCGGCAAGCGGCGACAGGGCAAAGACGCCCTTCGGCGGCGCGATCCCTTGCGCCAGTATCTCGTGCAAGAGCGCCAGCGCCAGCGCGCCGCCCGCGCTGTCACCCCCGATGATCACCTCGTGTTGGGCCCTGAGCGTCCGGTAACAGGCCAGAGCATCGTCAATCTGTGCGGGAAACGCATGCTCGGGCGCGAGGCGATAATCCGGCAGGCAGGCGCGCAGCCCGGTCAGCGCCGAGAGCTTTGCCAGCATCGCCCGATGCGTGTCGGACGAGCCAAACACATAGGCCCCGCCATGCAGGTAGAGAATCACCGGTCCGTCCCCGGCATCGCGCGCCTGCGCCCATTGCACCGGCACATCTGCCAAACGCGCCCGCCGATAGACACTCCCCCGAGGCGCGTGAAAATAGATCTTCGACTTGATCTCGAACGAGCGCCGCAACCGCCCGACCGGCAACCGCGCCAGCGCGGGCTTTTCGAACCAGCGCAGGTGCCGGTTGAGGAGCGACAGCTGCCAGCTCATGCCCGCCGCGCCTCGATTGCGTCCCAGATCAGACCGGCGCCATTGGTCCCGTCGAACCGCTCCAGCTCCTGCAAGCCGGTGGGCGAGGTCACGTTGATCTCGGTGAGGTAATCGCCGATCACGTCGATGCCGACGAACACCTGTCCCTTGTCGCGCAAGAGCGGCCCGATCCGGTCGCAAATCTCGCGGTCGCGGGCGGTCATCTCGACCTTTTCGGCGCGCCCGCCGACATGCATGTTCGATCGCGTCTCGCCCTGCGCAGGCACCCGGTTGATCGCGCCGACCGGCTCCCCGTCAACGAGGATCACCCGCTTGTCACCTTTGCTCACCGCGGGCAGGTATGTCTGCACGATCAGCGGCTCGCGGCTGAACCCGGTGAACATCTCGTGCAGGCTGGCAAGGTTGCGATCGGCCTCCGGCAGGTGGAACACCCCCGCCCCGCCATTGCCGTAGAGCGGCTTGAGGATCACGTCGCCATGGCGCGCGCGGAACGCCTTGATCGTCTCGATATCGCGCGCAATGGTGGTCGGCGGCATCAGGTCCGGGAAATCGAGGATCAACAGCTTCTCGGGGAAATTGCGCACCCAGAACGGATCATTGACCACCAGTGTGCCGGGGCTCAGCCGCTGCAACAGATGCGTGGTGGTGATATAGAACATGTCAAAGGGGGGGTCCTGCCGCAGCCACACCACGTCGAACTCGCCCAGATCGACGGTCTGTTCCGGGCCGAGCGAAAAATGATCGCCCACAACGCGCTGCACGCTCAGTGGCCAGCCCCGCGCGGTCACTCGCCCGTCATCATAGGAGAGCCGTTCGGGCGTGTAGTAGAACAGCTCGTACCCCCGCGCCTGCGCCTCCTCGGCGAGGCGGAACGTGCTGTCGGCATTGATGTCGATCGGCCCGATCGGGTCCATCTGAAAGGCGATTTTCATGGGCGGCCCCCTGTTGCGATCCGCCACTTACATGCGCCATGCCGCGCAGAGGTGCAATTCAGAAATGCCCGAGGGCGTTTTCCATCAGTCGCAGATCGCCCATGCCGTTCACCAATACAAGGTCGAACCGCACCGGCGCGAGCTGCCCCTCGGGCGTATGACCGAGGTATTCCGATGCCGCCGAGAAGATGCGCTGCACCTGGCCCTGACGAATGCGCTGCAACGCAATGTCAAAGCTGGTCGCCTTTTTAACCTCGCAGAACACATAGCTCTCGGGGTCGCGCAGGATCAGGTCGATCTCGCCGCTCGTACCACGCCAACGCCGCTCCAATAGTCGGGCACCGCGCGCCTGATAGGCCCGCAAAGCCGCATCCTCTGCGGCGCATCCCGACAGGTAGGCGCGCAGGCCGCGTGCGCCGCGGCCGCTCCTGATCGCCGCCCGAGGGGGCTGACGGGTCTCGAAATCGAAACTCAACTGGCTCATTTCCCGCCTCCTTCATGCTCTGCCGCGAGGACCAGCGCGCGCTGATAGATCCTGCGTCGCGGCACGCCCAACTCTGCGGCGACCGCGTCCGACGCGTCACGCACCGAAAGCCGCGACAACGCATCCCGTAACGTTCCGTCTATATCGACTTCCTTAACATTCCCTGAATCCGGCCGCCCGATCACGACGACGATCTCGCCCTTTGGTGCCGCATTGGCGCAGCCCTCTGCCAGTTCGGCCAATGTTCCGTGCCGGACTTCCTCGAATTTCTTGGTGATTTCGCGGCAGAGCGCCGCCGGGCGCGTATCTCCCAGCACCTGTGCCGCATCGCGCAACATCGCTGCGACGCGCTTGGGTGATTCGTAAAACACCAGTGTCGCGGGCACCGGCGCCAGTTCAGCCAGGGCCGTCTTGCGTTTGCCGGATGTGTTCGGCAGGAAGCCCGCGAACAGGAACCGGTCGGTGGGCAGGCCCGATAGCGTCAGCGCCGTGATCACCGCCGACGGACCCGGCGCCGAGATCAATGCAAACCCTTCGGCCACCGCAGCACGGCCCAGATCGAACCCGGGATCGGCCACCATCGGCGTGCCCGCCTCGGAGGCATAGACTACGGACTGTCCCGCACCGAGCGCCGCAAGGATACGCGGGCGCATGCGCGCGCCGTTGTGATCGTGGTAGGGAAGGACCTTGCGGTCCTCCAGCCCGATGCCGTGAATATCCATCAACCGCCTCAGGCTGCGCGTGTCCTCGGCCACCAGCAGATCTGCCGACGCCAGAATGTCGAGCGCCCGCAGGGTAATGTCACGCGCCGCGCCGATGGGCGTCGCAATCAGGTAAAGACCCGTGGCCAGTTTCTGCTTGTCGGGATTCACCACTGGACCCGCTCCATATGACGGTTATGATTGCCCGCAATCGCGTCTGGCCCGAGGCAAAGCGCAAAAAGGGAGTGAGATTTCGTCATGTTCGCCGTTTTACAAACGATCCGCAAGCTGTTCACCCGTCTGGTTGCGCTATTCGCCGTGCTGTGGCTGGCCGCCTGTCAGCCGGTCTCGGTCTCCAACACGGGAGGCGGTGGCTCGACGACGTCCGCAGCCGTGCCGGTCGCGCTTTTGGTGCCGCATGGCACGTCCAGTGCGCAGGAGCAGCAACTGGCGCGGGACCTCGAGAATGCCGCACGGCTTGCGGTTTCCGATCTCTCCGGCGTGCAGATAGATTTGCGGGTCTATGGCACGGCCGGGCAGGCCCCGCAGGCGCAGCAGGCGGCCCTCAACGCCGTGGCCGATGGCGCGCGAATCATCGTCGGCCCATTGCATGCCGAATCGGCCAATGCGGTTGCGGTTGCCGTGGCTGATCGCAACGTCAACGTGCTGGCCTTTTCCAACAACCCGACCATTGCGGGCGGCAATCTGTTCATTCTCGGTCAGACCTTTCAGAATACCGCCAACCGATTGGCGGGGTTTGCCACACGACAGGGCAAGTCGCGCATCATGGCGGTCTATTCCGACAATCTCGCCGGGCGACTGGGGCGGTCGGCGATCGAACAGGCGGTGCGCAATCAGGGCGCGACCCTCGCGGGCAGCGTTGGCTATGAATTCTCACAAAACGGCGTGATCGGGGCGATTCCGTCGATCAAGACGGCGGTCGAGACGAATGCCGTGGATGCCATTTTCCTGACATCGAATTCGGCGGGGGCCCTGCCGCTCTTTTCGCAGATGCTGCCGGAGAACGGGCTTGGTCCGGATCGTCTCCAGTATATCGGCCTGTCGCGGTGGGACACGCCGCCGCAGACGCTGGAGCTGCCCGGTGTTCAGGGCGGATGGTTCGCACTACCCGATCCGGCACGCGCCTCGCAATTCGTCTCGCGCTTTCAGGGGGCTCATGGCAATGCCCCGCATCCGATCGCCAGCTTGGCCTATGACGGGATCGCGGCCATCGGGGCGCTGGTCAAGACCGGCAATCGAGAGGCGCTTGGGCGCGCCTCGCTGACCCAATCCGCCGGTTTTCAGGGCGGAAGCGGTGTATTCCGGTTGCGGCCCGACGGCAGCAACGAGCGCGGACTCGCGGTCGCGACGATCCGCGACAAGCAGGTCACAGTCCTGTCGCCAGCCCCGCAGAGCTTTTCCGGGGCCGGGTTTTGAGCGCCGCATCGGATATCCCGCTGATCAAGGTGCGAAACGCGTGACATGACAGAGCTCAGCATTGGCCGGGAGGATCTGATTTGCCCGGCCGACACTATTTTCGACAGTGCTGCGGTGGCGGCCGAGATCAATGCCGCGATTGCGGACTGCGGCGCAGACATGACGGCGCTGCGGCGGTCGGTGGTCAAGACCATTTCGAGCCATATGACACAGGGGCGCGAGGCGATCGCGCAGGCGTTTGCGGAGCGGCCATTCGAGGCCCGTGCGACGACGCGGGCCTATTGCTGGCTGACCGACAGCGTGATCCTCACGACGCTCGATGTGGCGACGCGCGCCATGCACCCGTTGCCCAATCCGACCGATTCCGAGAGGATTGCGGTGTTCGCGGTCGGCGGCTATGGGCGGGGTGAAATGGCACCGCATTCGGATGTCGACCTGCTCTTTCTCACGCCCTACAAGATCACGCCCTGGGCGGAGAGCGTGATCGAGAGCATGCTCTATATCCTGTGGGACCTGCGGTTGAAGGTCGGCCATGCCAGCCGGACGATCCGGGATTGTCTGAGGCTCGGGGCCGATGATTACACGATCCGCACCGCGCTGTTGGAGAACCGTTTTCTTGCGGGCGAGGTGGCGCTGGGCGAGAAGCTCAATCAGCGTCTCTGGGATGACCTGTTTGCCGGGACCGAGCGCGACTTTACCGAAGCCAAGCTCGAGGAGCGCGACGCGCGGCACGAAAAACAGGGCGAGCGCTATATGGTCGAGCCCAACGTGAAGGAGGGCAAGGGCGGATTGCGTGACCTGCAATCGCTGTTCTGGATCGCCAAGTATCTGCACCGGGTCCGGGATGTGAGCGAGCTGGTGGCGCTGGGGATGTTCACCCCCGAGGAATTCAGCACCTTTGCCAAGGCGGAAAACTTTCTCTGGGCCGTGCGTTGCCATCTGCACCTGATCACCAATCGCCCCAACGATCAGCTGACATTCGACATGCAGGTCGAGGTCGCCTTGCGGATGGGGTACATAGACACGGCCGCCCGGCGGGGTGTCGAGATCTTCATGCAGGATTATTTCCGGCATGCCACGTCGGTGGGGGATCTGACGCGTATTTTCCTGACCAAGCTTGAGGCGTCGCAGATCAAATCAGAGCCGCTCTTGCAGCGGCTTCTGCGGCGGCGCAAGAAGCTCAAGGACGGCTATATCAAGGTCCGTGGCCGGCTTGCCATTGCCGACGAGGCGGAGTTTCTGTCTGATCCGCTCAACCTGCTGCGGCTGTTTGAAGAGGGGTTGCGCACCGGGCTTCTGATTCATCCCGACGCCATGCTGCTGGTCACCGCGAACCTGCATCTGATTGACACCAACATGCGCAGCGATCCGCGCGCGGCCAAGCTCTTTCTTGATCTGCTGCTGCGCCACGGCAACCCCGAGCGCGCGTTGCGCCGGATGAACGAGCTGGGTGTGCTGTCGGCGTTCATCCCCGAATTCGAACCGATTGTCGCCATGATGCAATTCAACATGTATCATCACTACACGGTCGACGAGCATATCATCCAATGCATCTCGCATCTGGCGCAGATCGAGCGCCGGGAACTGATCGAAGAGCTGCCGGTCTCCTCCTCGATCCTCAAGGAGGGGATCAACCGCCGGGTGCTCTACGTGGCGCTGCTGATGCACGATATCGGCAAGGGGCGGGAAGAGGATCATTCGATCCTCGGCGCCCGGATCGCGCGCCGGGTTGGTCCGCGCCTCGGGCTCAAGCCGCGCGAGGTGGATACGCTGGAATGGCTGGTGCGCTATCACCTGCTGATGTCGGACATGGCGCAGAAACGTGATATTGCCGATCCGCGCACGGTGCGCGATTTCGCCAAGGCGGTGCAGACCCGGGAGCGGCTCGACCTGCTGTTGCTGCTCACCGTCTGCGATATTCGCGGCGTGGGGCCCGGCACATGGAACAACTGGAAGGCGTCGCTCTTGCGTGCGCTCTACCGACAGACCCGCCGCGCGATGGAAGGCGGGCTTGAGGACCTCAACCGCGAGCAGCGCGGCTCTGACGCCAAGCGCAACCTGCGCGAGGCGTTGCCGGATTGGGACGCGCGTGCGCTCAAGCAAGAGACCTCGCGCCATTACGCGCCCTATTGGCAGGGCCTGCATGTCACCGCACATATTGTGTTTGCGCGGCTCCTGCGCGGCCTGCAAGAGGACGAGATTGCCATTGATCTGGCGATTGACGAGGATCGGGACGCGACACGCGCCTGTTTTGCGCTGGCCGATCACCCCGGCATTTTCTCGCGGCTTGCGGGGGCGTTGGCGCTCGTCGGGGCCAATGTCGTCGATGCGCGGACCTATACGTCAAAGGATGGCTTTGCGACCGCCGTCTTCTGGATACAGGATGCCGATGGTCACCCGTTCGAGGCGGACCGCCTGCCGCGCCTGCGCCAGATGATTCAGAAGACCCTCAAGGGCGAGGTTGTGCCCCGAGAGGCGATCAAGTCCCGCGACAAGCTCAAGAAGCGCGAGCGCGCGTTTCGCGTGCCGACGCATATCACCTTTGATAACGAGGGATCGGAGATCTACACGATCATCGAGGTCGATACACGTGACCGCCCTGGCCTGCTCTACGATCTGACGCGCACGCTGGCGGCGTCGAACGTCTATATCGCCTCTGCCGTCATCGCGACCTTTGGCGAGCAGGTGGTGGATACGTTCTATGTCAAGGACATGTTCGGCCTCAAGTTCCACTCCGAGAGCAAACGGGTCGCGCTGGAGAGGAAACTCCGCGCCGCGCTGGCCGAGGGTGTGGAGCGGGCAACGACGTAAGGCGCGGGCCGGGTCAAAGCGGCACTGGACCTTTGCCGCCAAATCCGCCATATCGGGTGAGGATAACACCGGAGGGTCTGATGGGTATTCTCAACACGCTTTTGCGCGCCGTGACCTGGTGGAACGGGCAGACGCTCAATACGCAACTCTACACCTGGCGCAAGGGCGTCAAGGTGGGAGAGGACGCGCAGGGCAACAGCTTTTACCGCACCCATGACGGCAAGCGCCGGTGGGTGATCTTCAACGGCGAGGCGGAAGCAAGCCGCGTCGATCCCGACTGGCATGGCTGGCTGCACCACACCTACAAGGAGCCACCCACCGACCGCCCGCTCAAGCACAAAAGCTGGGAAAAGCCGCATAGCGAGAACCTGACCGGCACGCCGCTGGCCTATGCGCCCGCGGGCTCGATCCGGCGGCCCGAACCGGTGGAGCGGCGCGACTACGAAGCCTGGACCCCGGAATAAAGGCGCGGCACATGTCTGAAAGCAAAACCGAAGTTCTGGTCGGTGGGGTTGTCCTGGCCGTGGCTGTGGGCTTTCTCTTTTATGCGGGAAAGACGACGGGCATGACGCGCGGCGGCGATGAATACACGCTGAACGCCAGCTTTCGCAGCGCCGACGGTGTCAGCATCGGCACCGATGTGCGGCTGGCCGGTGTGAAAGTGGGCCGTGTGACCGATATCACCCTGGACCCGGGCACCTATCGCGCGACCACGGTCTTTACCGTCGGCGAAGGCATCGACGTGCCGGATGACAGCGCGGTGGCGATTTCATCCGAGGGCCTGCTGGGCGGCAACTATGTCGAGATCATGCCGGGCGGCTCGCCGTTTTATTTCGAGCCCGGCGATGAGATAGAATTCACCCAAGGGTCGGTGAGCCTGGTCTCGCTCCTGATGAAATTCGTATCCGGCGGCGAGGACGAGGCCACGCAATGAGGGCGGCGCTTGGCCTGAGCCTCTGGGTGTGTCTTGCGGCCACCGCGGGAACCGCACAGGAGCAGGCGGCAGTTGGGCAAGGGGCGGTGCTGCGCGGGCTCGACAAGGTCAACGGTCAGGCACAAGACATCGAGCTTGCGAATGGCGAGGCGACGGAGTTTGGCGGGCTGACGGTGCGCCTTGGCGAATGCCGGTATCCACAGGAAAACCCGGAAGGCGACGCATATGCCTTTGTGACGATCAGCGAGCGCGAACGCGGACGCGAGGTGTTTTCTGGCTGGATGCTGGCCTCGTCACCGGCGCTCAACGCGCTGGAGCATCCGCGCTATGATGTCTGGGTGCTGCGCTGCAATATCTGAACCGGGTCGCCGTTGAAGCGCCTGTCGGTTATCGTCACCTCGGTGTCGAGCGCGTCTCTTAGCAGCGCCCGGTACTGGTCACGGGAAATCTCGCGCGCACCGAGGCGCGCCAGATGCGGCGTAATGAACTGTGCGTCAAACAGTGTGAAGCCGCATTTTGCGAGATGGTCGATCAGGTGGGCGAGCGCCAGTTTTGACGCGTCCGTGCGGTGTGAGAACATGCTCTCGCCAAAGAATGCCCCCCTGAGCGCCACGCCATAGACCCCGCCCGCAAGCTGCCCATCCTGCCAGATTTCGAGCGAATGGCCGTAGCCCAGGCGATGGAGCGCCATATACGCCTCGTGGATGGACGGGTTTATCCATGTGTCGGGGCGGCTGGCGCAGCCATTCAGAACCGCCTCGAAATCCTGATCCAGCGTGGCGAGATACCCGCCCCGGCGCATCCGTCGTGCGAGCGACCGTGATATGTGAAACCCATCCAGTGGCAGGATGCCGCGTTGATGGGGATCGACCCAGAAAACCTCTGGATCGTCGCGATGCTCGGACATGGGAAAGACACCCGACGCGTAGGCTTGGAGCAGAATGGCGGGTGTCAGATGCGTGCTCATCGGGGTCTTTGGGCTGTGGATCGGGCTGGGTCGGGTCGGATGTGTCTTTTTGTCATGTTCGATCGGAAAAGGCGATACGATTGGCGTTTGCCTCAACGCAACGCCCCCTTGAAAACGCGGGCTCAGACCGGGATCATCGTGCCGGTCAGGAGTGCGACGTGGGTTTCCACGCTGTCATCCTGCGCATACACATCTGCCTGCACGATGACCAGACGCCGCCCCGGTTTGATCACCCGACCCCGGGCAATCAGACGCGGGCCGCGCGCCGGGGCAAGCAGGTTGATCTTCATCTCCGTGGTCAGGACCTCCACGCCGTGCGGCATGACGCTGAGCGCGGCATATCCCGCCGCGCTGTCGCCAAGTGCAAAGGTCAGACCCGCATGGGCAAAACCATGCTGCTGGCGACTGCCGGGCAGTATCGGGGCCTCTATGCTGACCAGCCCCTCCGAGACCGTCGCGAGGGTGGCCCCAAGCGTTGCCATCATGGACTGCGCGGCAAAGCTGTCGCGAATGGATCTTTCGATATCAGGGGATAATTTACGTTGATTTCCCATTGTTTAGCAGCCCTGTTTTGGTGACGGTATTGTTACCTCAGTCAGCGGTGAAAGGTTGGAAATGGGGTATCTCAATGATAAGCGCACGTATAGCGATAACGGGCAAGGGTGTTGAGTTGAAATGGTCTGAGTTACGATATCATCATGTCGAGACGTTCTCGGCACTGTTTACGTCTGTGACAGTTTTCATCTGGGCCGTCAGCCTTGGAACTGCGGTTATCGCGGGGCCGTTCGGGACATATGATACGATGATGTGGCCGAACCGCCTTGTCTACTGGAGCGTCGTGATATCGGTGGGGCTTGTGCTGGGATTCAGCGCGCGCGCCACGATGCGCGCGCTTCTTGGTCCGCGCATGCCCTTGCTGTTCGATATCGGTGCGGGCCTTCTTGTCGCCGTCTTTCTGGGCCCGTTTATCTGGGGGCTGCGCGGCTGGATGGACCCGATGTTGGCCCATTCCCATCTCAGTATGGCAAGCACTACATTGAACACGTTTCTGATCGTCTTCGGAATATTTGTTCTGCGGCGGCAGATCGGCGCAGAGACGCCACGAGCCTATCTGCGGCCGGGAGAGAACCCTGAGTCGGCGCCGCTCCCGCGCATCCATCGCCGTCTGTCCACCCACTCTGATGCCGAGGTCCTGAGGCTGTCCGCGAGCGACCATTTTGTCGAGGTCGCCACAACTGCGGGTGTCGAGAACCTGCGCCTCAGACTGGCCGACGCAATTGAGGAGATGGAGCCCGTCAAGGGGCTGTGCACGCACCGGTCGCATTGGGTGACGATGTCAGCCATAAGCCACGTCGCGCGCGAGGGCGGGGGCAAGATGTTCGTTGTCCTGCGGAACGGCGACAGGGTGCCGGTTAGCCGCAAGTACCGACCACGGCTCGCAGAGGCGGGTTTGATCGAGCCATCCTGATCGCGGTCGGTTCAGCGCGGCATCGGCACCGCGTGCAGCATGGGGCCGGTGAGCACGGCGAGCGCCTCGTCGCGCATCAGCCCGGCAAAGGCCGCGTCATCGCTCCACAGCCCGCCGGTATAGGTGCCGTAGGCGGGCAGGATCACCCGGTCGCTGTCAATCAGGAAGGCCGGGCGGCTGAGGCTGCGGCCGCGTAGGGCGAGCCGCGCCTTGGGGTGGTAATGGCCCGACACCTCGCCCGATTGCCCGGCCCGCGCGATGTGGCGAAAGCAGAGCGGCGGGTTGGGCAGCTCTGTCATATGCGCGCCGCCCAGATCTACCGGGCCGGGATCGTGATTGCCCTCGATCCAGACCCATCGACGCCCGGCTTGCAGCTTGGCGATCCAAAGCTTTTCGGCCTCGGGCAGGGCATGGGCGGCGGCGCTGTCGTCGAAACTGTCGCCCAGGCAGATCACCGTGGCCGCGCCGGTGCGGCGCATATCGGCCTCCAGTCGAGTCAGCGTGTCGCGCGTCTCGTAGGGGGGCAGGGGGGGCTCTCCCAATCGCGCGCGGCGTTCGGATTTGCCGAAGTGCAGGTCCGACACGCAAAGCAGGTTGCGCGCCTCCCAGTAGAGCGCGCCCGAGGGCAGGGCCGTAAGCGCAGCGCCGGCAAGGGTAAACCTGTAACCATCCATGCTGCATTGGTGGCCCGGCCCGCGCGGAATGGCAAGGCCGGTCATCCTGCCTGATCGACCGGGACCAGCCCCGCCGCCTGCATCAGCCGCGCGCTTTCCTCGGCGAGGAGGCGCTCTTGTGCGGCACCCTCGACCGGGGTGCGACCGGCCTCCAGAAAGAGCGGCGCGGCAAGCGGGCTGACGCGCGTGAGGCGGCGCAGGGTGATGCGGCCGTTGATGCGGTCCAGCATCTCTTCGATGCGGCCGAAATCGACCAGCCCGCGCATCGCCTCGGACTGCGTGATGTCCAGCAGCAGGTGGCCGGGGTCGTATTTCACCAGCGTGTCATAGAGGATATCGGACGACATCGTGGTTTGCCGCCCGTTTTTGCGCGCCTGCGGGCTGTTGCGCTGAATGAGCCCGGCGATGGTGGCCGAGGCGCGGAAGGTGCGTTTCATCACCGCGTTGCCCATCAGCCAGCTTTCAAGCCCGTCGCGCAGGGCGTCGCGGGCAAAGATCGGGGCGGCATCGGTCAGCGGCTCCAGCCCCCAGATCAGCGTCGCGTAATCGGTCGACACGAAGCCCAGGGGGGCGAGGCCCTCTTCCTCCATGCGTTTGGTGACCAGCAGGCCGAGCGTCTGCATCGCGTTGCGCCCGGCAAAGCCGTAGATGCAGACATGCTCGCGCCCGTCATGCGGAAAGCTCTCGATCAGGAGGCGGCCCGCCTGCGGCATGTCCGAAAGCGTGCGCTGCAACTCCAGCCAGTTGCGGATATGGGTGGGCAGGTCGGGCCAGTCGGGTTGATTGAGGATCGCGAGAATGCGCTCCGAGAGTTGCGTCGAGGTGGCGAACTTGGTGCCCATGAAGGTGGCGATCTTGGGCGTGCGCCCGGGGTCGCGGCTGACCTCGACGACCATTTCGCGCATGGATTCGAAGCGCACGATCTGCCCGCCGATCAGGAAGGTGTCGCCGGGGCTGAGCGAGGCGGCAAAGCCTTCCTCGATCTCGCCCAGGGGTTTGCCGCCGCGTGCCCGGCGCATCCGCACTTTGAGCGTATCGGTGTCCTGAATCGTGCCGATATTCATTCTTATGAGGCGCGCGGCGCGCGGGTCTCGCAATTGCCAGAGGCCGTCGGGGCGTTGCTTCAGCCGTTGCCATTGGTCGTAGGCCCGGAGCGCATAGCCCCCGGTGGCGCAAAACTCCAGACAGGCGTCGAATTCGTCGCGGGTGAGCGTGGCATAGGCGCCGGCGGAGGCCGCTTCGGCATAAAGCGTGTCGGCCTCAAAGGCCCCGGCGCAGGCGCGGATCAGGATATGCTGGCAGAGCACGTCACGCGGACCCGGGCCGCGTGGCTCGCCATCGAGATCGCGATCCTTGACGGCCTGCAATGCGGCCAGACATTCCACCACCTCGAACCGGTTGGCGGGCACCAGGAGCGCCTTGGAGGGGGCGTTGTAGCGGTGATTGGCCCGCCCGATCCGCTGCACCAGGCGTTTGACGTTCTTCGGCGCGCCGACCTGAATGACCAGATCGACATCGCCCCAGTCGAGCCCCAGATCGAGGCTGCCGGTGCAGACCACGGCGCGCAATTCGCCGCGCACCATCGCGCCCTCGACCCGCTCGCGCTGCGCGCGGTCAAGGCTGCCGTGATGGATGCCGATGGGAAGCGCGTCCTCGTTGGCGAGCCAGAGGTTGTGAAAGAAGATCTCGGCCTGCGCGCGGGTGTTGTGAAAGATCAGCGTGGTCTTGTGGCCGCGCACCTGATCGAGCACTGCGGGGATCGCGTAGGCGGCCCCGCCCCCGGACCACGGCGGCGCCTCGGCCGTTTCCAGCATGGCGATATCGGGGTCGGGACCGGGATCGGCGTGCAGGATGTCGCAGGGATGGTCGCGATGCGCCATGAAGCGGGCGAGTGCGGGCGGGTCTTCCACCGTCGCCGATAGCCCGACGCGGCGCATCTCGGGGCAAAGCGCCTGCAGGCGTGAGAGCGCCAGCATCAATTGATCGCCGCGTTTCGATTCGGCCAGGCTGTGCACCTCGTCCACCACCACGCGTTTCAGCCCGGCAAAGATGCGCGGCGCGTCCTCGTAGGAGGTCAGCAGCGCAAGGCTCTCGGGGGTGGTGAGCAGGATATGCGGCGGGTCGGCGCGTTGGCGGCGTTTGGTGTGCGAGGAGGTGTCGCCGGTGCGATCCTCGACGCGCACGGGCAGGCCCATTTCCTCGACCGGACGCGTGAGATTGCGCCGGATATCCGCCGCCAGCGCCTTGAGCGGCGAGATATAGAGGGTGTGCAGACCGGCGTGATCGCCCTGCGCCAGATCGGCCAGCGTCGGCAGGAACCCGGCCAGCGTCTTGCCGCCGCCGGTGGGTGCAATGAGCAGCGTCGCGGGGTCATCGGCGCGCGCCAGCATCTCGGCCTGATGCGGGTGCAGCTGCCAGCCGCAGGCGGCGAACCAGTGATCGAGGGGGGCGGGCAAGGTGCGCATGCGCAGCAATCTAGGCGCGGCGGGGAGCAAAGCAAAGGGCGGGAGTTTTGGCCTGAAGCTGCCGTTGGAGTGCAGCACCAATGCGCGGAATCAAGGTGCCGCAGGCACCGCCGCGCAGCGCCCGACCGCCCCCTCGGGCGGGCGCTTTTGCAACGTTTCAAGCCATTGAAAACGCGGGAGTGTTTGGCTGGCATAA
>NZ_CAMYMD010000008.1 GCF_947259555.1 uncultured Roseovarius sp.
GATGCGGCTTTCGAGATAGCGGCGGTTGAACGGCGGCGGCTCGCTGTCGAACAGGTCCCGCCACTGTTGCTTCAGGTCGGGCGTCGTCGCGGTCTTGAGCGCGGCCAGGCGCGCGGGGATGGGATCGTGGGTCGTCATGCGGTCTCCTTCCGTGTTGAAGTTGCATGACCGCTCTGGTCGGCCGGATTGTGTAGGGGAAAGTCTCCGTCTTCTTCAGAAACCTGACCGGCGTTGCGCATGTGAAGGCGCACCAGGCCGAAGGCGAGCAGGCCGCACAGTTCGGCGCGGCGTTCAGACGGGGTCATCATTTGTGGATTCAGGGCGTTCGGACGTTTCATTCGGCTCTCCTTTTGGGAGAAAAGCCGCCTTTTGGAGCCAATCGGGACAATGGCTTCCAGATTCAAGGAATGACAGATCGCCATACACGCAATACGGTAGCCTGGTAATCTTGGAGACAGTTATGGTTCGTGCTCCGAACAAGACATGTCCAAACCTGTGCCGGCTGTTTGATGAGGCGCCGCCGGAGCTGATCCACGCATTTCTCGAAAGCAAGCCATTCGAAAGGATGAGTTGGCTCACAGCGTACCGGTTCGACCAGAACGACCCGGAGGGCCCGTCAACTGCCAGCAGCATGCTCCGTTAGGAAAAGAAGGACCAGCTTGGTCCGCTGGAGACCCAGGCGGCCCGGATCGTCAACATCGCGAGTGATCGTGGGCAGTATGTCGTGGAAGATCTCGTACGAACCAAGCTTGAGCCTGACCGCGCTAGAGAACTCCTGAATCAGCGCGACCAGCTTGCGCGCAGCCTGTGGACTTTTGCAAATGAGCACGGCCTTTTTGAAGCGGCGGAGAACAGCCTGCACATGCGTCTGTACCGTCGCTACGACAGGCACTATCAAACCTTCATGGCCGAGCCTTCGGTCGTCGGCGGTTCGGAAGCCGGCAGCACAATGCTCGACGAGCTTCTCTCTGACCTTAACGAGCGGCTCGATCGCGGCGACGGTTACAGCATCGACAGATTCGACATCCCCGAACAAGGCGACGAGCCTGCCGCAGAGATGTACCTTCTGTTCCATCCTGATCCACCGACAAGCGTCCGGGAGATTGACGACGAAGGCAATCGGTCGAGCATCTATTTCCGCCCTCCCGGAGAAGCGATGATTGTCTACACACCATCCACCGGCCGGGTCCACGTTCGAGCGAGAAACCGAAAGCTGCGGCACACCATCGCGGAACGCTTCATCGAGACGTCTCTTGATCAAACTTACTCCAACCAACCCGTCGACTTTCAGGCATACGACATCTCGCAGTTTCTGAAAGGGTTCGATCTGGATCTGCCGGACTTCGATGACGTTGTGATCGACCGAGCAAGAGTGATCCGCGCCGACATCAGCATCGGGAAACTTTCCAATCGCCTCTCACTTTCCACCACCATTGATCACGACATTTCCGAGATCGTTGACAGCCAGCCAGGCCTTCCGAGGATCTTCCAGCGAGCGGTCGCAATCCGCTTCGTCGAGATCGCGGTTCGGTATCGACGCGCCGGACGAGACGAGGCGCAAACCCTCGACTTCACGCTTACTGACCGCAACACAAGCAGCCTTTTAAGCCTCGACGATCCTCTCGAACGCGTTCTGGGCCATCGGCTGCTGAGACACTGGAATATACTCAGTGAGGGGCGGGAGCCCGACGACGCAGAGAGTATGGCGGTCATGCCCGCCTTGCTGGCGATCTGGGATATAGGGGCAGACAAGGTCTCCGGCGCATGGCTACAATCTCGTGGTGTCGATCCGGCCCTTCTGACCGAACTGGGTTTTCTCGTGCCTGCCGGGTGGGAAGACGACGATCTGATCGATGATGAAGACGAGGTCGGGCCGATCGCGGCCGAGGTGGTTGTCCGGGTCGAAGAAGGCGATACGGAGAAAGGAAACCAAAAGGTGGCCGACCTCGAGGTCACAGACGGAAATGCCACGCCCGGCAACCCGGATCGTTACAAGAGCTATCGAGTAAGGGACGGCTGGGTCGCGGAACACCTAAAAGCACGACTGGAACAGGCGCTCAATGTGCCCGCTGTGGATAAGCTGACCGACCAGCTTCTCTACCTTGGCACGCTCTCGGTCGATGGCGGAGATGTCCCAGTCTATCTCGCCCGCGGTCTTGATCGCGAGAAGGTCAGGTCGGCCGTTGATACGGAGCTTCGGGCCCGCCACAACTTGGGCATCGGACTGGTCCTGCAGGCCGGCACCACGCCGGGGCCATGTCTGGCGGCCAACGTGCTGACGTCGCTTGCCGAACAGATCGACGGCGACCAGTCTGAAATCGCGTTGGTCGCAGACAAGCTCCGGTCCGTGTTCCGGCGGCACCGGATACTGGCGCGTGGTGGCCAGGCGGTTGAATTTGCCCGTAGCGGGAAAAACATGGCGACTCTGTTCATTCCTGGGAAAGGCAGCATCGACATTCAGGGTGAGAATCGGATCGCGATCATCCAGCAGCTGGTCGATGCTCACAACACGGGGCCCATGCCGGTGAGAACAAAAGACCTTCTCAAGGGTATCGAAGGCCAGTCCTTGGCAAATATCTTTGGTCAGCCTCTCTGGGACAAGCTCAAGGCTGATTTCTTGCAATCGCCCAGAAAGAGCCTTTGGGAAATCTCGATCTGACTTTCAACTCCGCTTCAGCTCCGATTGGGGGGTCTGACTAACTCCGATTCCATGCGCGATGTGAAGGGCTCCAATACGACAGGAGCCCTCAAATGACGAAACCCACTACAAACCACCTACCACACGCTTCGGCAGCGAACGTCCGTAATACACCACCTCGCGACTGGCGCTGTACGCGGTGCTTCAAACTGTTGGGGCACCGGAACGAAGGCGGCGTCCATGTCCGGTTTGCGAGGGGGCATCAATACACGATGAGCACCCCTGTTACTGCGGTTTGCCGTAGCTGCGGAACGCTGAACGAGCTTCGCAGATAACCGCTCGGGCGATCGGTTCACGCCGGCCGCCCATTCAATCTGACAACCTGAGAGGCGCGCGACGCCCTGACCTGGCCACGATGAGGCGCCTGACGCCCGGCCGAAAGGCAGGCGTCTCGTGTCTTCATCCTGGTCCGCGCTTCACGCGCAGCTCTCCCGGTCGGTGCACCGGCATTCCGCATTAGCGACCTTTTCCACCCTCCTTCCGCAGAACGACCGGATCGGCCGTTTCCGCGAGCCGACAAAGCTTCTTGGCTGGCTGCACAGCCGGGGTTCGGACCCCGACAGCAAGAACAAGATGCTGTCGCGCTTGTTGCAGAAGGCCTGCGGTGATCCGTCTGGCAGCGATCTTGCCGTCGAACTCCTCCTCCTGGCACTCTGGCCAGGTCTTTGTACGCTGCGACACCGGTTGCGTGATCTTGCCCCGGTCAGCGCGCTTGATGCCGATCTCGTCAGCCAGCTGACCATCGGTATCCGATCCGCGCGTCCTGAGAGGATCCGGCGCGTGGCGGCCACGTTACTGCGCAACCTGGAGCGCGATCTGCGGCGTGCGTATCTCCATGATGCCAACACGCGTTACAGCACATGCGATTGCGAAGGGCTCGATGCCGTGGATGCAAATGAGCAGATGGACCGCCCCGAGGTGATCGCGGCAGCTGCGGCATCGGCGTTCGGCAAGGACGGTGTTCTGCTGACCACCGTACATATCGCGGGGTTTTCCCAGAAGGAGGCCGCGACGCTTCTGGGCATCAGTCACGACGCGGCCCGCAAGCGCTGTCAGCGCGCAATGCGGCGGCTGACGGAGTTCGATGGTGCGTGATCTGTCCCGATCACGGCTACCGGCCGGCTTTTCCATTGTGAGCGCGCAATCAGGCGCGCCTGACATGGAGAGCAGTTCAATGACCATAAGTATCACGACGCAGGACGACTACGAGCGACTGCCCGGTCTCTATCATGCCTGGGACTTCGCCATGCTTCTGGAAGAGGGATGTAGCTATCTGATCGAGGAAGGCGGCCGTGCCGAGGACGGGCAAGCCCTCTTCCTGGTTTTTCAGCGTCCTCGGAAGCGCGGGGAGGCCGGGAATGACTGAAGACCGGGTCTATCTTACGCAGCGCGAACTGGCCGAACGCTGGCGCCTCAGCGGTCGCACGCTGGAGCGGTGGAGAGCGGAGCCCTTCGGCCCCGCGTGGGTGAATATCGGCGGGTCGATCCGTTATCCGGTGAGGGACATCGAAGAGTTCGAACAGCGCAATCGCAACACGGCGGGTCGGGCGAGCGGTGCCGCTACTTATCGAGGAGGTTCGGAATGAACAGAGTACTGCATATCCCGATGCGCCTCGACGCAGCGATCTCCTACGCCGAACGGGGGTGGTGCGTATTTCCTGTCAAACAAGGCACCAAGGGTCGTGACGCGGACGGCACCTCCACACATCTGCTGAAGAACGGTCATGTCGGGGCATCGAAAGACCCGGGTGTCGTTCGCGATTGGTGGACCCGGTGGCCCGATGCCAACATCGGCGTTCACCTCGCAGCCTCCGGCCTCGTGGCAGTCGATGTAGACTCGTACAAGGCGGATTGCGGCTGGAGCGCATTTCTTCGTGGCCGTGAGGTTCCGCAAACGCTTGTCCAGCGCAGCCCCCGCGGGGGCCGCCACTACATCTTCACAGCGGAAACTGACGATCGGTTCTCAGGCCAGCTTTGCCCGGGCGTGGAAATCAAGCATCGAGGCTACATCCTGCTCGAGCCCTCCGAGTTCGCGGGCGGGCGCTACTGCTTTGAGACGGATTATGAGCCTGCCCCGGTGCCGGCATGGGTTCCCAGGAAAATGCCAGCAGGGATTTCTGCTTTGCAGCGACCCGAGTTGCTTCGGAGTGGTGATTCTGATCGCTTTGAGAAACCCGATTGCAAGGCGCCGGTGGAAGAGGTCGAAGACCTCCTGTCCTGGATCGACCCGGACGCAGGAGGCTACGATGCGTGGCTCGAGGTTCTGCAGGCCCTGCATGATCACTTCGCCGGCAGTACCGCAGGCTTGCGCCTGGCGGAGGACTGGTCATCCCAGGGGGACAAGTTCAAACCGGGAGAGGTCGCGTCCAAATGGCAAGGCTTTCAGGTTGGCGGTGGCGTGACCCTGAGCTCCATCGCTAGGCGCGCGCGCTCGGCCGGTGCGGATCTCTCCGAGATTGCCCGGCGGTATCGAGGGCGCAGCGAACAAAGTTCCTTATCAAAGCAAGGTCCCGAGGACAGCTGCGACCTGTCCCATGACGCCCTTGCGCTGGAACTCGGCCGACGAAGCTGGGATAGCGATGCACGGTACGTCGCCCTCTGGGGAAAATGGCTGTTCTGGACCGGAGCGCACTGGCAGCGCGACGAGACCCTGGTGCACATGTCACGCACACGCAGTTTCCTGCGCGAGCGGGCAGCCGAAGTCCGCGTCTGGGCGGAGAACAAAGCTGCCGATCTGAACGCTGTTGGTGACATGGCCGAAGCACGTAAAATCCATAAGTGGGCCCGCGATCAAGCGCGGTCGCTCGGCAGCAGTGCCACCGTAGCCGCTGTTTCAGGTCTCGCACGGGCCAACCCCGCTTCGGCCGCGACGCATGAAGCGTTCGATGCTGACAGGTTCCTGGTCGGCACACCGGAAGGAACGGTCGATCTGCGAACCGGAAACCTGCGACCGGCGCAGCGAGAAGACATGATCAGCCACCGCCTCGCATGCGCGCCGGCCGATCGCGGGGTTCGCCCCGAACTCTGGCTTCGTTTTCTGGGAGACATCTTCGAGCAGGACGAGGAAACCATCGACTTCCTGCAGCGCGCGGCGGGGTATGCCCTCACGGGTTCTGTGCAGGAACACAAGCTGCTGTTCCTGCATGGGTCCGGTCGCAACGGTAAATCCGTGTTCATGAACACATTGCTGGATATATGGGGCGACTACGGGCGCCGGGTCGCCGCTACGACCTTCCTGAACTCGCAGACCGAACGTCACCCGACAGATATTGCCGGTCTGCACGGCGCGCGGCTGGCCATCGCCTCTGAATTGCCACGCGGCAAGACCTGGGATGAGGCTGTAATCAAGGACCTGACGGGCGGGGACCGGATGACGGCGCGTTTCATGCGCCAGGACTTCTTCGACTTCGATCCGCAGATGACCCTGATGATCGCAGGAAACACGCAGCCGTCCTTCAAGGGCGTTGACGAGGCGATCCGCAGCCGTGTCGTGCTCGTGCCTTTCGCGGTCACCATCCCGCCCGAGCGGCGCGATGGGAGTTTGCCCGACCGGCTCAAATCGGAACACCCGGCAATCCTTCGCTGGTGCATCGACGGCGCGCTGGCCTGGCAGGAACGGGGGCTCGATGTGCCGGCTTCCATCGCCGCGGCTTCCGCTGCCTATTTCGACGAGGAAGATACCGTGGGGCAGTTCCTGCAGGACGAGACCCGGGAGGATCCGTGCGGCTTTGTCGCTTCCGACGACCTGATCGCGCGCTTCAACTTCTGGTGTGACCAGCAAGGACTCGGAGGCTGGACAAAGCGCTCGCTCATCAAGGAAGTGCGGCAACGTGGTTTTGAGGATCAACGCAGCAACCGCCATCGAGGGTTGCGCGGCCTCCGGCTGAAGTGAGCGTGACAAAAGTGACAAAACACAGACTATCGGACGTATGGGAAATTCGACGTCCCTATACGTGGGATAATGGGGAAACTGTCACTTTTGTCACGGCGGCGGCTGCCGCTGGCTGCGACGCGACAGCAACGGGCTGCTTCCTCGCGCATCTGCGTATTGCGGCCGCCTTAAGCGGATCGGCTGAAACGAAGGTCTTGATAGAAACTATCAGATGACGGCAGCCAGCCCGGAGCGGCCCCACAGCCCTTGGCTCGAATTTGCGGTAGCTGTCCTTCACCGCGCGGTTGATGAACCGGTAGTATGCGGACGAAGCCGTCGTTTGAGCGGCGCATGCGAAGTCCGGTCTGATGTGCACCGCGGTCGTTCACTAAAGTCCGAGCAATTCGCGCGAGCTTAGATCACATCGTTCTCGTTCAAAATTCTGACACAGCATTTGCTGCTTGCTTAAACGCTGACCTGGTCGCTTCCAAGTCGTCGGTTCTCAATGCGAGCGATGGATAGAGTTTGCCCGGTGATTTGAAGACGCCATTGGCCCGCAATGCACCATTCCAGGTCTCGTTGAGCCTCGGATCGCCGTGCTTCGCGCTTCGATAGTCGACCGGATCGGCATCGGTGAAGTAGATGTCGAACAGGGTTGGATCTCCGCAGATGCGGTGGGCGATTCCCTGCTCCGTCAGAGCGGAAGCCTGCATCTCCATCAAGGCCTGGCCCAGCTCACGCAGCCGCTCGTACTGCCCCGGACGCCTCAAGACCTCCATCGTCTTGAGCCCCGCAGCAGAGGCCACCGGATTGCCCGAGAGCGTGCCGAGCTGCATCAGCCAATTCTCAGCCCCTACAACGGACTTGTCAAAATGCGCCATGATTTCGGAGCTGGCCCCGAGAGCGGCCAAAGGAAAGCCGCCACCGATGATCTTGCCCAGGGTGCAGATGTCGGGTGTGACACCATAGCGTTCCTGCGCGCCGCCATAGGCAAGACGGAAGCCGGTGACGATCTCATCAAAGATTAGGAGCACACCGTGTTTGTCACACAAATCGCGCAAACCTTGCAGAAAGCCGGGTTGTGCTGGGATGATGCGCTGCAACGGTTCCACGATGATCGCTGCAATGCCTTTATGTTCGCTGAGAAGGGAGGCGACAGCCTCAAGATCGTTGAAGGGCGAGATTAACATCTCATCGGCCACCCCCCGCGGGATGCCCGCGCTGTCGGGCACAGCCGTGGGGAAATTGACGTGGGTCGAAGGCGCAAGGCTCATTTGCGCCTCGGCGGACATGCCGTGATAGCCGCCTTCAAATTTCAGTATCTTTGACTTGCCGGTATAGGCACGGGCAAGGCGAATGGCGTACATGTCGGCCTCGCCGCCCGAGGTGACAAAGCGGACCTGTTCACAACAGGGCACGGCCTCGACGATCGCTTCGGCCAATTCGATACCCTTGGCATTATTGGCGAAAAACGTCATGCCATTTGGCAGTTGTTCCAGCACCGCCTCCATCACCTCTGGGTGGCCATGCCCCAGAAGCATCGGGCCGGAGCCGATCAGGTAGTCCACATATTCGTTGCCGTCCTCGTCCCAAACGCGGCTGCCTTCGCCCCGCGCGATCACGATGGAGGCGTCGAAATTGCCAAACCCGGCGGCGGGAAGAACCTCGCGGGCGCGGGCGATCCAGTCTGCTTGGGCGTGAATGCGGTTCATTTTCTCAATCCAGTATCAGGTCAGGTATACCGAGGCGGCCTTCGTCTATGGTGATGCCAAGACCCAGGCCATTAGGTGGCGCGATACGGCCAGCGCTTCTGCTTGGCGCATCAGATGCAAGGCGCGGGCTGACGTAGCCAGACAGATCGCACACGTTCAGAACGCGGCCCGGCGGGGTCGCCGCGCCGAGATGCAGCGCGGCGGCTGTCACGATATCGCTGCCCCAGGTGCATTCGATGCACATCTTCGCCCCAAGGTGCAGGCACAGGTCGCGCGCCCGGCGCGTGGCCGAAAGCCCGCCAAACTTCGACAGCTTGAGGGCGACCGCGTCCATGATGCCGAGTTGGTGCGCGGCAAGCAACGAGGCCGTATCATGGGCCAATTCGTCCAGCTTCATCGGCAGGCCGGTGGCCGCTTGCACGCGCGCGCAGTCTTCCAGCGTCGCGCAGGGCTGTTCCAGCATCACATCCAGATGCGCGGCTCCGCGCCCGACGCGGATTGCGTCCAGCGTGGTCGCACCGCAGTTCCAGTCGCCATAGACCAGCGGGCGGGGGCCGACAGCCTCGCGTACCTTTGCCAGCCGCTCAACATCGGTTTGCCAGTCGCCGGAGGCACCCAGCTTGGCCTGAAACTGGGTGACCCCCTGCGCCTGTGCATCGCGGGCAATACGAGCCATCTGTTCCGGTTCGACGCAGGTTATGGAGTGGTAAAGCGGCAAGGTGTCTTGCCTCCGTCCCCCCATCAGAGCGTGAACCGGCAGCCCGGCAGCTTGCCCGGTAATGTCCCATAGCGCGATGTCCAGCGCGGATTTCGCGTAGACATGTCCAGGCAAAAATGCATCCGCCTTGGCCATCAGCGCTTCCGCACCGACAGGATCGCCGCCAAGGATGACGGGCGCGAGTTCCTGCAAGGCCGGTGCCACGCCACGCGCATAGGCGGGCAGATAATGCGGGATCGGGCAAACCTCGCCCCACCCTGTCAGCCCGGCATCGGTGTCGAGCGCAATGACAACCGTTTCCACGGTGTCACACGTCTTGCCATCCGCCATGTAATAAGCGGTATGGCTGGTCAACGGCAGGTACCAGAGCCGCAGCCGCGTGATGCGCTGTCCGATCGCGACCGGGGACAGAGAAGGAGCGGCGATCCGGTTCATTCGGCAGGCTCCTGAACGGCATCGGCGCGGGGCAAAAGGCTTTGCGGATCGTAGGCTGGTTCGCCCAGTACGCGTGCGGCGCGGGGTTTGCCGTGGATGATCACCTCCAGCGCGGTGCCGGGGACAGCGGCATTGGGTTTGATGTAAGCGAAGGCGAGGATCTTGCCGACCGTGTGGCCATAGACCACCGACGCGGTCGAGCCGACGACTTTGCCATCCTGCATCACCGCCTCACCGCCATGACCGTCGATTTCTCCATCTGGCTCGATCTCCAGATAGGCGCAGACCCAGGGCAGATCGGTGTTTAGGGTCTTGTTGCGGCCCAGATAGGCCTTGTCCGTCCGGGCAAAGCGCAACACATCGGCCTCCGCCAGGGTGACTTCATTGGTCAATTCGCCCGCACCTTTGAAGCCCTTCTCCATGCGCATCAAGTTCATGGCGAAGCTGCCGTAGTCTGCAATCCCATGGGCCGCGCCCGCCTGCCAAAGTGCTGCATAGACATCCGCCATGGCATCGAATGGTATGTGCAGCTCCCACCCCAGCTCGCCCGCGTAGGACATGCGGAAGGCCCAGACACTGTGCCCCGCGACGGTGATCTCCTGCGCCGAGAGCCAGCGGAAAGACGCATTGTCCAGCCGCGCATCGCTGCAAGCGGCCAACACGTCGCGAGACCTTGGCCCATTCAGGGACAAAGCACCCCATGTGCCGGACAACGCAGTGATTGTCACGTTCTCCTCTGCCTGTTGCGTTGAGAGATGATCCAGCAGGCGCTGTTCGAAGAAGGCCGCGCAGACCAAATAGAACCGGTCCTCGGCCATGCGAACGAGGGTGGTCTCCAGCTCGATCCGACCCCGCCGGTTGAGCATATGCGTCAAGGTGATGGATCCCACCTTTTGCGGCATCCTGTTGGCGGTGAGTCGATCCAGCAACGCATAGGCGTCCGGGCCTTCGACCAGCACCTTGGTAAAGGCCGTTACATCCATGATCCCGACACGTTCGCGCACGGCTTTGACCTCGGCTGCAACCATGTCGTCCACCGGTGTGCGGCGGAAGGAATAGTGATCCTCCTGCGCTACACCATTCTTCGCAAACCAACGCGGGCGCTCGAACCCGTAGACTTCCTCGAAAACCGCGCCCTTGGATTTCAGCGTGTCATAGAGCGGCGAGGGCTTGATCGGACGCCCTGCCAGGCGGTTGAAATGCGGGAACGGGATTTCGTGGCGCAGGCAGTAATCTTCCTTGGCCTTCACCACCTGCCACTCCTTGGTGGCATAGGACCCAAACCGGCGCGGGTCATAGTCGCGCATCGAGATATCCGCCGCGCCATGCACCATCCAGCGTGCCAGTTCGCGCGTGAGCCCCGGCCCCCAGCCGATGCCGATCTGTGTGCCGCAGCAGCACCAGTAATTGCGCACGCCCGGCGCGGGACCGATCAGCGGATTTCCATCAGGGGGATGGGAAATCGCGCCGTGCACGTCGCGTGAAATACCAAGCTCTGCAAAGATCGGCATCCGGTTCAGAGATTCCTCAAGCCACGGCATGACGCGGTCATAATCCGCCGCAAACAGCTCGTTTTCGGCCTCCCAGGGGCAGTGATCCTCCCAAACCGTGTTGGGGTTGGCTTTCTCGTAGATACCGATCAGGCCTTTTTTCTGCTCCATCCGGATGTAGCCCGAGACCTTGCGGTCATCGCGGATGACCGGCAGTTCGCACTCCAGATCGCGGAATTCCGGCACCTCGTCGGTGACGAAATAATGATGCGTCATCGAGGTCATCGGTAGTTGCAGACCCGACCATTCGCCCATCTGTCGCGCATAGGTGCCGCCCGCGTTGACCACATGTTCACAGGTGATCGTGCCCTGCCCGGTCTCAACCAGCCATTCGCCCGTTGCCGCCTGCGTGATATTCGTGGCCCGGCAGCGGCGGATGATCCGCGCGCCCATGGCCCGTGCCCCTGCCGCCATCGCCATGGTCACATTCGTCGGGTCCACATGCCCGTCGTCAGGCGTGTGCAGCGCCCCCAGCACGCCGTCGAGATTATAGAACGGATGCAACTTCGCGACCCGGTCCGGCCCGACCAACTCGATATTGAACCCGAGCGACCGCCCAACCGACAGCGTGTGGCGCAGCCAGTCCATCTCGTCCTCGGTATAGGCCAGCCGGAACGACCCACAGCCATGCCATGTCACCGCCTGCCCCGTCTCGGCCTCCAGCCCGCCGGAATAAAGCCCGATGTTGTAATCCACACATTTGCCCAAACCGAAGCTGCTGGTGGAATGCGTGATCTGCCCCGCCGCGTGCCATGTGCTGCCCGAGGTCAGTTCTGCTTTTTCCAGCAGGACCACCTCCGGCCCCCAGCCCTCATGCGCGAGGTGATAGGCAAGTCCGACCCCCATCACACCACCGCCAACGATGACCACACGGGCGTGGCTGGGAAACTGCTTGTCCGACATGGTCGCTTCCTTTGTTCGGGAGTCGCAAAACTTGTGGACAGGCTAAGTGGACGTGTGTACCAATGTCAATCATGAATGGCACAAATGTATCACATCGCGTTTTAGAGCGCCTTTCCGAAGAGTGGGACGCACTGACGCCCGAAGCGCAGAAAGCCGCGCGCTACGTGTTGGAAAACCCCAATGAAGTGGGGGTTTCCACCGTGCGCGAGATTGCCGAAGCAGCCAACGTCAAACCCAACACCTTCGTGCGCATGGCCCGCCAAGTTGGGTTCGGGGGCTACGAGGATTTCCGCGCGCCGTTCCGCGAGGCGATCCGCAAGGGGGCGGTCAGCTTTCCCGACAGAGCGCGCTGGTTACAGGACATCCGCAAATCGGACGATCTGGGCGGGCTTTATGCCGATATGGTCGAAGGGGCGATCCGCAACCTTGAAGAGACCTTCGCCGGCATCGACGCCGAGGCGCTGAAGAGCGCCGCAGAGGCGATCTGGAACAGCCGGCAGGTCTTCACCTTGGGCGTCGGGGTGAACAACGCGAATGCGCGCAACTTCACCTACCTCGCCTCCACCGGCATGGTGCAATTTCACGCCATTCCCCGCCCCGGATCGACACCCACGGATGATCTGGCCTGGGCAGACAAACGCGATGTGCTGATCGCCATGTCAATGCGACCCTATCGAACCGAGGTTGTCGCCGCCGTCGAGGTGGCCCGAGAGCAGGGCCTGACCATCATCGGCCTGAGCGACAGCCCGGCCAGTCCGATCATCCGCGCGGCGGACCATGGCTTTGTTGTCGCCGTGGACACGCCGCAATTCTTTCCTTCGTCCGTGTCGACCATCGCGCTTCTGGAAACGCTGCTGAGCTTTGTGATCGCGGTTGCCAGCGACGAGATCGTGGAGCGGGTCGAAAAATTCCATGACCGCCGCCATCAGCTTGGCATCTATGTGGAGGAGCCGGAATGAAGGACGAAACACCCCCGATCCGCTCGCTGGACGCGCGCTACTACACCGACCCAGCGGTCTTCGAGGTCGAAAAATCCGGTCTGCTCGCGCGCACCTGGCAATTCGCCTGCCACGCCAGTCAGCTTGAAAATCCCGGCGACTACGTGGCCTTTGATCTGGGCGGTGAAAGCCTGTTCTCGATCAGGGGGCGGGATGGCGAAATCCGCACCTTCTACAACGTCTGCCAACACCGCGCGCATCAACTCGTCAGCGGCGAAGGCTCAACCCGCGTCGTCGTCTGCCCCTATCACGCCTGGACCTATGAGCTGACCGGCAAACTGCGCGCTGCCCCCAATGCCAAATCGGTGCCCGGCTTCGAGGCCTCGAAAATCTGCCTGACCGAAGTGCGCACCGAGATTTTCCTTGGCTTTGTCTTCGTCAACCTCGACCCGGATGCAGCGCCTATGGACGACTGGTTCCCCAACGCGCGCGCTGAGTTGGAAGACTTCGTGCCCAACTGGGCCGATCTGAAGCCGCTGGAATGGGTGGCGATCCCCGAGAATTGCAACTGGAAGGTCTCGGTCGAGAATTACTCGGAGTGCTACCATTGCACCCTGAACCACCCGACCTTTGCCACCGGTGTGATCCGGCCGGAAACCTATGACATCCAGCCGCAGGGGTATTGCCTGCGCCATACCACCGAATGCAACGACCTGAGCCAGATGACCTATGACATCGACAGCGGTTTTGCGAACAATGACAAATATTCGTCATGGTTCCTCTGGCCGATGTTTTCCTTCCAAGTCTATCCCGGCAACCTGCTGAACACCTATCACTGGCGCGCGGTCGACGCCGATCACGTGGTGGTCTGGCGCGGCTGGTATTCGGTCGGGGGCTACGACGACGAAACTGTACGCCGCATGGCTCAACAGGACCGCGCCACTACGGTCGAGGAAGACATTCACCTTGTCGAAAGCGTACAGCGCGGGTTGAAATCGCGCGGTTACGTGCCCGGGCCTCTGGTGGTCGATCCCGCCTGCGGGGTGAATTCGGAACACTCGGTCATGCACCTGCAGCGCTGGATGCGAGAAGCTGTGGATGGCTGATGTGAAGCTCTACTGGCAGAATTACATCGACGGTGCATGGGTCGATGGCGGTGCGGGCCGGATCGAGGTGACCGACCCCGCGACAGGCGAACGAATCGCTGAGCAAGCCCTTGCCGATGCCGCCGATGTGGGCCGCGCCGTAGGGGCCGCACGCCAGGTGCATCTGTCGGGCGCACTGACGGCCATGCGCCCGATCGAACGCGGCCGCATGGTGCAGGCGATGGGGCGGTATCTGCTGGAGCATAAGGACGAGATCGCCAGCATCCTGACGCTCGAACAGGGCAAACCGCTTTGGGAGGCCCATATCGAGGTCGAGGGGGCTGCACTCTATTTCGAGTATTACGGCAATCAGGCAAGCACGGTCGAAGGCCGTTCGATCCCGCTTGGTGCGGGCTACATGGACTGGACGGAATACGAGCCGCTTGGCGTCTCAGCACAGATCATCCCGTGGAATTATCCTGTCGAGATGACCGCGCGATCACTTGCGGCAGCTTTGGCCACGGGCAATGCCTGCGTTATCAAATCGCCCGAAATGACGCCCCTGACCAATGCCTGGCTGGCGAAGGCGGGCGAGGCAGCGGGCTTCCCACCCGGCGCGGTCAACGTGATCTGCGGGCTGGGACGCGACGCGGGCGCGGCGCTGGCAGGCCACCCCGATGTGAACCAGATCGTCTTCACCGGATCGGTGCGCACCGGCATCGCGATTGCGACGGCAGCGGCACAAAACGTGATGCCCTGCGTGCTCGAACTGGGCGGTAAATCGGCGGCCATCGTGCACGCTGACGCCGACCTTGACGCCTTTGAGAATGACATCCGCTGGGGTATCTATTTCAACGCGGGCCAAGTCTGTTCGGCCATGTCCCGCGTGATCGTCCACGAGAGCCGCCACGACGAACTGGTCGAGCGGGCCACGAAGGTTGCCAAATTCCTCTCGGTCGGTCCCGGCATCGAGCGCACCGTGTTTGGCGCGAACATGGGGTCGATGGTCAGCGACGGCCAGCGCGATCGCGCGCTCGGGCTGATCACCCGCGCCGAAGAACAGGGAGCAAGAATCGCTGCCGGCGGGCGCAAGCCCAACCGCCCCGGCGCGTTCCTGGAGCCCACGGTGCTGTCGGACGTGACGCCCGATATGGACATCGCGCAGCAAGAGGTCTTTGGCCCTGTCCTGTCGGTGCTGTCCTTCCGTGACGACGCACAGGCCATCGAGATCGCCAATGGCACCGACTATGGCCTTGTCGCGGGGGTCTTCACCACCGATCTGGACCGCGCCACCCGAGCGGCGCGGCATCTGCGGGCCGGTCAAGTCTTTGTCAACGAGTGGTATGCGGGCGGCGTTGAAACGCCCTTCGGCGGCTACGGCAAATCCGGCTATGGCCGCGAAAAGGGCCGCGAGGCCCTATGGAACTACGTGCAAACCAAGAACATCGCGATCCGGCTGAAAGGATAACACCATGAGCGCATTCGACGAAGACTTGTTCCTGAAAGGGCTGGAACAACGCAAAGCGACGCTGGGCGCCGAGTACGTAGAGAAAAACCTCGCCGCGGCAGATGACTTCACCCGCCCCTTCCAAGAAGCCATGACCGCCTGGTGCTGGGGCTTTGGCTGGGGTGATGATGTGATCGACGCAAAGACCCGGTCGATGATGAACCTGTCGATGATCGGCGCCTTGGGCAAGATGCACGAATGGGAAACCCATTGCCGCGGAGCGCTTAACAACGGCGTCACTCAGGATGAAATCCGAGCGATCATCCACGTGATAGGCATTTACTGTGGAGTGCCGCAGGCGCTGGAGTGTTTCCGCGTGGCTCGGCGGGTTTTGTACGAGGGCTGACCACAGATATTATCTGGGCAAGAGCGCGAAAGCGCGATCGCTCTCTTGTGCAGATCAGGGCAGTCCATTCAGCTACATTCTCCGAACAATGGCCAAACGGTCGTTCTTTCAAGGAACAAGACATATGTCCGCTCCACAGTATCGCTCGAAATGGGCTCAGAGCCCGAATTTTCTGCGCACAGCACAAAGCTCCGGTGTCGGGAGACGGCCAAAATTTTGCAAAGCCCGCTCCCTGCGCACAGCTGCCGCTCAAACAGCCCGGCCCGGTCAGCTTTCCTAGCGGAAGCTGTCAGATGACGGCAGCCAGCCCGAAGCAGTCATGGCGCGAGACCGCGGGGCTTGTCATAGCAGACCTTCGCAGTGCGTATGTCGAGTGACCGATGTGCGGGCCAAAGCTGCTTTTGATATCTTCGGCCCCAAGGGCACAGGATGGCCTGCGCCAGCCATTTGCCTATTCATGCGGGACGGCAGCTTCGGACCAGAAGCCCTCAAGAGCGACTCATTCTACAATTTCACCGGGCCTTTTATCGCTTGAGCGGCTTTCGTGTAGCCGCCCGATGCACCATCGACGAAATGCACGTGATTGTCTGCCAAGACGCTCGGAACGATACAGGTCATCATCGCCTCCGATTGAGCGTGTATCCCGAAGCGAATTATTCCGGCCTCAGAACCCTCTGCCAGCAATGACCGCAGTCTTTTCTCAGTTGCCGGGTCACAATCAAGGGTCATTTTCAGACCGTCTTCAAATTTTCGGAAGTCGGCGTTATTGCCCACGATGCAGCGATACCGGCGCGCGTCAAAGCCACCTATGACCAATCCCGTTTTGATGAGCGCCCACGCCACGAAGCTTTCGAGAAGGGCCTTTCGGCGGGCCGCTCTCAGTGTGCCGCTACCCCGCCGCGCATGAGCCTCCAGCGCAGCGCCAATAGGAGGCCAGCGAACGCCTGGCCCATTTTCCTCAACCGGGTGCCCTTCACCCATGAGATCGCGTGCGAGGCTCAGCACACGACTCGCAAAATCGGAAAACACAGCTATCGAAGTGCCGGTGCATGGCAGAATGATGACAGACAGGATCGTGCCGTACCGGCTTGGTAAATGGCTCCATCTGCATGACAGACCCGTCAGGTCGGGTTTGGTCCCCGCCGGTGCTTCTGGTACTTGACTGGCACCTGCTTTCATCTGTGCTTCTGCCCAGGTCAGACCACCGCCCGAGAACATCGAGTAATCCACGCCGTCAGACACTTGGAACCTTGCGACCATCACCTCAAACCCCGCAGCACGCACGTCCGAGACGCGCACCATCCCAATTCGCAAGCCCATGTCGAACTCTTCACCGGCCCAGAGTTTGACCGCAGCCAATGCTTGACCGGCATCCTCTTTCCATGCGTCAGGCACCGCAAATCCGGCACCGTCCCCGCCAAATATGAAAGGAAAGGACGCGCCGTCATGCGCGTTGACCTGTGCTGATATCACCGCCGCAGCAACCATGTTGACGGTCTTGTAGCGGCCATTTGCAATCGCCTCGGTCGATCCAATGATGTCAGACGTCCCGACCCACCAATCGTCGGGTAGCGGCGTATAGACGCTTGCGTTCGACAAGACGGCAAAGTCTGTTTGTGTTGGAATCGAGCTAAAGAAAGAAGAGCCGGAACTGTCGTTGTGCATGCAGGCAGAACAACACGTTTTCACGCAACCACAAAGCCAATTGCGCAGCATGAAAAAAGGGCCATCAGGCCAAGCAACGAGGGAACGGATTTTCGTTGGTATCAGACCGCCTCTTCACCCGCCAAGACTGCGCATGTGTTCGTTGGAATTCGTCTGTCGGTTTGCACAGGGGTGTCGTCCCTTGTCGATGCCTGTCGTTTAGTGTCATGATTACAATGAGATAGGTCGCGTGCTATATTGTGGATGAGGCAGGCAGAGACGAACGGACAATTCCGGGGCGGGGGTCATGGCGAAGCAGTTAGCAGCGGATTTCGAGGCAGAAACGCAGCCCGGCGCGCGCTCGATCGAGCAGCGCACGGTCGCCGATCTCATCCCCTACGCCAACAACGCGCGCACCCATTCCGAGGCCCAGGTGGCGCAGATTGCCGGCTCGATCCGCGAGTTCGGGTTCAACAACCCGGTGCTGGTGGATGGGGCGAACGGCATCATCGCGGGGCATGGCCGGGTGCTGGCGGCGCGACAACTGGGCCTGCGCACCGTGCCTGTGATCGAGCTGGCGCACCTGAGCGAAGCACAAAAGCGCGCCTATATTCTCGCCGACAACCGCCTGGCCGAGCAGGCGGGCTGGGACCGGGAGCTGCTGTCGCTGGAACTGGGCGAGCTGTCGGAGCTCGGGGTGGACCTTGAGGGGCTGGGCTTCGCGGCCGGCGAACTCGACGAGTTGCTGGCGCTCGGCGCGGCCGACCCGAAGGAAGAAGAAACCCCTGAGCCGCCAGCGCATCCGGTCTCGCGTCCGGGCGATCTGTGGTGCCTCGGTTCGCACAGGCTCTTGTGCGGTGACGCGACCTCTGAGGCCGACGTGGCCCGGCTGCTGGGGGATGTGCGCCCGCACCTGATGGTGACGGATCCGCCTTATGGCGTCGACTACGACCCGGACTGGCGTAACCGGGCCGGGGCGTCGGAGACGAAGCGCACCGGCAAGGTCCTCAACGACGACCGCGCGGACTGGCGGGATGCCTGGGCGCTCTTCCCGGGCGACGTGGTCTATGTCTGGCACGGGGCCCTGCATGCCACGACGGTGGCCGAGAGCCTTGTCGCCTGCGGCTTCGACATCCGCAGCCAGATCATCTGGGCCAAGGACCGGCATGTGCTCTCGCGCGGGCATTATCACTGGCAGCATGAACCGGCGTGGTACGCGGTTCGGGGCAAGGGTCACTGGACGGGGGATCGCAGGCAATCGACGCTGTGGTCGATCCCCAACCGGGATCAGGATGCCGAGACGGTTCACGGCACACAGAAGCCGGTAGAGTGCATGCGGCGCCCGATCCTCAACAACTCCAGCGCGGGGCAAGCGGTCTACGAGCCCTTCTCGGGATCAGGCACCACGCTGATTGCCGCCGAGAGTACGAAGCGGGCCTGTCATGCCATGGAACTCGATCCAGCTTACGTGGATGTGGCCGTGCGGCGCTGGCAGACCTTTGCAGAACAGAGCGCCACGCTCGACGGTGATGGGCGTGGGTTCGACGAGATCGCGGCCAAGCGGTTGGAGAGTGCGGCATGACGCAGGGGCGCGCGACATCGGCTCTCGAGGCTCTCGCCAACCTCGTCCTGGGCTGGATCGTGGCGCTCGCCACGCAGCTTCTGGTCTTTCCCGTCATGGGCCTGTCGGTCACCGTTGCGCAGCATCTCGGGATCGGCGCGGCCTTCACGATCGTGTCTTTCCTGAGAAGCTATTGTCTGCGGCGTATCTTCGAGCGGTTGGCGCGTCGGGGCGCACCCTGGGGCCCGGGGGGAGGGTCAATCTCCACGACCTCTGCCACGGGACCGGCGGGGGCAGGCGATTTCTTTCATGGCCAGAATTCGGACCGGGGGACGGAAAGCGTGAAGGGAGGTGAGGCATGCGTGGACGCAAACCCAAACCGACGAAGCTGAAACTCCTGTCGGGGACGGCCCGCAAACACCGCCTCAACGAACATGAGCCGACGCCGGACCTGGCGCAGCCCGATCCGCCTGAGCACCTGACCGGGGCCGCTCGGCTGGAGTGGGAGCGGGTGATCGAAGAGATCGTGCAGCTTGGCATCATGAGCAATCTGGATCGCGCCCCGCTGGCTGCCTACTGTCAGGCCTACGGCCGGTGGGTCGCTGCGGAGGCGGCGCTCGCGCGCATGGCGGAGAAAGACGGCGTGACCGAGGGGCTCATCGTCCGCACCAAGGCCGGCAACGTGATCCACAACCCGCTGGTCGGTGCGGCGAACAAGGCGATGGCGGACATGGTGCGCTACGCGGCCGAGTTCGGCTTCACGCCGTCTTCACGCTCGCAGGTCTCCGCTGTCGAGGCGCCCGATGAGGACAACCCATTCAGCTGGTTCGACACGGCATAGGAGGTCCCGATGCGCGGCCCCAAACCGAAGCCGAAGGCCGGAACGATGGCCAACACGCCGATGGGCGCGCTGCCGCGTTGCCCGGCGCATCTCAGTGACACGGCGCGCAAGGAGTGGCGACGCCTCGCCACACCGCTCCACGCGGCCGGTATTCTGACACTCGCGGATCGTGCGGCGCTCGCAGCCTATTGCCAGGCCTATGCCAGATGGGTGGAAGCCGAGGAACGGCTCGCCGAGACGCCCACACTGCTCAAGACGCCCAACGGCCATGTCCAGCAGTCGCCCTGGCTGTCGGTGGCCAACAAGCAGCTGGAACTGATGGGGCGGTACATGTCGGAACTTGGTCTGACGCCATCGGCACGGCGGCGGATCGACATGCCGATGGAGGTGGGTCCGGAGCCCGTGGACAAGATCGAGTTCGTCGTGGTTTACGAGGATAAGGACGGAACCCGTATTGAGAAGCCGCTGGATGCGCCGGCCGACGATCGGGATTCGGACGACCAAGGCGATGGCATCATCCGCTACGCACTGGATTCCCGTCTTTAAATCAGTGAGTTGGGTTCCAATCAGGTGCCTTCGGATGTACAGATCTGCGCAACCAACGTTACGCAGGTTTGTACATGGTCAATGGCACTGCCCCATCCTTTCGCCTCGTCGCCTATGAACGGGTCTCCACGGCCCGGCAGGGGCGCTCGGGGCTCGGCCTGGAGGCGCAGCGAAAAGCCATTGACGCGTTCACAGCCTCGAAGGAGGCCCGCGTGCTTGGCCGCTTCACGGAAGTGGAAAGCGGGCGCAAGAACGACCGTCCGGAACTCGAGAAGGCCCTCGATCTCGCGCGTCTGACTGGAGCGACGCTGGTCATCGCCAAGCTGGACCGGCTCTCGCGCAACGCCGCCTTCCTGCTAACCCTGCAGGCCAGCGGTGTGCGCTTCGTGGCCTGCGACATGCCCGAGGCCAACGATCTGACCGTGGGGATCATGGCGCTGGTGGCGCAGCAGGAGCGCGAGGCAATCTCCCGGCGCACGAAGGAAGCGCTGGCGGCGGCAAAGGCCGGGGGCGTGAAGCTCGGTAATCCGAACGGTGCGGCGGCGCTGAGACGCGCGGGGCAAGGCGGTGCGCCGCTCCGACGGACCGTGGTGTGGAATGCCGACGACTTTGCTCGGACCCTCGCACCGGTGATCGAGGGGCTGAGATCGGCGGGGGTGACGTCGCTCCGCGGCATCGCGGAAGCGATGAACGAGCGCGGGATCCAGACACGGCGTGGAGGGCGGTGGCACGTCTCGAACGTCCGGAACCTGCTTGTGCGATTGGAGCAGGAGCGGTGAGCGGCGAACGATGTGGTCTTGCAGCTTGGGCTGGGCAGCATGCTTCAACTCGCGCAGTCCGCTTGCCGGCCGCAGCCGCCTCGACAGAGTGATCGCAGACGCGGACGTCCAGAAGGATCGGATCGAGGCCTAGATATGCGCCCGAGGCCGCGGACTAGTACGCTGACGCAGCAAGCACCGACCTTTGCGTTTTCCTGCTTTTGCGCTGGAAGCCTCCAGGCGGGCGTTGGACACTATCGACCGGAAGCAGTTCGGACCCTAATTGGTATTCGCCAGACGGGCATGACGCAAGGCAATGTAATCGGTGACACAGTCAGCGAGGTCCGTAATTGCACGCTTTTGTCTGTCGCTCCAGTCCCGCGGCACCCGGGCCAGCGCACAAAGTGATCCGAGTGTCTCGCCCGAGGGTCCCGAGATCGGCGCTCCAAGGTATGCGATTACGCCCATTTCATCAATAATGGGATTATTCTTGACCCGCTCGTCGGTCCGCGCGTCGGACACGGCAAGCATTGCGCCGGTTCGGGTCACGATCTTGCAAAAGGAACGATCCAGATCCGTCTGGCTCAATCCATCTGGCAGCCCTTTCGCGGATTTGAAGTACTGGCGATAGGCACTCTCCTCCACGAAGGAGACGAGCGCGATCGGAACCTCGGCCGCATGACACACCAAGCGAGTGAACCGATTGAATTCAGGCTCAGACGGGCTGTCCACGAGCGACAGGTGACGCAGAACATTTGCTATGATGTCATCCGCGCTCTTGCCAGGTTTTCCTGGGTGGTCTGTGATCCGTTGTTCCTGCATCTTCGCTGTCCTTTGTTTGGGGTTGAAGTCATGCTCACGGCACAGGAGCACTCTGACCCGAATTGTTGACGCAAACTTTCACTAAAAAATGGCATCGGGATGGCGTAGCACGGGCGACGGCTAGATCTCGTCGGCAAACACACTGGCCGCTTCCAGGTTGCTGACACGCCTTTTTGGTCTGACCGGTGTTTGTCCACTCAGCTCCAAACCACGTTTCCGCACATTTTTTGAAACGTGTCAGATACCCAGGCCAAAACCAAAGTGCATCAGATGTCCAAAATGGAAAGACACAACGATGAGCATACAGATTTTTGGCCCTCGGTCCGCAGATGGGAGCGTTGTTCGTATCCCCAAGGAGTATCGTTGTTGAATGTCATTGAGAACTGACCCGGTATTGTCACCGAGATTTGACCCGCCTTTATTGTTTATCAGCAGTTAGGTTTTGGTCAATGTTGGCGTCTCCTTTGTAGTTTTCTTTGCGGCCTCTGAACTGGCTTTGAAGCGGTAGCTGTCGTTGCCTGTTTCGAGGATGTGGCAGCGGTGCGTGAGGCGATCGAGGAGCGCTGTTGTCATCTTTGCGTCTCCGAAGACCTGGGCCCATTCACTGAAGCTGAGGTTGGTCGTGATGACGACGCTGGTGCGCTCGTAGAGTTTGCTCAGAAGGTGGAACAGCAGCGCACCGCCGGACGGGCTGAACGGCAGGTAGCCAAGCTCGTCAAGGATGACCAAGTCGATTTTGGTGAGCATCTCAGCCATTTTCCCGGCCTTCCCGAGGGCCTTTTCTTGCTCCAAAGCGTTGACGAGTTCGACGGTGGAGTAGAAGCGCACCTTGCGTCTGTGGTGCTCAATTGCTTGGACGCCGATTGCGGTGGCGACATGGCTTTTGCCGGTGCCGGGTCCACCAATCAGAACGACGTTTTCCGCGTTCTCTATGAACTCGCCGCGATGGAGCTGTCGGACCGTGGCTTCGTTGATGTCGCTCGATGCGAAGTCAAAGCCTGCGAGGTCCTTGTAGGATGGGAAGCGCGCAACTTTGGTATGGTAGGCAATTGATCGCACTTCCCGTTCGGCCATTTCCGCCTTGAGCAGTTGGTACAACATAGGTGTGGCGGCTTCAAACGCGGGCGCACCTTGTGCAACCAAGTCATCGACCGCGTGCGCCATGCCGTGCAGCTTGAGACTGCGCAGCATGATGACGATGGAGGCTCCTGCAGGATCATGACGCATTGCGCTTTCCTCCTGCCTGTCTGAGGTCGTCGTAGCGATCCACATTTGCCTTTGGGGCCGTTTCTAAAGCGAGGGCATCTGGTGGATCGATCTCTGGGTGATCTGTCTGCTTTGGGTCAATCAGCCTGTGCAGCAGGTTCAAGATATGCGTCTTGGTTGGCACCCCGGCTTCCAGTGCCAGTTCAACCGCTCGCAAAACTGCGCTCTCATCATGGTGCAAAACTAAGGACAGGATATCGACCATCTCGCGATCTCCACCTTCCTTACGCAGCATGTGGTTTTGCAATCGACAGGAGATGTCCGGCATCTCTGTAAACGGCGCACCATTGCGCAGGGCACCGGGCTTGCGTTGTATGACAGCCAAATAGTGACGCCAGTCGTAGATGACCTTGCCTGGCTTACGATGAGAACGATCGATAATCCGGTCATGGGTGCAAACAGTCTGACCCTCTGCAACAAGGATAAGCTGTTCTGGATAAACATGCAGGCTCACGCGCCGGTTCGCAAAACTGGCTGGGACGCTGTAGCGGTTGCGCTCGAAGGTGATCAAACAGGTCGGAGACACGCGCTTGCTGTGCTCAACAAAGCCATCGAAGGCTGGCGGCAGAGTCATCAACGTTGGCTTCTATGCGGCCCAAGCATCAGCGACTGTGCCGGGTAACGCGCGATGCGCGGTCTCGGACCAAAGGGCTATACAACGGTCTTCAAGCCACTGGTTCAGTTCCTCCAGATCCTTGAAGACAGGCATGACCTGCCACAGCCGGTTCCGGGCATCGCGGACGTTCTTCTCAACTTGGCCCTTCTCCCAGCCCGCCGCCGGATTGCAGAACTCAGGTTCAAAGACGTAATGGCTGGCCATCGCTTTGAAGCGCGCATTGATGTCGCGCTGTTTCCCGCGACCGACACGATCTACGGCCGTCTTCATATTGTCATAGATGCCTCGTCCCGGAACGCCGCCGAACACGCGGAATGCATGCCAGTGGGCATCGAACAGCATCTCATGTGTCTGTAAAGGATAGGCCCGAACAATAAAGGCGCGGCTGTGTGAGAGCTTGGTGTGTGCCACCTGCAACTTGACGCGTTCGCCGCCGATCGTGGCCTAGTCTTCGCTCCAGTCGAACTGGAACGCCTCACCCGGTTGGAACACCAAAGGCACAAATGTCCCGCGCCCGGTCGTTTGTTCTGCGCGATGCCGATCAGCCCGCCATGCACGCGCAAAGAGATATGGGCAAAAGTTGGTGACGCCTGATCAGGCGGCGGCTTGAACGTGGCGGAGCCCGTCGCGGAACTCAACCCCTTGGATGATCTCGGGCAGGCGATTTTGGCCGTCGAGTTTGCGCCATTTATTCTGCGCCGACATCATCAGCTTGAAGGCCATGGCCAGACCGGTCTTGCGGCTGAGGCATCCCTTGGTGCGTTTTGTGCGATGCCGGACGGTGGCGAATGTGCTTTCGATTGGGTTTGACGTCCGAATGTGTTTCCAGTGTTCCGCCGGATAGTCATAGAAGGTCAGCAGCGCGTCCCTGTCCTTGACCAGCTTGGCGACCGCCTTATCCCATTTCACGCCGTAGGTTTCGACGAAGAAGTCGAAGGCGGCGTTCGCCTTGGCTTTTGTCTCAGCCTGCCAAATGTCGTGCAGATGGCCTTTGGCCTTGGCCTGGATGGATTTCGGGAGCGCGTTCAGCACGTTCATGGTTTTGTGGACCCAGCAACGCTGCTCCCGCGTCGTAGCGAACACCTCGCGCAAGGCCGTCCAAAACCCCAGAGCGCCGTCGCCTATGGCCAGCTTGGGGTCCTGTTTCAGGCCGCGCCGCTTGAGATCGAGCAGCACCTCACGCCAGCTTTGCGTGCTCTCGCGGAAACCGTCGGTCATCGCCAGCAGCTCCTTACGGCCATATTCATCCGCCCCGACGATCACCAGAACACATTGTTTTTCTTCAACCATCCGCGGTTTGAAGTAGACCCCGTCGGCCCAGATGTAGAGAAACCGCCGACTGCCAAGGTCGCGTTTCTGCCAGGCCTCATAGTCTTGCCACCAGTCGGCCTTCAGTCGCGTGACGGTCTTTGCGGACAGGCCCGTGGCATTCGGGCCCAGCAGCGCCTCCAAGGCCTCGGTGAAATCGCCCGTGGACACACCCTTGAGGTAAAGCCACGGCAGCAGTTCTTCGACCGATTTCGCTTTGCGAAGATAGCGCGGCAGGATGCTGGGCGTGAAGGTGATCTTGTCTTCGCCAACGCCCCGATCCCGCACGCGCGGCACTTTCACCGGCACTGGACCAATGCCGGTCATCACCTCGCGTTCGGGTAAGTGTCCATGGCGCACCAGGCGCGCACGACCATCTTCGAGCTTTTCTTTGGAAAAGGCGTTCATCAGCGCGGCCAGCTCGGCATGGATCGCCTGTTCGATCAGCTTGCGCGCGCCATCGCGTAGAACGTCCGTGAATGGGTCGGATGAAAAACCCGATGGATCGGGCAGTTGGGTGATGGTAGTCTTTGACATGTGGCATATCCTTTTCTCACCAGAGAATTGACGGCGTCTGAACACCGCCATGATATGCCGCCCCTCAGGGCATCACCAACTTTCGCGCGTTTCCCTGCGATCTTGGTGCGCTCTTTCTTCGAAGACGGCGCGTTCGGCCCGAAGGCCAACCCCTCAGGTTTCTCCTTCTTCTTCGGACGGTAGACAATCTCTTGCGAGAGGACAGAGGCAGTCCCGAATTCGAGGGCCTCGACTCGCTCAGTGGCGGTGGCTCGCATGGTTCTCCCGCGCTCGATCTCCTCGGCTGCCGCCTCCTTCATCTCTTCAGCAGAAGCCATCGCGCTTTCGATTTCTGAGCGCCATTCTTCATCCGCAGCGCGCATCATCGCGGACTCTTTCGCACGCCGGTACTCTGCACGCGTAAGCCGCCCCCTGCGCGGACCGTAGCGAAGCAGGCCCGCCTTCTGGAATACGGCAGAATGGAAATCGTCCTGCCACGCCCGCATCGCGTCGCAGTAGGCCCTGTTGCCGAGTTTGTTGACCTCTTTCTTGGAGAGCTTGCGATCTTTACCTTCCTGGATGAGATCGTCTTTCGCGGCATGCCCGGGATGCAGATGCTTGACACGCCCCCGCACTGGATCCAGCGCGATGATATGGGCATGAAGATGTTCTTCGTCCCAGTGGATGACGCCCATCATAAAACGTCCGCCGGCCTTCTCGATACGCTTCTTCTCGTGCTCTATCGACTTGTTCAGAAGCGCGACGCTCTGTGCCCTGAGCTCGTCGTCCGCCAGGGCATGTTCCGTCCGCACCGGCAACGACACGACGCTTGCATAGATCGATGGGGCATCCGCGCGGAGTTTGCGTTGACGGGTCGCCTTGCTTCCATCTTTCTTGGTGTACGGAAAGCTCTCCTTGATCGACGCGGCCGCGATTTGGGCGGCGCGAAGATCCGGGAAATTGTCAACGTCGCCTGGTATGATCTCGGGTGCTGGTCTGCCCCGGATTACGTGTCGCGATGCGTGTTCCAGGCGCTCGAGTTCGTCGATGATCTCTTGCGCGGTCCAGGCGCGCTGACCATTCTTGCGCTTGGCATGATGGTCTTCCGGTCCGGCAGCAGATTTTCCTTTTGCCGAGTACAGTTCCATATGTGCGAATTGATAGCCTGACATGATCCACCTTCCGACTGGGTTTGAGGTGGAGCGGAATTAGGGACATGTGGCGGGATTCGAAAAAGCGGGGCGCGTCCAGGAATTGCACCCGCGATAAACATAGAGACCGACTATGCGTATTGTCCGGACCTAAAGGCCACTTCCAATACGCAAGACGGCTCTCCGAGGGCCCCTCGCCGGGGAGGCGTCCTTCGCGGACAGCGGCAGGGTCATCGTTCGCCACTCCCCCTGCACCCCCTGGCGTCTCCGACGGGAAGGGGGAGCGTCGTTCCGCACTCCTCCCCCTTCACCCCCACCTGCTCGCGCTCCCAGCGCCAGCGATGGAGGCGGCCCCTCCCTCGACCCTCCCGGTGTTTCAGCCCTTCGATTGGAACACCCAAGAAAGTGTCATGGTACAAGCCGTCATAATTAACGGACCAAATTAGGAAAAGAGTGGCGCCATCATCCTATGGAGCCGCGTCTTTTTGGTGAGACGCGGCTCCATAGGATGACTGCGTCCAAAACCGGAGAAGGTCAAAAACCTGACCGAAAGCTTCGAGAGCGCTGGATATCGCGGATGCTGCTCCCGCGTAGGCTCTCGGATCTGGGGCGTTATGCAGTTCCGCATGGCGATCCCGCACCGCCGTGGCCTCTCCACGCGGCGGTGTCTGACCGCGCCAGTTGAGCAACTGCGGCACACGCTGCAGACTGGACGCGCGAGGTTCCGTCATGAACCAATTTACGATTATACCCAGCACCGCTGCGCTTCAGAGCGCCGTTCTTGCGCGGCTCGAGGATTATCTCGACAACCACGGAGCCAGTCTCGAGAGCCTCATTCGTCAGGCCAGGGCGGACCCCGATGTCGACGAGACGTCCGCTTTACGAGATCTCGCTGAAGCGGTCATGGCAACCTGCGACGCGCGCAATCTCGTCTTGCGTTTGCGCACTATCACGGAAGAACTCTTTTGCCTTATTGGCGAACCTCTTGCCGAGATCGCAGGTGCGTATTCCGAACCCGAGATCGACCGAGCAATCTGCTGGCACGCCGCACGTCTCACCGACCTCGAGCGAGACATCAAGTTCGCATTCCGCATCTGAGACCGGCTCGAACGGCAACGCCAGGAGTAAGTCTCTGCTGGCGTTGGCCACTCCGAGAACACCCAGAACATAACTGCAAAATTATCAACGAATGAAAATATCATGTTAAATCATGTAGTTAAATTCACCATGTGGATATTTCTTTGCTGTCTGATTTCTGTATCCAAGCGATCGAACGCCCTTCCGGAGCATCGGAAAATAACAGGATGACTGAGATGCCGTCTTCAAGACAAAACCTCGAAGCAAACCGGCAACCATTGATGGTTGATGGAGCTCCTTTGGCGCTGATGACCGGTGAGGAACTGGCTCGGGCCATGGATTACAAAGGTGTGACGTCAGGATTTCGGGCGTGGTGCCGGAAACTCAACATTACACCAGTGCCAGGTCGTGCAAACGTCTACGACCCAAAACTCGTACGTATCCGTCTCGATGCATCCCAGGGCATCGAGAAAGGACCGTCTGAGGAAGCCTATGTGGAGCAGGCGGAAAGCCTCGTCGAGAAGAGGAGAAAGAGGCGTGGGTAAGAGCAATATCAAAGGTGTGCATCGCGTCACTAAGAAATTGAGCGGCGGCCAAAAGAAGACATACCATTATGCGTTCCGAGGTGGCCCGCAATTTTGGACCTCAGACGCCGGTTTCGCCGTCGAAGATCCTCAGTATTCTGCGGCGTTGACCGACGCGCTACGAGGGGTCTCGCCCGCGGTTATCCGTCAAAACTCCGGCTTGACTGCGCACTTTCTGAGGAAGTTTAGACAGTCTGCACAGTACCAGAAATTGTCTCCCCGGACGAAGGCCGACTATGAAAAATACCTGTCTCCTTTCGAGACGGAGTTCGGAGAAGATCCAATCGCGATGTTTCAGGAGAAAGCAGTCCTTGAAGAAATTCGGGACTGGAAATCTGCTTGGGCGCACTCTCCGAAGCAGTACGATTATGCTGGCACCGTTGTGACACTTTTTCTCAACTGGGTGGTAGGAGAAACGAAAGCCATCTCGAGCCATCCGCATAGCGGGATGAAAAAGCTCTATAAGGCAAACCGGGCGGATCTGATCTGGCTGCCCGAAGAGGTTGATGCGGCGCGAGCTGTTGCCGAGCCTTGGGAAGATAGGATCCTCGTTGCGTTTTGTGAGGGGGCGACACCGCAGGATATCGGACTTTGGGTTCGCTCGAACATTCAACGGACGCCAATGGGCCGTCGTATTTATTTTCGGCGTCAGAAGAACGGCAATCCGGTGAGTTTGCCGGTTACTCCAAACCTGGAACGCGTGATCGCTGAGACCCCGGCGGAACAGGATTTCCTGATCGTATCGAAGACCGGGCGAGAGTTGACGCCGCATCGCGCATCGCAGGTAGTCCGTGCCCTCAAACTTCGAGCCAACCAGGCCGCCACCGTTGACAGTTCAAAAGTGGGGATCCGCGATGAGCTTCGGCCCTACGATCTGCGAGGCACTGCGGCGACAAACCTGTTGCGCGCCGGGTGCAGCCTGAACGAGATCGCGGTTACCATGGGGTGGAAGCTGCGCCACGCCGCGAATATTATCGAGCGGTATGCCGCTTTGGTTCCAGATGTTGCCGATGAGGTTCTCGCGAAGCTCATCGAGGCGCAGAAGAAGGCTGAAGGGAACAACAGGCTTTGAGGCGTATTGCCTTGTGCTCCGATAAATCCGTCTCATTTCCAGACTTCGGCCCTTGATCTCGAAAGGGTCGGGCGTTTTGCTGACCTTCACTGCAGCTGCAGCCAATGGCGACTCCGCGCAGATTCTGTGGAAAAACTAAAGTTTGCGAGCGCAGAAATAGCCGATCCAAATCGGGCGCGCGCGCCTTTCCTGTCAGGCTTTGCGCATTTGCTGCGGTGCGGGAAAGACCTTGGCCAATTTCCGGAGGTTCTGGGCGGTGGCGGCGAGGAGGAATTCGTCGTTTGCGCCGCATGGCCCACGTAATCGGAGCCGTCCCAGCCCAAGGATGCGCTTGAGGTGGGCGAAGAGCATCTCGACCTTCTTTCGCAACTTCATCGAGATGTCGTACTGGCGGGTCTTGGCGATGTCGCGGGCGACTTGGCGGGCGTCTTCGTGTTCTTCGCGGGTGATCTTGCGCGCCTCGGCATTGGGGCAGCATTTGACCTTGGATGGACAGACCTGGCAGACCTCTTTCAGAGCACGGTATCGTGCAGTCCCTTTTCCGGTCGGTCCTCTGTTTGGGTCGGAATAATTGCGACGGAACTGCTTGAGTTCCTGCCCCTCGGGGCAAATGTATTGATCGTTCTCGGCATCCCATTCGAAGTCCGCCCGTGTCCATGTTCCGTCGTTGCGTCCTGACTTATCGAAGACAGGGATGTGCGGCGCGATCTTGCGGTCGACCAGCCAGCCCAGCATCGGTCCAGTGCCATAGGCCGTGTCCGCGATCAGGCGCTCGGGATGCAGGTCGAACTTCTTCTTTACCCTATCCAGCATGGTCTTGGTCGATCCGACCTCCGCCTGCCGGATCGAGCGGGTCGCCTCAACGTCGACAATGACACCATGATCCGTGTCGATCAGGTAATTGTCGGAATAGCTGAAGAATGCCGGTCCCTTGCGGGCTGCAGTCCACTGACTGGCCGGGTCTGAATGCGAGGTGAACTTTGGCTGCACCTCGCTGGCGGCCCCGAAGGCGGCTTCATCCAGCGTGTCGAGATACTCGCGAACCGCACGGGGCGCATCGGCCGGGTCGATCCGCGCCGCGTCCCAGTCGTCCTTCGGCGTAGAGTTCTGCTTGTTGGCATCCGCCTCGATCAGGCTGGCATCGATCGCCATGCGTTGTCCACTGACCAGCCCTTCGGCGATGCAACGCGCGACGGTCGTCTCGAACAGGTGGCGCAGAAGTTCGCTCTCGCGGAAGCGCCCGTGCCGGTTCTTGGAAAACGTCGAATGATCCGGGACCCGGTCGCTCAGATCGAGGCGGCAAAACCAGCGATACGCGAGGTTCAGATGCACCTCTTCGCACAGCCGCCGTTCCGACCGGATGCCGAAGCAATAGCCAACGAGCAGCATCCGGATCAGCAGTTCGGGATCGACCGACGGGCGGCCTGTGTGGCTGTAGAAACCGGCAAGATGGGTGCGGATGCTGCTCAGATCGACAAACCGGTCGATGGATCGAAGCAGGTGATCCATAGGGACGTGATCCTCAAGCGAGAACTCGTAGAATAGTGCTGCCTGAGCTTCCTGTCTCGGTCCCAACATTGCTCAATTCTCCCGCTGGCCAGAAGAATTGAATCAGCAACTTACGCTTCGATCAAGCACGAGTTTTTCAACAAAATACGCAAGAAACGGACGCTCGCTCTTTGACGGCGGTGAGGCTGTTGTCTGCGCAGACACGGCTTCAGGCTGATAGACTCAAAGACCTTGTGACGGGCAGTAGGTCATTCAGCCACTCCCGCTCCAATCGATAGCGGTAAGCAAGACCGGGTACTGCTGACGTCTGGAATGCGATATCTGAGGACACTATCGCCACTTAGCTGCGGCAGGCCAACCTCGGAGCAAACACCCTCTGCTAAGATACCGCTCGGTTGATGCCTTTCCTTGAAGATCACGGCAGCCACATTAGCCCCCCAATCCGCAGCGACGATCAGCATGATAGCGAGAAAAGCGCGAAAGATATGCGCCTGCGTCAAGCGAACATAAGTAATTTTCTTATTGTTGAGCGGGTAGTTCAGCCTTGTAGCGTCAATCAACTTAATGGCTGTCGCGGCTCGGGTATCTTTATTACTGAATACGTCTGATAAATCGGCTTCGCTGATCGAATGAACCACGCTCGGTGCAGTTGCGCGCGCGGCGTACCACCCAGCCATTAGAACGTAGACCAGAACGATGGCAAAGAGCACAACATCGATGGCCAGCACAGGGTTGTGGAAACTGTCAGATATGGTGGGGCTTAAAGTTCCAATCACGGGAATCACTGCTGCGAGGAAAGCCAGATACAGCGCGGCCTTGGTATCCGCGCTCTGGCGTCGCCGAACTTCCGCGTCATGCAGGCTGATTGCCATCTCCATTGCCAACTCGGCATCGTTCGCGAGCAACTCTGTTGTAGCGACCCTCTCCGGTGGCTCGGCTACGGCCCCTGATGCATAAGGGAAGAGCATATTCAAGATGGCGCCGATTACCTTTCTAAGCTTATGGGTCTCGCTCATTTAACCAACGCGTCAACGAGTGCCGATGCGATCGACACGCCTTCAACTTGCTCCAACCAAGCCCATTGCCCGTTCGGGTTGGCCTCAAGAAACCAAAACTTCCCGTCGCGATCTTCGATCAGGTCTACAGCTGCGAAGCGCAGATCGAGACTCCGAACCACCGCCACGCAAGCGTTCGCGACTGCGGTTGGGAGAGTGACACTTTCGTAGAGAAGGTCCGTCCGCGCGCCGCGACGCCAATCGACCCGAGTCTCTTCGTGCTCTTGAGAGTGAATTGCGACCGCAATTGCAATTTGATCTACGATTGTCACGCGGAGATCGCGACGCTTGGGAATCAGCGATTGAACGATCACCGGAACGGCCTCAAATGCCGCACGGTCACCTGCGCTTAGATTGGCCAACTCCGATGTGAAGATAACCTGCCCAGGTCCGTTAGCTGCGTCAACCAAGGCGCGGCGCAGTGGTTTGATCACGCAATGATGCCTTTCCAAAAGGCCGCGCGCGGCGTCAAAGTCATTTCCGATGATCGTGGGCGGAATCGGAAGGCCGCACGCACGGGCTACAGAAAGCTGGCGAGGCTTGTCCTCCGCACGAAGTATGGCGAAAGGAGAGTTTAACCAGCGCCCCTCCAACGCGTTCCACAGACTACGCGTCGTGGCGCTCCATTCTTGTACAGCGTAAGCGCGCGCCTCGCCGCTTTCGACCGTTTTTGGCTCAGGCAGTTCCGGGCGTCGGTAGTAAGCAGATGTAAAACCAGCGAGTGGGTAAGCGACACCCCCGATTGAGATCGTTCCAGTCAGCGTCGCGTCCTCCGCGAAGGTAACGATCGTTTGGGGCAAGTCCTCGGTGTTTACACGAAGAAAGGGCACGCCACGATTGCGCATCTCGCGCACGAGGTAGTCGGTAGTAATGTCCTGCTTGTTCGTCGCGAGCAGGATGCCGCCAGAATGCTCAGACAAGCATTTCAGCCGTGTCATCGGCTTCCCGTCCCGCATCCGTTTTTGTTTGAAGTGACGCAATCAATGCACCCAAAGCTTGGTCTTCCCGCTCCAGCTCGGCCTCAGTCTTGGTCTGAAGCAAGTTGGTCGTGGAGAACGACTCATCGTCCTGCTCGGTATGCGTAAGCGTCTTCGTAACCAGTGAAAGCTGGGAGTTGGGCATATCTATCGCGTGGCATTCACCCGCGTGCGTCGGGACCATCCACATTTCATGCTCGTTGCAGTAGCGGCCTGGCATGGATGGTTCGTTACGACGCGGGGTCCCGTATCGCAGCAATATCGGCACGATCTTCTCGTTGTTACGATTTTTTGTAGAAAGCATTTTCAATCGCGCCTCGCAATCAATGACACACTGACACCTTTGGGTATGCCGACCAACTGTCATCATAAATGCAGTGAAAGTCCACCTTTCGTCGTCTGCTGTTTTGCTGCCTACCCACACGTACAAGGGCAGGTGACTGACTGCTTCAGTTTGGTACCGGACCTTAGCTCAGGCGAATACGAATGTCAGCAGTGGGCCCGTTTTCACAATTTGACCGGCTCATGCGTAAACGCGGCTCCCCATTTCGGCATTATCCATTGACCTGATTGAAGCGCCTCAAGGCCACAATCTGGGCTTATCTAAGAGAATGATTGTAAACCGGTCTGTAAACCGATGGGGGCTTCACAGGACTCAACGAGCCTAAGTAGTTGAAAAGTAATGGAGGCGAGTACCGGAATCGAACCGGTGTACACGGATTTGCAATCCGCTGCGTCACCACTCCGCCAACTCGCCGCTCCAAGTGGTTGCGTTGGATTATCTGATCGGGCGGCAGGGTGCAAGTGGGCAAAGTTCGGTTTCACCTGTGCAGTTTGGCGTCGCGTAGGCGTTGCTGCGAAGCGGGTTATGTGCCAGAAAACAAAACATAGGATTCCGAACGCAAGAGTTTAGATCATGACAGACTATGCCGCGCGGCGCACGACGATGGTGGACACTCAGGTTCGTCCATCTGATGTGACCAAATTTCCCATAATCGATGCAATGCTCGCGGTTCCGCGGGAAGCGTTTGTGCCGACGTCGCTGCGCGAGGCCGCGTATCTGGGGGAGAATCTCGATATTGGAGACGGGCGTGTCATGCTGGATCCGCGCACCCTCGCCAAGATGCTGGATGCGCTTGATATCGAAGGCGATGACCTGGTGCTCGATATCGGGCCGACCTTTGGGTATTCTTCTGCCGTCATCGCCCGGATGGCCGAAGCGGTCGTCGGGGTCGAGGACAGTGCTGCGATGGTCGAAGAGGCACAAAGGACCCTGGCGGAGCAGGGCGCGGACAATGTCGTCATGCACGAGGCGCCGCTTGTGGACGGGGCGCCGGATCATGGCCCTTACGACGTTATAACCTTGCAGGGCGCGGTGGCGCATCTGCCCGAAACAGTGACCGATCAGCTCAAGGAAGGCGGGCGGATCGCATGTCTGTTTATGGAGGGTGCGCTTGGGGTGGCGCGGATCGGCTACAAGATAGACGGGCGGATGAACTGGCGCTACGCCTTCAACGCGGCCGCTCCGATCATGCCCGGTTTCGAACGGCACGCGGCCTTCACCCTTTGAGAGGGTCATTTCCGCCAATTTGGGAGAGCACCGGCATGTGGACTGGAAGATTTCGGGCGATTGCGAGCGCGATAGGCGTGGTGGCCCTGACTGCGGCACCCTATGCTGTGAAGGCGGAGACGCTGGCAGACGCGCTCAAGAGCGCGTATTTGAATAGCGGTCTTCTCGACCAGAACCGCGCCTTGTTGCGTTCGGCGGATGAGGATGTCGCGCAGGCGGTGGCCAGTCTGCGGCCGATCATCGACTGGACAACGGACATTAGCCGCGATTTCAGCCGCACGAGATCGCTGAACCGCACGCGTAACAGCGGATCGACCAACCTCAATCTCGGGATCACCGGGAGTCTGCTTCTCTATGACTTCGGGCGCAGCGATTTTCTGACTGAGGCCGCGAAGGAAACGGTTCTTGCGACGCGTCAGACCCTGATCAGCGTCGAGCAGGTGGTTCTGCTGACCGGTGTACAGGCCTACATGAACGTGATCCGAAACCAGGAGTTTGTGGCTCTGCGGCAAAACAACCTGCGCCTGTTGCGGCAGGAGTTGCGCGCCGCGCGGGACCGCTTCGAGGTGGGTGAAGTGACGCGCACGGATGTGGCGCAGGCGGAGTCAGCGGTTGCATTGGCGCAAAGCGGATTGGCTGCGGCGCAGGGCGATCTTTCGCGCGCGATCGAAGAATTCCGCGAGGCGGTGGGACGCGACCCCGGGGCGCTCAACACGCCCGGAGACCTGCCGCAACTGGATGGAAATGTCCAAGAGGCCAAGAGCGTCGCGTTGCGGCGGCACCCGGATCTGTTGCAGGCACAGCACAATGTGACTGCGGCCGAGCTCAACATTCGCGCGGCAGAGGCTGCCAAGCGGCCCTCGCTGAATTTGACAGCGCGCCTCGGGGCGACCGAAGATCTTGCGGAATCCGACTTTGCGCGTTCGGGGAGCGTTGGCATCGAATTGCGCGGTCCCATTTACCGTGGCGGTGCCCTTACATCCGCCAAGCGGCAATCCATGGCGCAACGCGATGCACAATTGGCGGAGCTGCATCTTGTGGGGCTGCAGATCAAGCAGGACGTCGGCAATGCCTATGCAAACCTGCGCGCCGCGCGCGCGAGCCGCACAGCCAGCCGCGAGGCCGTTCGCGCCGCGCAAGTGGCGTTTGAGGGGACGCGCGAAGAGGCCAAGCTGGGCGCCCGGACCACACTTGATGTGCTTGACGCGGAACAGGACTTGCTTGATGCGCAAGCCAACCTGATTTCAGCCAATGCTGATGTTGTTATCGCCGCATACTCGGTGCTGGCCGCGATCGGTGAGTTGACAGCGCGCGATCTCAATCTTGGGGTTCAGACGTATGACCCGAGCGCCTATTACGATCTGGTCAAGGATGCTCCGATCAGCAGCAGCACGCAGGGTCAAAAACTCGATCGAGTCTTGCGAGCGCTTGGAAAAAACTGAAAAGTTTTTGAATCGGTTGTGTGAAAGCGCCCCCGGGGGTAAACTTTCCGTAGGCAAGAGTGGTAGCAGAACATGTCCGACCCCGTGACCAATGTGGAAATTGAGGATGTCCTGTCCTCCATTCGGCGGCTTGTGTCCAATGGACAGGTCGAGCGAGACGGGGAGGCGTCGACAGATGATCCGTCGGCAGGTGCCGACCGTCTGGTTCTGACGCCCTCGCTGAGGGTGGATGGAACGCGCGTTGCCGGGATCAATGCGGGTGATGTGAAAGAGCCCCCCTTGCAGCCGGGCCCCGAGATCGATGCTGATGCAGAGGATCAAGACCCAAGTCAGCCTCAGCCCGAGGCCAGATCCGAGGAAACAGGGCCCCGGTCGCCGGATCGTCCAGAGAGTGTCGGCGAAGCTGACCCCTTTGATCAGACGATGGATGAGCTGACCGGAAACGAGGAACACGAGCCAGAGGTCAGCTCCGAGCCCGAGCCGCACGGTGGCCTTCATACGCAAGCTGCGGAATTCGAGACCGCGATTGCCGGGCGTGACGACCAGTGGGAGCCTGATGGAGAGTCAGAGGACGACTATGCCGGTGGCCCGGTCAATACGCTCAATTGGCAGGACCACAACGAAGAGCCCGAGGAAGAGGAGCTGTCCTCTGATCCTGATTGGACAGAGGCGGATGAGGCCGTATCGGAGCGTCATGCACAAGCGTGGCAACACGAGGAAACACACGACTCTGAAAGGCAGCATGTCTCCGATGATACGGGCGATTCTTCGGACGCCATGGTGTTCGACGACGCGATAATGGACGAGGATACACTGCGCGATATGGTGTCGGAAATCGTGCGTCAGGAATTGCAGGGTGCTCTTGGGGAGCGGATCACACGGAACGTGCGCAAACTGGTTCGTCGTGAGATTCACCGTGCGCTCACCAGTCAGGAATTTGACTGAACGCCGGTTTGCGCGCTGAGCGACAACATCAGATCCAGGTCCATGTGACGCTCCAAGTGATCCGCAAGCCTGTCGAGCGTGGCCTCGACATCTGCGCCGTAACTCAAATCAGAACGTGACCCAAGCCCCGCCAGAAATGCGGCGCGAAAGGGGTCAGACGCGAAGAGGCCGTGCAGATAAGCCCCGCGTACATTGCCATCCGAAGAGGCCGCGCCCTCGGGACGGTCACCGACGCGCAACCAGGCGCGCACGCAATCGGGCCCGGATGTTTCGCCCAGGTGGATTTCGTAACCTTCAACGGTATCGCCGGTTTCAAGATAGGTCGCCTGAGTGAGCGCAAGGTGTTTCTCGGGTTTCATGACCGTAACCACGTCCAGATGGCCCAGACCGGCGACCGAGGCGGGAGGGCCCTCTATGCCGTCTGGATCGTCGATCCTGCTGCCCAGCATTTGATAGCCGCCACAGACGCCCAGCACATGCCCGCCGCGCCGGATATGAGCCGTGAGGTCGATGTCCCACCCGTTGCTGCGAAAGCGTGCAAGGTCGGCAATGGTGGATTTGCTGCCGGGGATCAGCACAAGGTCGGCGTCGCCGGGCAGGGGACGGCCCGGTTCAATGATCTCGACCGTCACACCGGGCTCGCTGCTAAGTGGATCGAGATCATCGAAATTGGCGATGCGCCCCAATCTGGGCACCGCGACCTTGAATGCACCGCCCTGTGTCGATGCGATATCCATCACGTCCTCGGCCGGCAAACGCCATGCCTCTGCAAACCACGGCACGACACCAAGCGAGGGCCAGCCGGTGCGCGTGACAATTTCCTGCAACCCGTCGTCAAACAGGCTGACATCGCCGCGAAACTTGTTGACCGCAAAGCCCTTTATGCGGGCGGCGTCGGCACGCGACAGCACCGCTTGCGTGCCGACAACCTGTGCGATCACGCCGCCGCGGTCGATATCGCCGACAAGGATCACCGGCACGCCAGCCACCTCGGCAAAACCCATATTTGCAATGTCGCCGTCGCGCAGGTTGATCTCCGCCGGGCTTCCGGCCCCTTCTATCAAAACAAGGTCGGCCGTGCCGGACAGACGGTGAAAGCTTTCCAGCACGGAGGCCAGCAGTTGCGGCTTGGCCCGTGCATATTCGCGCGCGCGCAACGTGCTGTGTCGCCTGCCCTGAACGATTACCTGCGCGCCAATATCGGTCTCGGGCTTGAGGAGCACCGGATTCATGTCGGTATGGGGCGCACGTCGCGCGGCGATCGCCTGAAGCGCCTGCGCACGGCCTATCTCGCCGCCATCGACCGTTACGGCCGCGTTGTTCGACATGTTCTGCGGTTTGAAGGGTGCGACGTCCAGCCCGCGTCGCACATAGGCGCGGGCCAGCCCCGCCACCAGCATTGACTTTCCGACATTCGAGCCGGCCCCCTGAATCATGATCGCGCGTGTCATCGGTTTACCCGGCTGTATTTTCTCCGCCGTGATACAAACTGCATCGCCGCGATGAAAGCGGTGATCGCCGGGTGATCGGTATTAACCGTGCCAAACGCAAAAGCCCCACCACATGGGCGGGGCCTTTGCATGATCGGCAGCAGAAACGTATCAGGCGGCTTCGGCCTGTGCAGCGGCATTGCGGCGCTCGCTCTCTTCTCGCGACAGCGCGACCGAGGTGCGCACGCCTTTCGAGACAAAATCCATCAGGCCGGATACCACACGCTCATTCGGGTCGATCCCGGCGCAGGACAGGACCTCGCGACCATCACGAGAGCGCGCCCAGCGAGCGATCTGCTCGGGGCCGTTGCCATATTTCTTGTCGTCGGAAATGGCATCATCCAGCGCTGCCAATACGACGGCTGCAAACAGTTTACGAGCACGGTTGCCCTGTTCGGCGTTGAAAGCCGTGCCGTCAACGAAATCTTTCATCATTCGTCCTTGTTCTTATTGCTCTTGCGTTTTGGGCGTGACGGTTGTTATGGCGAAGTTTTTTTGATTCGGATAGAGCGCATTTGCATAACTTCTATGCAAATTATGCATACCTGAGCAGTCGGCACATCGATATTTCGTTGTCTTGCCACCCATCATCACGCCAGATATAGGTGCCTCAGATACCTTATCAACCTTTTGTCATGGTTCGAACACAATGCCCAAGATCAATGGAAACGAAATTCGGCCCGGCAACGTGCTGGAGCATAATGGCGGCCTATGGGCCGCGGTCAAAGTCGATCACGTGAAGCCCGGCAAGGGGGGCGCATTCGCTCAGGTCGAGATGCGCAACCTGCGCAACGGCTCCAAGCTCAACGAACGCTTTCGGAGCGCCGACAAGGTGGAACGGGTGCGCCTTGAGCAAAAAGACCAGCAATTTCTGTATCAAGAGGGCGAGAACCTCGTGTTCATGGATACCGAAACCTACGAGCAGATCGAATTGCCCGCCGACATTCTGGGCGAGCGACGCCCGTTTCTTCAGGACGGCATGACGATCACGGTGGAATTTCACGACAGTGAGGCGCTCAATGCCGCGCTGCCGCAAAAGGTGACCTGCAAGGTCGTCGAGACCGAACCGGTTGTGAAGGGCCAGACCGCCGCCAACAGCTTCAAGCCTGCCATCCTCGACAATGGTGTCAAAGTCATGGTGCCGCCCTTTGTCGGTCAGGACGAGGATATCATCGTGAATACCGAAACGATGGAGTACGCAGAACGCGCCTGACATGACGCTACGTCATGGTAACAGGCTGCGTTTGCGCGCACCAAGCGCACCGTCGCGCCCCGCAACACTAGTGCGACGGGCGCGGATCAGATCATCATTTCCTTGGTCGCGGTCAGGCGGATATCGGGGTAATCGCGCTCGACGCGGTCAATGTCCCATTGCATCCGCGTGAGATAGACCACATCGCCATCGTGATCGTGGGCGATATGCTGCTTGTTGGCGGCGGCAAACTTGTCGACCGCCTGCTTGTCGCCGATGATCCAGCGGGCCGACGTGAATTGCGATCCCTCGAACCGCACGGGCAGGCCGTATTCAAGCTCGATGCGGCTGCCCAGAACCTCGAATTGCAGTGCGCCGACGACGCCCACGATGAAACCCGAGCCAAAGGCTGGTTTGAACACCTTGGCCGCGCCTTCCTCGGCGAATTGCATGAGCGCCTTTTCCAGATGCTTGGCCTTCATCGGATCGCCCGCGCGGGCCTGCTGCAACAGCTCGGGTGCGAACGAGGGGATGCCCGTAACGCGCAGCGCCTCGCCTTCGGTCAGAGTGTCGCCGATCCGCAACTGCCCGTGGTTGGGGATGCCGATGATGTCACCGGCCCATGCTTCTTCGGCCAATTCGCGATCAGACGCGAGGAACAGCACCGGTGCGGCAATGGTCATCGGCTTTTTCGAGCGCACATGCGTGAGCTTCATGCCACGTTTGAAATGGCCTGACGCAAGCCGGACAAAGGCGACGCGGTCGCGGTGCTTGGGGTCCATGTTGGCCTGCACCTTGAAGACGAACCCGGCGACCTTGCTCTCTTCGGGTGCGATCTCGCGCGGACTGGCCTTTTGCACCTGCGGCTCGGGACCATAAGTGCCGATCCCGTCCATCAATTCCTTGACGCCGAATGAGTTGATCGCGGAGCCGAACCAGATCGGTGTCATATGACCCTCCAGCACGGATTGCGGATCGAGCGGGGGCAAGAGCTCGCGCGCCATCTCGACCTCGTCACGGAGCTTATCCACCAGATTGGCGGGCACATGCGCGTTGAGTTTCGGATCGTCGAGGCCGTCGATACGGATCGACTCGGCCACCTTGTTGCGGTCCGCGCGGTCCATCAGTTCGAGACGGTTGTTCAGCATGTCGTAGCAACCGACGAAGTCGCGGCCCATGCCGATCGGCCAACTGGCAGGTGTTACGTCGATGGCGAGGTTTTCCTGTATCTCGTCGATGATGTCGAACGTATCACGCGCCTCGCGATCCATCTTGTTGCAGAAGGTCAGGATCGGCAGATCGCGCAGCCGGCAAACCTCGAAGAGCTTGCGGGTCTGGCTCTCGACGCCTTTGGCACCGTCGATCACCATAACAGCGGCGTCGACTGCGGTGAGCGTGCGATAGGTGTCCTCGGAGAAATCCGAGTGCCCGGGCGTGTCCACCAGATTGAAGCGGAAGTCTTTGAAATCAAAGGACATCGCGGAGGCCGAGACGGAGATGCCCCGGTCCTTCTCCATCTGCATATAATCCGAGCGCGTGCGCCGCGCCTCGCCCTTGGCACGGACCTGACCGGCCATCTGGATGGCCCCGCCGTAAAGCAGGAACTTTTCCGTCAGCGTCGTCTTGCCGGCATCGGGGTGGGAGATGATGGCGAAGGTGCGCCGCCGGGCAATCTCGGCGGGCAGATCGGGGCGGTTTGTGCTCGTGTCCAACATGGCTCGCCATATAGAGGGGGGAGGTGTGGGGCGCAAGCGAGGGGTGGATTAGGGCGGTCTGTATCGCGTCGGTATTCTGTCGGTATCGCGTCGGTGGGCCGGATCGCGGATTTTGGCGGGCCTGCGCCGTGCCCTACCGCGTTGAGGCCCGTTTCAGGATGTCAGCGGCGTTGGGGTGGTTGAGCAGCGCCCGCCCGACCTCGTATTGCAGGTGGCTCGGCGCGTCATGTCCCGCGATCTGGCGTGTCAGCGCCTCTTCCACCTCGGGGGGCAGGGCGGCACGCGTGCGCGGATCCACGAGCAATGTCTCGGCGGCGATTCCCTCGGCGTAAATGATCTGGTGGCGGTCAAACAGCAGTTGGACATAATCCACGAAGCCGCCGGTCTCGCGGCGCACGCTATCACCGTTTACGAGGTGACGTGCGCGTACCAACACTTCGTGGCGCCCGGCCCCGAGCGCATCGGACCGCTGGTAAATGAACAATCGGTGATCCGGGCTGACCAGCAGATCGTTTTCGTTGTTCAGCGCGCCTGCACTGATCCGAACGGGTGCAAAATCACCCACGGCGCGCAGGGTCGACTGGCCTATCCAGCGGACCGGCTGCACGCCGTCGTCACGGGTCAGAACCATTTCGCCCGGCTGCAAGGTCTCGATCGCGCGCTGTTCGCCCGAGGCCATCGTAATATGAGTGCCGCGCGTGAACGAGACACAGGCAACCTGGGCGAATTTCTCAAGCACCGTCTTTGTATCTATCCCCACAAGAGCATAGCCTGTCTTTGGCCGCATGGCGGCAAGCGGCATGGCATAGATCGCAGCCACATCTCCGGAGTTGTCTACCTCAACCAGAACCAGCACTTCCGTGGTGCGCCCGTTACCCGTCATCAGGGTGAGGCAACTGTCCAGATGGATCTGCGCGCCGGGTTGACCGATCTCCGAGCCTTCTGAGATTGAAAACGGACCAGCCCCCTCGACATTCAGGGAAAGCTCATACTGGCGTGCCTGCCTGCGCAGTTCGTAGACGTCATCCAGGTCCAGCTCTGCCGCGAAGGAGAGCGGGTCACCCGCATTGGCGCCGTTGACCACGAACAGATCGAGTGCCTGATACACAGGCACGGGATGAGCAGGGGGTGTTGGCTCGGTGGACATCAGGGCGCTCTTCTCGGACATTCCGGTTGCATCGAAAGCGGTTCCGGACACGTAGCCTAGGATTGTGGCAGGATATCGTCAATCTGCTGAAAAATACGGGTCATTCAAGCCCGATCATCGCGCGGACATCCTGGCGGCGGTCTCTGGTCATTTTAATCATGGCGGTGTTAATTCGGATTTGAGCAACAACGGAGGGTGACATGGATCTTGGCATCAAGGGCAAGCGCGCGCTGGTTTGCGCGTCATCAAAAGGGCTGGGGCTGGGCTGTGCGCGGGCGCTGGCCGGGGCGGGCGTCGATCTGGTGATGAACGCGCGCGGGGCCGAGGCGCTGGAGGCGTCGGCGGCCGCGATTCGCGAGGACTTTGGCGTCGAGGTCGTGACCGTGGCCGCCGATATCACCGATGACGCGGGCCGCGCGGCGGTGCTGGATGTGGCGGGCGCGGTGGATATCCTCGTCAACAACGCGGGCGGGCCGCCGCCGGGGATGTGGACCGACTGGGAGCGCGAAGATTTCATCGCGGCGCTCGATGCCAATATGCTGACGCCGATTGCGCTGATCAAGGCGCTGGTGCCGGGGATGATGGAGCTCGGCTGGGGCCGGGTGGTCAACATCACCTCGCAATCGGTGAAGGCGCCGATCCCGGTGCTGGGCCTGTCGAATTCGGCGCGCGCGGGCCTCACGGGCTATGTCGCGGGCACCTCGCGACAGGTGGCGGGCAGCGGGGTGAACATCAACAACCTGTTGCCGGGCATTCATGCCACCGACCGGGCCAATGCGCTCGACAAGGGGGTGTCCGAGGCGCAGGGGATCAGCATGGACGAGGCCAAGGCGCGGCGCTGTGCCGGTATTCCGGCGGGGCGCTATGGCACGGCCGATGAGTTCGGCGCGGCCTGCGCGTTTCTGTGCAGCCAGCATGCCGGGTTCATCGTGGGCCAGAATATCCTGCTCGATGGCGGTGGGGTGAATGCCACGCTGTGACGCCGGATCGGGGTGCCGTGATCACGTTTGCGTCACAAGCTGCGCCGGGGTGTGGCGGTCGCCTCAGCGGCTTGGTAGCGGTTGGCGGAACGGACACATCAGGGAACTCTCACAATGCAAGCAGTGGCGATCCTTGGCCTTTTCGGGCTGATCATTCTCGGCAGCCTGCTGGTTGCGCCACGGCGCGCCACGATCGGCGGCTTTTTCAGCGGCGCGGGTGTGGACGGGCGCGCGCCGGGCCTGTGGGTGCTGGTGCTGAGCCAGGTCACGACGTGGATTTTCGCGCGGTCGCTGATGAACTCGGCGATCCTGGGGTATTTCTACGGCATCTGGGGCACGCTGGCCTATGCCGCCTATTACGGATCGTTCCTGACCGGGGGCTATATCGTGGGCCGGTTGCGCGCGGGTGGTGCCGGGTCGGTGCAGGACTGGCTGGGCGCGCGGTTCGGGGCCACGGGCACTGCCTGCTATAATCTGGTGATCGGGTTGCGCCTGCTGTCGGAGGTGTTCGCCAACCTGCTGGTGGTCGGGCTGATCTTTGCCGCCGTGCTGCCCGAGATCGGTGTGGCGCGCGAGGCGGCGATCGTGATCGTGGCCGCGCTCGGGCTGGCCTATAGCGCCTGGGGCGGCTTGAGTGCCGCGCTGCGCACGGATGTGTTGCAGATGGTGGTGTTTCTGGGCGTCTTTGCCGCCGCCTTTGTCGCGCTGGTGCTGAGCCCCGGATTCCAGATCGGCGCGGTGCTGACGGCACCGGGCACGGCGGGGGCGTGGAACGGGCAGGTGTTGCTGGTGGTGGCGCTGTTGCAGGTGTTCTCATACCCCGCGCATGATCCGGTGATGATGGATCGCGGGTTTCTCGCCGATCCGGCGACGACGCGGAAATCGTTTCTGCACGCGTTCTGGATCTCGACCTTGTGCATCATCGGGTTCGGGTTTTTCGGCATTCAGGCGGGGCTGGTCGGGGCGGACTACGAGGGCGAGCTGATCGGCACATGGGCGGGGATGTTCCCGGCGTGGCTGTTTATCGCGCTGTTGGTGTCGCTGTTGATTTCGGCGCTGAGCACGCTGGATTCCGCGCTGGCCAGTGCCGCGCGGCTGGTGGTGGATGAATTGAAGATCGGCACCCGGTCGCTGATGGCGGGGCGGGGCGCGATGGTGGTGTTCATGGCGCTGGGCACGTTGCTGACGCTGTGGGGCAATCAGACGCTGTTTGATGCCGTGGCGGTCAGCGGCACGGCGAGCATGTTCCTGACGCCGGTTCTGGTGGTGGGGCTGGTGATGGGGCGGCAAATCGCGCTCTGGTCCTATCTGGTGGCGTTCGGCGCCGCGATTGCGGGGGCGGTGACCTATTTCGCGCGCAGTGCGGACTGGGCCGTGGCGCTCCTGCCCGAGGGCCACAAATACGAGCAGTTGCTGGTGATCTGCGTCGCGGTTCTGGCGGTGGGGTTCGCCGCCGTGCTGAGTGGCGCGCGCCGGGCCTGAACCTTGCCGCGCGGCGGTTTCGCGATAGGTCCCCGGGGCGTTTTTCATGCGTGCTGTTCTTCTCATCCTTTGCCCGATGGCACGCTGCGCGTCAGTTTCGACGACTGGATGTGGCAGGTGAGCGAGGACCGCGTGCTGAACCGCGCCTATATGGACAAGTACGGCGTCGAGGTGGGCGAGGTGATCATCTGCTTCGAGAAGCGACACTGACAGATCGCCAAGACTACGGGCAAGGGCAGGGCGGGTGACGGATCGAGCGATTGCATATCAGGCAACCAGACGCGCCCGGTGTGAGAATCGGCCTTTCACCTCACGTCCATCCATGTAATAGGGACGTGCCAAACGATATATCCATGGAGAACCGGAATGGAGATTCGCGAGGCCCTCACCTTTGATGATGTTCTGTTGGTGCCTGCGGCATCGAGCGTGCTGCCCAACACGGCGGATACGCGCACCCGGGTGACGCGGACCATCGATCTCAACATCCCGCTGCTGAGTTCGGCCATGGACACCGTGACCGAGGCGCGCATGGCTATCAGCATGGCACAGTTCGGCGGCATCGGCGTGATCCACCGCAACCTGACGGTCGAAGAGCAGGCCCGCGAGGTCCGCCGCGTCAAGCGGTTCGAGTCCGGGATCGTCTACAACCCTGTCACGTTACGCCCGGACCAGACGCTTGGCGATGCCAAGGCGCTGATAGAGCGCTATAATTTCACAGGCTTTCCTGTGGTGGATGAAAATGGCCGGGTTGTGGGCATCGTGACAAATCGGGACATGCGCTTTGCGTCGAATGACGAGACGCCGGTGCATGTGATGATGACAAGCGAAAATCTCGCCATCCTCCAGGAACCCGCCGATCGGGACGAGGCCAAGAGCCTGATGCGCGCCCGCCGGATCGAAAAGCTGTTGGTCACGGACAAGACTGGCAAGCTCACCGGCCTACTGACGCTCAAGGATACCGAGCAGGCGGTGCTCAATCCGACGGCCTGCAAGGATGAGTTGGGCCGGTTGCGGGTCGCCGCGGCCTCGACCGTGGGCGATGCGGGGTTCGAGCGCACGCAGGCCCTTGTGGATGCGGGCGTGGACATGATCGTGATCGACACTGCGCATGGTCATTCCGAAGGTGTCGCGCGCGCCGTGGAGCGTGCCAAGGCCATCTCCAACGAAGTGCAGGTCGTGGCGGGCAATGTCGCCACCGCAGAGGCGACGCGCGCGCTGATCGGTGCCGGGGCGGATGCGATCAAGGTCGGGATCGGGCCGGGCAGCATCTGCACCACGCGCATGGTCGCCGGTGTTGGCGTGCCGCAACTGACCGCGATCATGGATTGCGTGGCGGCGGCCGGCGACGTGCCGATCATCGCAGACGGCGGCATCAAGTTCTCGGGTGATTTTGCCAAGGCGATTGCGGCGGGGGCCTCTTGTGCCATGGTCGGCTCGATGCTGGCCGGTACGGATGAAAGCCCGGGCGAGGTTATCCTCTATCAGGGCCGCACCTTCAAGGCGTATCGCGGCATGGGCAGCATGGGTGCGATGGCGCGCGGCTCTGCCGATCGGTATTTCCAAAAGGATGCCGCCACTGACAAGCTTGTGCCCGAGGGCATCGAGGGGCAGGTGCCCTACAAGGGAACGTCGGGCACGGTCGTCCATCAACTTGTCGGCGGTCTGCGGGCCGCGATGGGCTATACCGGCTGCGCCACGGTCGAAGAGATGCGCCGCGATTGCAATTTCGTGCGGATTACCGGGGCAGGTCTCAAGGAGAGCCACGTGCATGATGTCCAGATTACGCGGGAATCGCCCAACTACCGTATTGGATAACAGGTGCGCGCTTGGGCCGCTCAGGCTGACTTGCTCAGCCGAATCGGGTGAGCCCATCTTGGCACATCGCATGTGCCGCTCCGTCCGTAGATCTGCAACCGGCCATACTGGCCGGTTTTCCCTTGCACGTGCGCAGGTGCCTCAATAGAAGACGCGTGATTTTGACCGCCGCGGACGCCTCCGCGGCCCGATGCATATGAGAGGACGAACATGCAGGTCACCGAGACCCTCAACGAGGGGCTGAAACGCGGCTACAAGATGATCCTGCCAGCCACCGAGCTGGATGACAAGGTCAATGCCAAGCTGAAAGAGGCCCAGCCCGATATCGAGCTCAAGGGCTTTCGCAAAGGCAAAGTGCCGCTGCCCCTCCTGAAAAAGCAATTTGGCCAGCGTGTGCTGGGCGAGGCCATGCAGGAAAGCGTCGATGACGCGATGAAGGCGCATTTTGAGGAAAAGGGCGAGCGCCCGGCGTTTGAGCCTGACGTCAAGATGGCCAATGAGGAATGGAAAGAGGGCGACGACGTCGAGATCGAACTGAGCTACGAAGCTCTGCCCGATATCCCGGAAGTTGACCTGAAATCGCTCAAGCTGGAGCGTCTTGTCGCCAAGGCCGATGACGCGTCGGTGGATGAGGCTCTGAACAATCTCGCCGAGAGCGCACAGGATTTCAAGGATCGCAAGGAGACCGTGAAATCCAAGGATGGCGATCAGGTCGTGATCGACTTTGTCGGCAAGGTCGATGGCGAAGCCTTTGACGGTGGCACCGCTGAGGACTATCCGCTCGTACTTGGCTCCAGCAGCTTCATTCCCGGCTTCGAGGAGCAGCTTGTGGGCGTCAAGACCGGGGAGGAAAAGGCCGTGACCGTTACCTTCCCGGAAGAGTATCAGGCAGAGCATCTGGCGGGCAAGGAAGCGGTCTTTGACTGCACGATCAAGGCCGTGCGCAAGCCCGTTGCTGCCGCGCTCAACGATGAGCTGGCCCAGAAATACGGAGCCGAGGATCTGAATGCGCTCAAGGAGCAGATCAGGGACCGGCTGGAGCAGGAATACTCAGGCGCTGCGCGCGCCATCCTCAAGCGTCACGTTCTCGATCAGCTTGACGAGAAAGTGAGCTTTGATCTGCCACCCAGCATGGTCGAGACCGAAGCCAAGCAGATCGCACATCAGCTCTGGCACGAGGAAAACCCCGAGGTCGAAGGGCACGATCACCCCGAGATCGAGGTGAGCGAAGAGCACACCAAGCTGGCCGAGCGCCGCGTGCGCCTCGGGCTGTTGCTGGCCGAGCTTGGACAAAAGGCAGAGGTCGAGGTGTCTGACGCCGAGATGACTCAGGCGGTGATGAACCAGGCGCGTCAGTATCCCGGACATGAGCGCGAGTTCTTCGAGTTCGTGCAAAAGAACCCGCAGATGCGTCAGCAGCTCCGTGCGCCGATCTTCGAGGACAAGGTCATCGACTATGTGGTCGAGCTGGCCGATGTCACCGACAAGGACGTGTCCAAGGAAGAGTTGGAAAAGAGCATCGAGGAGATGAACGACGAGTGATCGTCGCGATCGTCACGTGAAGAATCAAGGGCCGCCCCGGGGAGAAGTGGGGCGGCCCTTTTCGTTCTAGCGCAACTGTTGGACGACAGTGCCAATCGCCCAACGGGTTGACGCACCTCTGGGGGTCAGGCGCGCTGATCCATGCGCGAACGAATCTTGTCCTCAAGCACTTCTTTCAGTCGAAGTGCGGCGAGTTTTTCCTGTTTGGTGGTCGCAGCTGAAATCTGTTCCTCGCAGTATTTCTCAAGGTCGGATTTCGGCTTTGTCCGGGCCGCGATAGCGGGCAGGGCAAGGGCCTGCTCATCGGAGATGAAAACCTCGCCCTCGATCCCTCCGTGGGCTCGGATACGGTCCATGCGCTCGTCTGTGCAATCGAGAAGCGCCGCAAGCGCCGGAACCTTACCCATGTCCGCAACTTTGCCAACATAGTCATAAGGCGCATTGTCAGACCGCTTGAGCACCCGGTCCATAACCGGGTCGATGACCGTGATGATGTCGGTGATGCCGGATTGCTGCGCATACTCGAGAGAGCCCAGCATCAGTTCGCATGTGGCGTAGGATAGTGAGTTTGGCCCCTTGCCGCGCCCAAGCCGCTTGGTATCGACACAAAAGCGCGTGGATTCCCAGATCGTCGCGCTCCGGATCGGCGGCTCGCCATCGAGAATCTCGGAAAATACATCCGACAGCATGTGAGGTCCGGTCGTCTGGAGGGCACGGACGCAGGACACAACATGTCCCTCGTCATCAAGGCCGATCACATAAGCCGGGTCGAGATCGTCGAAATGGTCGCGCTCCCGTCCCTTATCCACCGAGACATCCCACCCCAATCTACCACCGAAGACTCGCCCTCGGAGCAAGAACATCTCGTCCAGGAGTTTCGGAAATTTATGTTTGTTCAGTGCGTCGATGACCAAGATCATTGGAGTTCCCCATGTCTGCGTGAGTGATGTGTTGTAGAGTGAGTGCTCTCTACCTACCGACTCTAGACAAACGCCGCACGGGCGCTATTGGGGAAAACCCGTAGTTGAATTTCTTGTTACATTTTCGTGATCTTGGTGGTGGCCTTACAGTCAGCCAAGACGACCAGATGGGCCACAGATTATCCGGGATAAATCAATCCCATGGAGATGGCCCGACCCACCGCCTGCGCCGTGGTGAGCGCATAGAGCTTGTGTCTTGCCGACCTCAAATGCACCTCTACGGTGCGGTTTGAGATACTCAGAATATCGGCAATATCTTGCTGGGATTTACCGGCCGAGGTCCATTGCAAGGCCTCAAGCTCTCTGTGAGACAGGGTTGGCGTGCGCAGCAGATTCGACAGGTTATCGGACCGGATGACCATGTCATGAACATGCACGGCAACCGATTGCAGACCGACCAGAACCTCGCCCTTGAGCTTGTTCCACTCTTTCTGCGACAGGCTGCTGGTGACGCTCAGGCCACCGACATCGCCATAAGGGCCCCGCACGGGTATTGTCAGCCCCTGATCCCGAATTCCAAAATCGCGGGCGTCGTCAAACACCATCAGAAAGTTGCTGTCCCGGTCAAGTCTTGCCCAATCTACCGGCGCAATGCTGCGACGCGCCTTGTGAAGCGTCGGGTCAATCTTGTGATACCCTTGGCTGGCATAATGTGCTTTCCAGTCGTCATTATACGTGACATGGCCAAAAATCGAGCCATTGACCGGGTTCATCCCGGCATAGGCGATATCATCGACCCCAAATCTATCACGCACGTTGAACAGGAAGCGCGAGAAATCATCCGACGCTTCGGGCAGATCCTCGAGGTCGAATAGATCGTGCTGGCCGAAGATGCTTGGGAGGTTATCCATATCGCGGGCAGATCCGAGTGCTAGGTTTGGGTGACTGGAGACTGACCCCTCACGGAACAAAAATAAACCGAACAGACGCTATACTGATTAAACTGACACCCGTTATCAATGGTATCACTATACATATATCGTTTAACATCGACAGAGATGATCTGTCGACCACATTGACAAAAGAGAATGCCGCACAGCAAGCTGTGCGGCATTTTTCGCGATACAATTGGCCGATTCAGGCTTTATTGTCGCCATCGTCGATTGCATCCGAACCGCCAGGCAGGTCGTCATCGTCCGACGCGGCGGCGCCAATATCGTCAAAGAGCTCGGCGATCTCGAAGTCAGCAGCCTGTTCGGCCTCAGCCGCGGCGTCCTGAATGCTCTTGCCGGAGGCTTGGATCGCTGCTTCTTCGTTGGACCGTGCCACGTTGAGCTGGATCGTTGCCTCAACCTCAGGGTGCAGCGTCACGATCACGTCATGCAGGCCAAGGTCCTTGATCGGACGGGTCAGGGCGACCTGTTTGCGATCAAGCGTAAAGCCATTCTCGGTGGCCGCGTCGGACGCGTCGCGGGTGCTGACCGAGCCATAGAGAGCCCCGCTGTCAGAGGCTTGGCGAATCACGATGAACTGCTGTCCGTTGAGGCTGTCTGCCATCGCTTCGGCTTCTTTGCGGGTCTCGAGGTTCTGTGCTTCCAGCTGCGCCTTGCGCGCCTCGAAATCGGCAATGTTCTTTTCCGAGGCCGACAGCGCCTTGCCCTGCGGCAAAAGATAGTTGCGCGCGAAGCCGGCTTTTACGTCGACAACTTCGCCCATCTGGCCAAGTTTGGACACGCGCTCAAGAAGGATAACTTGCATCTCAATTCTCCTTATTTCACGGCGTAGGGCAGCAGGGCGAGAAAGCGGGCGCGTTTGATGGCGCGCGACAACTCACGCTGCTTCTTGGCGGATACGGCGGTGATGCGCGAGGGCACGATCTTGCCGCGTTCGGAAATGTAGCGTTGCAGCAGACGCGTGTCCTTGTAGTCGATCTTGGGTGCGTTATCACCCGAGAAGGGGCAGACCTTGCGGCGACGGAAAAACGGTTTTGTAGCCATGGTTTATGTTCCTTTCTTCAGGTGATGGTTCAGCGACGCTCGCGGCGCTCGCCGCGTTCTTCACGCTTCTGCATCTGAACAGAGGGACCCTCTGCGTGCTCGTCGACCTTGATGGTCAACACGCGCATCACGTCGTCATGCAGTCGCATCAGACGCTCCATCTCCTGGACCGCGCTCGACGGCGCGTCGGTCTTGAGAAAGGCATAGTGGCCTTTACGGTTCTTGTTGATCTTGTAGGCCATTGTCTTGACGCCCCAGTACTCGTGTTCCACGAGTTTGCCGCCGTTGTCCGACAGCACGGTGCCAAAATGTTCGATTAGGCCCTCGGCTTGCGCGTTGGACAGGTCCTGACGCGCGATCATCACATGCTCATAAAGCGGCATGTCTGCTCCACTTCTATCAAGGCGCATTTCATAGGAGGGCATATATTCTTTCGCGGCCCATCCACGAGAGTCTGCGCGGTTCATAACGATTGCGAAAGATTGGGCGCGTATACCTCTCGTCGCCGGTTGACGCAAGGCGATTTGAACCGGCCCGCAGAATGCCTCGAGCCTGCCTCATTCCCGGCGTTTTCGAGTGAAAGATTGTATCGAGTAACCGGAAGGGATGAGACAGATGGTGGCCTTGCCTGACTTTGAGCGTGAATTCACTCATGCGCCTTACGATTTCCATGATACGTCGATGCAGCCAGAGGTGGATCCTCGGGGGTTTGATATCGGTCGGGCCATTCTCGTACTCTGTGGCAGTGCTCTGGTCTTTTCCTCTGCCGGTCTCTGGCTGGTCTCGGCTGATGGTACGGACGCGCCGATGATGATGATAAAGCTCCTTTTCTCGGTCACTTTTCTGTTCAGTGGCCTCCTTTGCCTGAGCCGGGTGCGGACCGAAGAGCAAGAGCCGGAAATTCGGGTCGATGTCCTGAACCGGAAGCTGCATGTGATCGAGCCTGCCTGTGGTGCGCGGACGGCGCGCGCTGTTGTGCATGACATCGATTCGCTCTCCGAGCTGGCGATGCGGGATCGGGTATTGACGGCGCGCGATGCGTCCGGGCGTCAGGTCGTCGCCATGAAGGTCGAGGATCGCGCCACGGCGCGCGCGCTGTGCCGTGCCCTCGCGTTCCCCAGGTAGAACGCGGTTGGCAGCTGTTCGCCAATCCACAGAGGTTGTTTGAAACTGCAGGATTGCACTTTGGAGCCGACGGACCATTTTTAGCGCAGACAGTCGCTTTTCAATCATCCGGAGGTTCCAAATGAAAAAGACATTGCTCGCATCGGCGCTTGCCCTTGCCGCGACCGGCGCAGTTGCCGCACCCGAGACATACGAGCTTGATCCAAGTCACAGTCAGGTTCTGTTTTCCTACAACCACCTCGGATTTTCGACCACCCACGGCATGTTTTCTGGTTTCGAGGGTGAAATCATGTTCGATGCCGAAGATCCTGCCAATTCTTCGGTCGACGTGTCGATGCCGGTGATGTCGATGTTCACAGGCTGGGAAAAGCGCGAAGAGCATTTCATGTCGGATGACTTTTTTGGGGCAAGCGAAGGCGACATGGTCAGCTTCACATCAACGGCCATCGAGGTGACGGGCGACAATACCGCATTGATCACTGGGGACCTGAGCATGAATGGCGTAACGAAATCGGTCGTTTTGGACACCACGCTCAATCAAAAGGCCGAGGCGCATCCTATGAATAATCGGCCTTGGCTGGGCTTTGACGCAACGACAACGCTCTTGCGGTCGGATTTCGGTGTCGACAAGTTTGCGCCATATGTCAGCGACGAGGTTGAGGTGCAGATTTCGATCGAGGCTGGTCAGCCTGAATAAATCCAAGCCTGAATAAACCGCCGATTCTCACGGGAATAGGCCGTTCGCAAAGTCTGCGGACGGCCTTTCTTTTGTGACGGCTTCAGGTGCCGTAGGCGCGCTGAGGTCCCATGACATCGTCGGCCGCCAGTAACAGGGCGTCGGCGATCGCATCGAGATCGGGGCGTGTCAGACGGGCGGGCAGGCGGGCATCGCAGGCGCGCATCAGCATGGCGCGGGTCTGCGGCAGATCAGGTGTGTCGCCCGGCAGGAATTGCCAGTTCCAGAAGGCGCGGGCATTGTCGGCGCTGAGGCCAAAGACCTGCACCTTGATGCCACGCGCCGCTGCCGCCGCGGCAAAAGCGCGGGTGTCCTCGTCGCTCAGCCCCACAAGGTTGAACTGAATGGAATCCGGCGCGCGCTCTTCCGGCCCGAGCTTTTCAGGCACCGACAGCCACGGCGAGGTATTGAGCTGCGCCGCAACGTAATCGTGATTGGCCCGCCCGTCGCGCACCCGGCGCGCCACCTCGGGCAGTTGCGGGCGGATGATCGCCGCCGAGAGGTTGTTCAGGCGCAGATTGTAGAGTGGCAGGCGGTTCTGCCAACGGGCGAACGCGGCCTCGATCTCGGGGTCGGGCGCACTCAGGTGTTTGGCCCAGTTGTGCTCGTACGCGCCTGACATGATGACCGCCCGGGCAATGAGATCGGCATCGTCGCTGACCATGATCCCGCCTTCGCCCGCATTCACCAGTTTGTAGGATTGAAAGCTGAAACAGCCGACGCGCCCGATGGTGCCGATGTTGCGGCCGCCCCACGTGGTGCCGAGCGAATGCGCCGCATCCTCGATCACCGGCACGCCGCGCGCGTCGCACAGCGTCATGATCCGGTCCATGTCGGAGGTGTGGCCGCGCATGTGGCTGATGATGACGGCCTGCACATCGTCCAGCCGCGCCTCGAAATCGGCCATGTCGATGCGGTAATTCTCGCCCACCTCGCAGAGCACCGGCACGCAATCGGCATGCACCACCGAAGAGGGCACGGCTGCGAAGGTAAAGCCGGGGATCAGCACGCGCGCGTCGCGCGGCAGGTCGAGCGCCTTGAGCGAGAGAAACAGTGCCGCCGAGCAGGACGAGACCGCGAGCGCGTATTTCGACCCCAGAAGCTCTGCAAACTCCCGTTCCAGGAGCGTCACCGGCGCGTTTTCCGGTGCGGTGTAGCGAAACAGATCGCCCGATTGCAGCATCCGGTCGATTTCCGCACGGGCGGCTTCGGGGATGGGTTCCGCGTCATAGACATTGGGTGCGCGTGTCATGTTTTCGGATTTCCTGAATATAGCCTTCGGTTTTCCGGAACATATAGGCCCGAATTGTGACAGTTTGTCAAAGAAAACCCCGCCCGATTGGGGCAGGGTGCGTTTTTTAGCCGAAGCGATGGCGGATCAGAAGCCGAGCCGGTCGCGCATGGAAAACCATGTCATCGCCAAGGCCAGAAGCGGGGTGCGCAGGGCACTGCCGCCGGGAAAGGCCGGGGCAGGCACGCGCGACAGGGTCTCGAACCCCGCCGCCTCGCCGCGCACCGCATCGGCCATGAGCTTGCCCGCATGGGTCGCGGTGCCCACGCCATGCCCCGAATAGCCCGAGGCCGAGAGCATGTTGGGCGCAAGCCGCGCGAGATAGGGCATGCGTTTCATGGTGATCGCCAGCGTGCCGCCCCAGGCATAGTCAATGCGCGCGTCGCGCAGGTGGGGAAAGATCTCCAGCATCGGCTTGCGCACAAGCGCCGCGATATCGCGTGGAAAGCGGTAGCCATAGCTCTCGCCGCCGCCGAACAGCAGGCGCTTGTCATGGCTGAGGCGAAAGTAATTCACCACGAACTTGCTATCGGCCACGGCCACGTCACGGGCCAGCACGCGGGCGGCCGCGTCGCCCAGGGGCTCGGTTGCGGCGATGAAATTGTTGATCGGCATGACGCGGGCGGCGACCTTGCGGTCAAGCCCGCCGAGATAGCCGTTGCAGGCGAGGATCACGTGATCGGCGCGGGCGGCGCCGGCATCGGTGGCCACGCGGGCCGGGGTGCCGCGCGTGATGTGATGCACCGCCGACCCCTCAAAGATCCGCACGCCCGCCGCCTGCGCCGCGCGGGCAAGACCGAGCGCATAGGCCAGTGGGTGCAGATGGCCCGCGCCCATATCGAGCGTGCCGCCGCTGTAGGCAGGCGAGGGGCAGAGCGTCTGCATCGCATCAGCATCGAGTTTCTCAAGCTGATCATAGCCATAGCGCGCGGCCAAATGATCGGCATAGGCATGCTCTGCCGCCGTCTCGCGGGTCGAGAAACAGGCATGCGCCACGCCGGGTTTCAGGTGACAGTCGATACCGTGCCGCGCCACCAGCGACTTGACCAGCGTCTTGGCCTCCTCGGCCAGATCCCACAGCTTCGACGCATCCTCCGGCCCCACCAGCCGCTCCAGCGCGGTCTGCTCCATCCGCTGCCCGCTGCCCAGTTGCCCGCCATTGCGCCCCGAGGCGCCAAAGCCCACGCGCTGCGCCTCGAGCAGGACCACGTCGAGCCCCGCTTCGGCCAGATGTAGCGCCGCCGAGAGGCCGGTATAGCCCGCCCCCACCACGCAGACATCCGCCCGCACCTCGCCGCGCAGGGGCGCGAAGGGGCCGAGCGGTGCCGTTGTCGCGGCATACCAGCTGGGTGGATATTCACCGCGCCGGTCATTGGCATAGAGCAGGTTCATGGTTTCTTCTTGGTCAAGATACCCAGATCGGACGGCCGCAGCCGATCAGACATTCATCAGGAGGTGCTCGCGTTCCCACGGGCTGATGACTTGCAGGAATTCCTCGTACTCGGTGCGCTTGACGATCCCGTAAACCCGGCAGAACTCCGAGCCGAGGATATCGTGAAGCGGCGTCGCCCCTTCGAAGAGGTCGAGCGCATTGCCCATGACATTGGGGATATCCGGCTCTCCGGCATAGGCGTCGCCCTTGAACTGCTTGTCGGGCCATTCTTCGTTGATCATGCCCAGAAGGCCGCAGGCGAGGCTTGCGGCGATGCCGAGATAGGGGTTGCAGTCCATGCCCGCCATGCGGTTTTCGATGCGGCGTGAATCCGGCCCGGAGAGCGGCACGCGAATGCCGGTGGTGCGGTTGTCACGGCCCCAGGCAAGGTTGATCGGCGCGGCGTGATCCTTGACGTAGCGGCGATAGGAATTGACGTAAGGCGCCAGCACCGCGATGGCCGAGGGCAGGTGTTTCTGCAAGCCGCCGATGAAGTGGAAAAACGCATCCGTCTCGCCGCCCTGTGGGCCCGAAAACATGTTACGCCCGGTTTCGATGTCGAGGATCGAGTGGTGGATATGCATGGCGCTGCCCGGCTCGTCCTCGATCGGCTTGGCCATGAAGGTGGCGAAACAATCGTGGCGCAGCGCCGCCTCGCGGATCAGGCGCTTGAAATAAAACACCTCATCGGCGAGCTTGATCGGATCGCCGTGGCGCAGGTTGATTTCCAGCTGCCCGGCGCCGCCCTCTTGCGTGATGCCGTCGATCTCGAAGCCCTGCGCCTCGGCAAAATCGTAGATATCGTCGATCACCGGTCCGAATTCATCCACGGCGGTCATTGAATAGGCCTGGCGTGCGGCGGCAGGACGGCCCGAGCGGCCCATCATCGGCTTGATGCTCTGCGCGGGGTCAATATTCCGCGCCACCAGAAAGAATTCCATTTCCGGGGCGACGACCGGTTTCATACCGCGTTTGTGATACATCTCGACGACGCGGCGCAGCACGTTACGGGGCGAAAACGGGATTGGTGCGCCGTCGCGGTCAAAGGCGTCGTGGATCACCTGAAGTGTCCAGTCAGCCGTCCAGGGGGCGGCCGATGCGGTAGACATATCGGGGCGCAGGATCATGTCCTTTTCGATGAATCCGTCCTCGTCTGCGGCCTCTCCCCAGTCGCCTGTGATGGTCTGGTAAAAGATCGAGTCAGGCAGGTGAAAATACTGTTGGCGCGCGAATTTGGACGCCGGGACGGCCTTGCCACGCGCGATGCCGGGAAGATCGGAGATAATGCACTCCACCTCGTCAAGGCGGCGGTTCTCCAGATAGGATTGGGCGGCCCCGGGCAGTGAATTTGTCAGGTCAGTCAGATCGGCCATGGCTGGCACCTCGTTTGAAAAAATCCGCCATCCGGGCGGCGACGGTCGCATTGGCGGTGGGCTGATCCAGCTTGGCCACCGCGTCTCGTAGCAGATCGTCAGGGACTACGCCCGGCGCACGGTGGTGAATGAGCCGGTCCACCATTGTCGCGGTGAATTCGGGATGGGGCTGGATCGTGTAGATGCTGTCCCCATAAACGAGCGCGGCGTATTTGCAAAACGCGCTTGTGCCCACAACATCCGCACCGTCCGGCAGTTTGGTCACCTGATCCTGATGCCAGGCATTGAGCGGGAGGCGCTGGCCTTCGATGTCATAATCGGTAACCCCGACCTTCCAGCCGCCCTTGAACTTTTCGACTTTGCCCCCGAGCGCCTGCGCAATGATCTGATGGCCAAAGCATACCCCCACCAGGGGCCGCTTCGATACCTTGATGTCACGGATCAGCTGTTCAAGTGGCGCGATCCATGGATGATCTTCGTAGGCGCCGTGTTTCGAGCCGGTAATGAGCCAGCCGTCTGCGGCCAGAGGGCCCTCGGGAAATTCGCCATCGACGACGTTATAGGCCGCGAACTCAAAGCCGTGCCCATCCAGCAGATCCGCAAACATCACTTCGTAGTCGCCCAGCTCATCGAGGACGATATCGGGGGCATGGCCGGTTTTCAGGATGCCAATTTTCATGCAATCCTCTTGATTTGATCAAATTCAGGCAGGGTGCGCATCGACACGCTACACGGTTTCGAGATAGGTCTTCCAGTGTTCATCGTCGGGTATTGCCGCCATATGTGCCAGTTCCTGACGTTTGGTCATCACCAGATTGCGGATCAGGTCAGGATGAAAGATCCGTGCGATCATCGGGTCATGCTCAAAGCGGTCGATGGCCGTGGCCCAATCGGGCGCAAGCTGCGGCAGGTCGGCCTCGTAGGCGTTGCCGGTGATCGGGGCGGGGGGGGTCATGCTGTCCTCGATGCCGGTGATGGCCGCGCCGAGAATCGCGGCAGAACTCAGGTAAGGGTTTATGTCGCCGCCCGCCACCCGGTGCTCGATCCGGCGCGCGGCATTGGGCCCGCCGGGGATGCGCACGGCGGCTGTCCGGTTTTCATAGCCCCAGCCCGCGCCGGTCGGCGCATGTGCGCCCGGCACGAGGCGGGCATAGCTGTTGGCGTGTGGTGCAAAGATCAATGTTGATGGGGGCATGGCGGCAAGACAGCCTGCGACTGCGCTGCGCAGGGTATCTGTGCCTTTGTCGGTGCCATCGTCAAACACGTTGTGCCCGTCGCGATCGAGGACCGAGAAATGCATGTGCATGCCATTGCCCGTATCATCCGCGAACGGCTTGGCCATGAATGTCGCGACAAAGCCATGCTTGCGCGCAATGCCCTTGATCATCGTCTTGAAAAGCCAGGTGTCGTCTGCGGCGCGCATCGCGCTCTGATGGTGCAGGGTCAGCTCGAACTGGCCGATACCTGCCTCGCTGATCGCGGTTTCGACGGGGATGCCCATCTCTGCACCGGCGGAATAGAGCGCGCTGAGGAACCCGTCAAACGAATCCATCTGCCCGAGCGACAGGATGCCCGGGGCCTTCATCCGGCGGCCGGATCTCGGGTCTCGGACTGTCTTGAGGGTCTTGTTGTTCGGGTCAACAAGGGTGAATTCCAGCTCGGTCGCTGCAAACACCTCCCACCCGCGGCTGGCGTATCTGTCGAGGACCGCCGCGAGCGCGTGGCGCGGATCGCCGGAAAAGGGGCTTCCGTCTTCGTGGTGCATGACCATCGGCACAAGCCCTTGCGGCTCGTCCAGCCAGGGCAAAGGCACTGCGCCGCGATCGGTGGGCAAAAGCAGCCCGTCGATGTCTCCGGTTTCGAAGACCAGCGGTGAATTCTCGATATCCGCCCCTAGAATGTCGAGGTTGAGTGAGGAAAGCGGCATGCGCACACTGCCCGACGAGAGTTTGTCGGCATGCGAGGCCGGCAGACGCTTGCCGCGCATCCGGCCGTTGAGATCGCACGCGGCCACGCGGAAGGTCTGGAACTGGGTAAGGTCCATCTGGAAAAGATCCTGATCATGATTTGCGCCAGCCTAGCCCGGTTGTGAGGGGTTTGCCAAGATAATTTGATCAAAAATTTTTGACCTGGCAGGCACGCTCTTGTATTGTCGTCATCCGGCTTGACCGGATGACCTCTTGCGGCGCGAGATCCTCGGGTCATGCCCGAGGATGACGCGGGGCAAGTCATCAACTCAGGCTTTGCTGCCAGCGGGATTCGAGCTTTTCGATTGCGGCGATGCGTTCGGCCGTCTTGGGGTGGCTGAGCAGCCAGGCTGGCATTGCCCCACCAGGGCCGGATGTCAGCGCCTCCAACTTCTCGAACAGGGATTTCTGCGGCGAGGTTCCGATCCCGGCCTTGGTCAGAAGGGCCGCCGCATAGGCGTCGGCCTCGTATTCGTCGCCGCGCGACAGCCGGGCGGCGAGAAGCGTGGTCAGACCGTTCGCGATCCAGACGCCAATGCCAGGCAGGAAGCGCGACAACAGCATGGCGAGTGCTGTGCGCAGGGCATTCTGGCCTGAAAAGTCGATCATCCGGCGGCGCGAATGGCCGAGAGCCACGTGGCCCAGCTCATGCGCGATGACCGACGCCATTTCCTCGGCGGTGACTTCACCTGTCTGGAACTTGCGATAGAATCCACGGGTGATGAAAATACGCCCGTCGGGGGCGGCAAGACCATTCACCGGGTCAATCTCGTAGATGTGCACCCGCACACGCGGTAGATCGAGCGCCCGTGCAAGCCGGTCTGTCATCCGCTTGAGGATGGGATCGGCCAACTCGGACGATTGCTGGTCAAGCTCACGCGTGGTGCGCCAGACCGAAAACCGGTACATGGCAAGCGCGTAGAGCAGGGCGAGCAGGATCGGCGTGAATTTGATCATGCGGTCGATATGGGGCTGCCGCCATGAACAGGCAAGCCTGAACAGGCCCGCACATTTAGGTTTGCGCCTTCACTCCTGCGCGTCGTGCTGATTCTGCCCGTCATGGGTGTGCTTCTCGCGTTTGAGGATGGCGTGATAGCCAAATCGCTGGATCGCCGCGGCGAAAATTCCAAGCCCGGTGATGATGAACAGCGTTGTGCCGATCTTGCCCAGGACGGTCGCAGGCACAAGGTTGCCGTACCCCACCGTTGAGAGCGTGACCACGGTAAAGAAGTAGCTGTCGATCCAACTCCAGCCCTCAACGAGGCGAAAGAAAACGGTACCGCTCGCGATCACCATCACAAGCAGGGCGATGAGGGTGCGTGCGCGGGGCTGCCTCATGCGCGCGCGGCTCCGTCCTCCGCCATCAACTCGTCGATCACCTTGAGCCACATCTCGGACGGCTGGCAGCCGGGCACTGCGTGTTGACCCGCTACGATGAAGGTGGGTACGCCGGTGATCCCCATCTGGCGGAACTGTGCGTCGCGCGCCTTGATGTCCTCGCGGTCCGCTTCGGTCTGCAACAGGCGCAGGATCATCGCGCCGTCCATGCTCAGGCTGTCGGCGATATCGGCGAGGGTTTCGTGATCGCCGATATCGCGGCCCTCATCGAAATAGGCGTGAAAGAGGGCCATCGCCATCCGGTCCTGGCACTCTTCGATGCCGGCCCAATGCAAGAGGCGGTGCGCGTCGAGCGTGTTGGGCGTGCGCTTGATTGTGGCGAAGTCGATGGAGAGCCCCGCCGCCTCGGCGCGGTCCAGCACCGGGGCGTACGCCTTGATCGCGCCGTCCTTGCCACCAAACTTTGTCTCAAGATACTCGACCCGGTCCATGCCTTCGGCGGGCATGTCGGGGTTGAGCTGAAAGGGGTGCCATTCGATCTGGAACGGATGGTCGGGACGCTGGGCAAGCGCCTGATCCAAAAGGGTCTTGCCGATATAGCACCAGGGGCAGATCGGGTCGGAAATGATGTCAAGCTTGACCATGAAGGTCCTCGTAAATCGGCCGCAGGGCGCGGCGCAGGAGTTTGCCATTGGCCCCTGTGGGCAGGGCCGTGACGTGGATATAGCCACGTGGGGCTTTGTAACCCGCGAGGCGCTCGCGCGCGAAGGCGTCGAGTGTCGCGGGGTCGAGCGGGTCGGGGCCAGTATAGAAGGCCATGATCACGCGTGCATCCTCTTTCACCTCAATGTCAGTGACCGCGACCTGAGTGATGCCGGGATGCTGGGTGAGAGCGGCCTCGACCTCCATGGGCGAGACGCGAAAGCCGCCCGCGTTCATCATGTCGTCGGCGCGGCCCATATAGGTGATCTGGCCATCCTCGTCCATCGCGCCCTGATCGCCGGTCAGGAACCAGTCGCCCTGGAATTTCGCCGCCGTCGCCTCGGGCGCGCCGAGATAGCCGAGCATCAGGCCGGGGTCGGACTTGTGAATGGCGATGGTGCCTTCCTCGCCGGTGGTCACAGGGCCGTCGGGGCCGAGGATCGCCACGCGCCGCCCTTGTTGCGGTCGGCCAAGCGTGCCGGGGGCCGCAGGGTGATCGGGGCTGCCGGAGATGAAGGTGGAGCATTCGGACATGCCGTAAGCCTCATACACCGGTGTGCCGGTGGCGTCCTGCCAGTGTTGGCGGATCGTGTCCGACAGCTTTTCGCCCGCCGCGAGCCCGTGGCGCAGGCCGGGCAGGGCAAGCTTCATGCTTTGCTTGAACATCTTGCGGTAAACGCCTGGGGCTGCTGCAAAAATCGTCGCATCATGGCGCTTGAGCAGGAGCGGCAGTTGATCCGGTGTCACCTCGGGCGCGGGAATGAGAGCCGTGGCGCCCATGGCCCAGGGATCCATCAGCCCGGTGCCGAGCGTGAAGGTCCAGTTGAAGGCCCCGGCATGGCAGAGCCGGTCGTCGCCGCGCAGGCCATACCAGCCGTCATACATCATCCGCCGCGCCCAGATCGCGCGGTGCGCGTGGCAAACCGCGCGCGGCGTGCCGGAGGTGCCGGAGGTGTAGATGATATAGGCCAGCCTGTCAGGATCGCCCATGTCATACTCGGCGGGGGGCAGGCCGCGCATCGCCTCGAGCGCGGATTCGTCGAGGATCGGGATATCGGTCTCGGGGCAGGCGATCCCGCTTGCGCGGAGGATCAGGCGGGGCTGCGTGGTGGCGATGATCCCGGCCACTTCGGGCGCGGTCAGCTGGCTGGAGGTGGGGATGGGGATGAGGCCCACGGCGATGGCCCCGAGATAGGCGATCGGGAATTCCACCGTGTTGCCGAGCCGCATCAGCACCCGGTCGCCGGGCCGCAAGCCTGCGCGCAACAGCCCGGTGCCGGTGCCGCGAATGGCGGCGTGCAGGCGGCCGTAGCTCCAGCGTTCGGCACCGGACAGGCGTAGGATGGCAAGCGCTATCTTGTCGGGATGCGCCTCGGCCCGGCCCATGACATGGGCCGCGAGGTTGAAGGGCGCGGGGCAGGGGGCGCTTGAGCCCTGATCGAAAATCGCGGTCATGCGCCGGGCTTAGGCGGAGCGTGCGCTGGTTGCAAGTGCGCGCGCGCGTGCCTATAGCTTTGCGCCATGACCGACCAAGCCTCGCATCCCCTTCTGCGTGTCACGCGTGACACCGGCGCCCCTGCGGCGACCGAGCCGCTTGATCTGGGTGCACGGGTGCGCGACTTGCGCAAGGCGCGGGGCTGGACGCTGGAACAGGCCGCCAGACAGGCGGGACTGGCCCGCTCGACGCTGTCCAAGATCGAGAATGGCCAGATGTCGCCGACATATGAGGCATTGAAAAAGCTGGCGCAGGGGCTGGAAATCTCGGTGCCACAGCTCTTTACCCCTCCCTTGCGCGGGCAGATAAACGGACGCATGGCCTTGACCAAAGCAGGCGAGGGCACGCCCAAGGCGACGGCCACGTACGAGCACGATCTGCTGGCGGAAACATTGAGCCAGAAGCGCATGATGCCGTATCGTGCCCGGATACGCGCCCGGGCGGTCGAAGAATTTGGCGGATGGGTGCGCCATGACGGTGAGGAATTTCTGTATGTTCTGACCGGCGTTGTGCGGCTCTATACCGAGTTCTACGAGCCCATCGAGATGCGCCGCGGTGACAGCGCCTATTACGACGCCACGATGGGGCATAACGTGATCTCGACAAGCCCCGAAGATGCCACGATTCTTTGGGTGACCTCGCTGGATTGAGCCTGCTTTCGTTCGGGTCGGCGAACGCTGGCTCCGCGCGCCTTCGCCATCGCGCCGCGACGGCTGTTCTCGCTCGACCCTCGTCTGAACTATCCGCAGGCGGCCCCTTTGCCCCTTGAGGACGTGGTATTTTCCCTTGATCTGTGCTGGGATCTCGGAACCGAGCGCGAGCCGAGGCAGAAATGGTTGCGCAACGTCGTATCGGATGTCTTCAAGGGCATCCGAAACCAATGATAGGAATCCGAGGCAATAAATTGAATACGCGACAGAATTGTGCGCTCGATGGACATCTCACGGCTCTAGCCCCTTCCGTGACATATCGTGATAGGCTGAGCGCGTGACACATGATCAGATGCTCATCTTCTCGATACTCGGTGCGACCATGGGGTTGTTCCTGTGGGGCCGACTTCGGCATGATGTTGTCGCCCTTGCGGCACTGCTGGCGAGCGTCGTCGCGGGGCTGGTTCCGACGGACACGGCCTTTGCCGGGTTTGGCCACCCGGCGGTGATCACCGTGGCCTGCGTGCTGATCCTCAGTCAGGGATTGCAGAACACCGGTGCGGTGGACTGGCTGGCGCGCAGCGTGCTGCCGCGCGAGGCGGGGCGGTTGACCGGCATGCTGGCGCTGATGGGGCTGGGCGCGGCACTTTCGGGGTTCATGAACAACGTGGGCGCGATGGCGCTCTTGATGCCGGTGGCGGTGCAGTTGTCGGACCGGCTCGACCTCACGCCGGGGCAGGTGCTGATGCCGCTGGCCTTCGGCACCATTCTGGGTGGGATGACGACGCTGATCGGGACGCCGCCCAACCTGATCGTTTCGGGCTTTCGGAACGAGGCGGGGCTGGGGCATTTCGCGATCTTCGATTTTGCGCCCATCGGGGCGGCGGTCGCGGTGGCGGGGGTCCTCTTCGTGGTGTTTGTCGGCTGGCGGCTGGTGCCGGCGCGGCAATCCGCAGCCGGTGAGAGTTTTGACACCGGGGCCTATTTCACGGAACTGCGCGTGCCCGAGAAAAGCAAGGCCGTGGGCCTGACCCTGCGCGCATTCGAGCGCGAGATCGAGGACAGCGACACGCAGATCGTCGGCCTTGTGCGCAACGAGGTCCGGATCACCGCGCCGCATGGCGGGCGGCGCATCCGAGCCGATGACATTCTGGTTCTGGAAGCCGATGTGGATACGCTGGCCGAGGCGTTGTCGGTGTTCGACATCGAACTGGAAGAACACAAAGCGTCTGCGGAGGACGAGGAGGGGGAAGGCGAGACCCCGGCCGAATCTGAAAGCACCGAGGACGCGGAAGAGGATGAGGAGGACGACAGCCCGGCGCGCAATGACGAGATCGTTCTGCGCGAACTTGCCATCCTGCCCGGCTCGACCATTGTCGGGCGGTCGGCGAAGGACATCAAACTGCGCACGCGCTACGGGCTCAATCTGCTGGCGGTGTCGCGCGCCGGGCGCGCGCCGCGCGCCCGGCTGCGCACGCTTGATCTGAAATCCGGCGACCTGCTGCTGCTTCAGGGAGCCTCGGACGCGGTGTCGGGGTTTGTCAATGACACCGGCTGCGTGCCTCTGGGCGCGCGCGATCTGCGCATCCCCGACAAGCGCATGGCGATCGTCGCGGGCGCGATCATGCTGGGGGCAATCGGGCTCGTGACCTTCGGGCTGTTGCCCGCTGCCGTCGCCTTCGCGCTCGGGGTGCTGGCCTCGATGGTGCTGCGCACGGTGCCGCTCAGGCAGGTTTATACCGCTATCGACTGGCCGGTGATCGTGCTTCTGGCGGCCCTGATCCCGGTCGCGGGCACGATGCAGAGCACCGGCGCGGCCGACCTGCTGGCGCGGGTCCTGGTCGATACCATCGCGCAGGGCAATGCCGTGGTCGCCCTCGGTGTGGTGCTGATCACCACAATGTTCCTGTCGGATGTGATGAACAACGCCGCCACCGCCGCAGTCCTGTGTCCGGTCGCGCTTGGCATCGCCGGGACATTGGGCGTCAATCCCGACAGCTTTTTGATGGCTGTGGCGGTCGGGGCCTCCTGTGCGTTCCTCACGCCGATCGGGCACCAGAACAACACCCTGATCCTCGGGCCGGGCGGGTTCCGCTTTGGCGATTACTGGCGATTGGGGCTGCCGCTCGAAGCGCTGGTCGTCGTGGTCAGCCTGCCGCTGCTGCTGGTCGTCTGGCCGTTGTGACTTGTCGGTGAAAAGGCTGCATAGGCGGCCCGCCGCCTGCCAAAGCGCGTCGTCGGTTCGGACGGCTGCCTTTCGGATCAGTGATGTCACCTTTGAGACAGCCATCTCAAGGGGGTCGGGTCGGTGCTGTAGGACGGCAGAAACAGAGAAACACGCGCCGACGTCGCGGATGGCGCGGATGGCGCGGGCGGCCCCCGGGGTCTTGTGGCGGGTCTTGTGGCGGGAGGCGCAGAGCGCGCCACGCCATTGTTTGCGTGCTCTGGCGGCGGGCAGGCATATTCTTCGGATGCAAAACAGACATGAGGTCGAGACTTCGGAACCGAGATTGGATGGAAACATCAACACCCAAGGGTTTGAAGCTTTCTGGGATCGTCATGCAGTTCTTGGCCGGTGAAGAGCCTTCCGGGGCCCTGTTCCCCTGAAACGTGACGGTTGGATAGCTACAGCGTTTCGACTTTTCGTTGAAACAGTCGTAACGCCGTAGTTCATTGATTTTGCGCAATTTCGAACCGAAAAAGTCTATCAACTTTTTCTGAGATTGCTTTATCGGGTGCGGAACTTGACGTTCAGCGGTGGATCGCAAAACCCGACGCCGGAGGCGGTCCGGCCCCATGCATTACTCCTGCCCGGCGCCTCGCCGCAAAGCTTTCCACAACCCGGAACTTGACAGCACGCAGGGGGAAGTCACCGAAAAAACTGGGGGAAATTTGGTAGCGGAGGAGGGACTTGAACCCCCGACACGCGGATTATGATTCCGCTGCTCTAACCACCTGAGCTACTCCGCCAAACCGAGGCGGTAGGTAAGATAGCCGCGCGTGGGCGTCAAGGCGGAAAATGAACCGGATGATGAAACTTGTGACGGCGCGACGTTTCGCGCAGTGTTGCCGCATGACACCTGTCCCGCATCACATTTTGTCTGACATAAGCCGTATCGTGGGAGAGCGGTACGTGACCACCGGCGCCGGACTCGAGCCCTGGTCGCGGGATTGGGCGGGGACGGTGGAATGGTCGCCGCTGGCGGTCGTGAGGCCAGCCGACGCACAGCAAGTGGCAGACATTGTGAAATTGGCCAACCGGCACCATCTCTCGGTCGTGCCGGTCTCTGGCAACACCAATCTGGTCAAGGGCACACAGGCTGAAGGGGCATTGATGCTTTCGCTTGATCGCATGTCAGCCATACGGCAAATTCGACCCGATGCGCGGGTCGCTATTGTGGAAGCCGGGGTGGTTGTTCAGGACTTGCACGATGCTGCGGCCGAGCATGACCTGATCTTTCCGCTGAGTTTTGGGGCGCGTGGCTCGGCGATGATCGGAGGGGTTCTTTCGACCAATGCGGGCGGGGCGAACGTGCTGCGCTACGGCAATTCGCGCGATCTGTGCCTCGGGTTGGAGGTTGTTACGCCCAGAGGCGAAGTCATGAACCTCATGAGCGCGCTTCACAAGAACAACTCGGGCTACGACCTGCGCCATCTGATGATCGGGGCAGAGGGCACGCTCGGAATCATCACGGCGGCTGTGCTCAAGCTCTTTGCCCGACCGCGCGCCTACGCGACGGCGATGGTGGCGGTGCCCTCTGTCGACGTTGCGCTGCGATTGCTCAACAGGGTGCAGGACGAGACCGGCGGCGCGGTCGAGGCGTTCGAATACATGCCGCGCAGCTTTGTCGACGCTCTGCTTGCGCGGTTTCCCGAGATGCGGCCGCCCTTCGCGCAGTCGTACGAGATCAGCATTCTGATCGAACTGGGGGCGCGCGCGCCGCGCGACGCGGTGCCTGATGGCGAAGGCTGCGTTCCGGTGACCGCGCATCTCGAAGACGTCCTGGCGAGCCTGTACGACGAGGGGTTGGTGCTGGACGCGGTGGTTGCTCAGTCCGAGGCGCAGCGGGCCGAGATCTGGGCGCGGCGCGAAGCGTCGGCGCAGATACTGAGGGTGCGCACGCCCATGGTCGAGAATGACATCGCCGTGGCGACAGATCGGATGGCCGAACTCTTGCGGCGCATCAATTCCGTCAGCCAAGCGCTTGATCCGGATATTGAAAATACCGGGGTTGCGCATCTTGGCGATGGCAACCTGCACTATGTGGGGTGGCCTTCAAGGGATGATCCGGGGCTTTGCCGCGCGATTCAGAAGGCGGTTGAGGCGGAGGTGATTGCCCTCGGCGGCAGCTTTTCCGCCGAGCACGGCATCGGCATGTCCAAGCTGCCTGCGATGGCGGCGCACAAGGATGCGACTGCCCTCGACATGATGCGCTCGATCAAGGCGGCTGTCGATCCGAACGGCATCATGAACCCGGGCAAACTGATCCCTGGTGAATAATCTACTCGCGCCAGTCGAAAAAACCGTCGCCCGCTTGGGCCAGAAGCTTGCCTGCCATGTCGCGGCCCAGTTCTGCACCGTCTTCAATCGGTGCGGTCTGATCGTCGTTCAGACACTCGCTGCCGTCGGGGCGCAGGATCTCTCCGCGCAGGCGCAAGGTACCGCCATCGAGATCCGCAAGCCCCGCGATGGGTGTCTCGCATGAGCCATCAAGCGCCGCCAGAAACGCGCGTTCCGATGCCAGGCGCTGGCCGGTCTCTTTGTGATGAATTGCGGCCAGCATGTCTGCCGTTCGTGTGTCATCCGCACGACGCTCTATCCCGATTGCCCCTTGCGCCACGGCGGGCAGCATCACCTCGGGGGCGATCACCGATGTGGCGACATCCGGCCGTGCCAGCCGGTTCAATCCGGCCATGGCGAGGAACGTGCAGGCGGCGACATCATCATCGAGTTTCTTCAATCGCGTCTGTACATTGCCGCGAAATTCCACAACCTCGAGATGGGGGTAGGCGACCAGGACTTGCGCCCGGCGTCTGAGAGACGATGTGCCGACCTTAGCGCCGGCGGGCAGATCTGCGAGTGATGCGACAGCGGGGGAGACGAACGCATCGCGCGGGTCTTCGCGCGGAAGGTAGGTGTCGAGCGATAGTCCCTCGGGTTGCAGGACCGGCATGTCCTTCATCGAATGTACCGCGATGTCGATTTCGCCGGAGAGCAGCGCCTGTTCAATCTCTCGCGTGAACAATCCCTTGCCGCCAATCTCTTTGAGCGGCCGGTCGGTGATGCGATCGCCTGTCGTCTTTATGACAACGATTTCAAAAGCCTCTTCGGGCAAGTCGAAGGCTGAGCCGAGCCGTTCGCGCGTTTCATACGCCTGTGCAAGCGCCAGAGGCGATCCGCGGGTGCCAATCTTGAGGGGGTGGGACGGGGTGGGCAAATCGAGTGTCATGGCAGAGGTTTAGACGTGACAAAGCGACGTGGCAAGCGCCAGGCGCTTGACATCATCCCGTCCCGAGGCGACCACAGTCAAAACGGAGGACGTGATGCCCGCGCAAAAGACAATTCTAAGAGCCCTTGCAGGCGAGACCCTGCCTACGCCGCCGATCTGGATGATGCGGCAGGCCGGGCGCTATCTGCCCGAGTACAGGGCGACCCGAGCGCAGGCCGGAGATTTTCTTTCTCTGTGTTACAACAGTGACTTGGCGACCGAAGTTACACTTCAGCCGATGCGCCGATACAATTTCGACGCGGCGATCCTGTTTGCCGATATCCTGCTCTTGCCTCAGGCACTCGGAGCGGACCTGTGGTTTGTCACCGGCGAAGGACCACGGCTATCAACGATTACCGACCGCACCGGTCTGGACCGGTTGAAGCCGGTGGAGGACATTCACGAAACGCTCAATCCGATTTATCAGACTGTACGCAATCTCTCGGGTGCCCTGTCGAAAGAGACCACGCTGATTGGATTCGCGGGCGCGCCGTGGACTGTTGCAACCTATATGATTGCCGGTCGCGGGACACCCGATCAGGGGCCCGCGCATGCGCTGAAGGCCGAGAACAAGGAGGTCTTCGAAGCGCTTATTGAGCGGTTGACCGAGGGCACGATCGAATATCTTTCTGCCCAGATCGACGCGGGCGCGGAGGTCGTCAAGCTTTTCGACAGCTGGGCCGGTTCACTGAAAGGTGAGGATTTTGATGCCTATGCTGTTGCCCCTGCGCAGCGGATCATTTCTGAACTGAAAGCACGTCATCCCGGTGTTCCGGTGATCGCGTTTCCGCGTGAAGCCGGGGACAACTATATCGGGTTTCGGGCAAGGACCGGTGCCGATTGTGTTGCTGTGGATGATTCCGTGAGCGCCGCGTGGGTCGCCGAGAATGTCCAGAAGGACGGCTGTGTTCAGGGTAATCTGAAGTCGTCCCACATGGTCACTGGTGGAGACGCGCTGGTGCAGGAGACCCGAGCCATCGTCAAAGCATTGGCCAACGGTCCGCACATCTTCAATCTAGGACATGGGATCACGCCGGATGCGGATCCCGATAACGTTCAGCTGATGATTGATACGGTTCGTGAAACCGCGCGTGACGGCTGACGCGGGTTGCCAGCTCGCCTAGTGTGCCAAGGTGACTGACATTCCGGCCGTGTCACGTGTTGATCGGCGCACGGGATTGAATACAAGAGCGTAAAAACGACCCCTGGGCATGTCGCAGTCTGGCGCGCCATCCCACAAAGGATTCGCAGTCTGTAAGTCGGAGGATATACCGATGAACAGACCGTACCGGGAGACACGCAAGATCGACCCGACCCGTGGGGCGATGCTTGCAGACAACACGCCGAATGACGCCGACCGGATAGAGATCGGGCCGACACGACTGGCCTTTGCAGAGTGGCAAGCTGCGGGATTGAACCTGCCCGATCTTCAAGCGATGCGGCGCTATCGCTGGGAGCGTCTCACGCGGCATGTCATTGATCGCGATTACGCCGGTCTGCTGATGTTTGACCCGCTCAACATCCGTTATGCGACCGACAGCACCAATATGCAGCTGTGGAACACCCATAACCCGTTTCGCGCGGTGCTGCTCTGTGCCGATGGGCATATGGTGATCTGGGATTACAAGAACGCGCCGTTTCTGTCGTCGTTCAACCCGCTGGTGCGCGAGGTCCGTTCAGGCGCGGATCTGTTTTATTTTGACAGGGGCGACAAGGTCGATGTCGCGGCAGATGTTTTCGCGGGCGATGTGCGCATAATCCTGTCCGAGCATGCGCCGGGTAACATGCGACTCGCGGTGGACAAGCCGATGCTCCACGGGCTGCGCGCGTTAGAGGCGCAGGGATTGCAGGTGATGGAGGGCGAGGAGGTCACCGAGAAGGCGCGCAGCGTCAAAGGCCCCGACGAGATACTGGCGATGCGCTGTGCCAACCATGCCTGCGAGACCGCAGTGCGCGCGATGGAGGATTTTGCCCGCGCGCATGTTGGCGATGGCAAGACCTGCGAGGATGACATCTGGGCGGTCCTGCACGCCGAGAACATCAAACGCGGCGGTGAATGGATCGAAACCCGGCTGTTGGCCAGTGGACCAAGGTCAAATCCATGGTTTCAGGAATGCGGACCCCGGGTGTGCCAGCGAAACGAGATCATCAGTTTCGATACTGATCTGATCGGGTCATACGGGATATGTATCGACATTTCGCGCAGCTGGTGGATCGGTGATCGCGCGCCGCGGCCGGACATGATCTATGCCATGCAGCATGCGGTCGAGCATATCCGCAGCAATATGGAGATGCTTAAACCGGGGGTGAATATTCAGGATCTGAGCCGCAATACCCATGTGCTGGACAACAGATTTCAGGCGCAGAAATATGGCTGCCTGATGCATGGCGTGGGTCTGTGCGATGAATGGCCTTTGGTGGCGTACCCGGAGAATATGGTCGACGGCGCCTTCGATTATGAACTGGAGGCAGGCATGACGCTATGTGTGGAGGCGCTTGTGGGCGAAGTCGGCGGGGATTTCTCGATCAAGCTTGAGGATCAGGTTCTCATCACCGAGGACGGCCATGAGAACCTGACACGATACCCGTTTGACTCCGCATTGATGGGCGAGGCTTAACGGGCGCTTGGTGTTGCGGTCCAATGGGAGCGCATTACGTTGCCGTGCCAATCCTGCGTGATGTGGGCCTGGTCTGCGAGGTCGGGCGACGGGGCCGGCAGGGCAAGGGCCATGGCGATGGCGGCGAACACGATTGCCGCGATTGGCGCGACTGCCGGCAAAGCGGGTTTGTGGCGGGAGGCGTTGGCGCTGAGGCATATGTCATGGGGCATTGGTCTGTCCTTTTGGCGTTGCAAGATGCAATCAGACATACGCAGCCTGGATGCATTTCAAAAACTAATTTTTAACATCAAGTATATCACGAAGTGTGATTGTTTGCTGTGGCTTTGACTTGGCCATCTGATCCGGTTGCTCGTGTCGGATCAAAGAGGCAAGCCCGGTCGCGCCCCTCATTCTTTGCGTGGTAAAGCGCGCTATCGGCCTGTTGTATGGCGGTTTCGACCGAGCCGCCCGGAGGCAGGGCGGCGACGCCAAAACTGGCCGTGAGAACAAGCGCGCGGTCCTCAAAGAAAACCGGGCTTTGGCGGACGCGCTGAGCGAGGCGGCGGGCGGCGGCGTAGCCGTGTTCCATGGTCGTGTCGCCAAGCAGGATCACGAATTCTTCGCCGCCAAACCGGGCGACAAGATCGTCCGCGCGGCAATTGCCGGAAAGGATGGCGGCGAACTGGCGAAGCGCCTGATCGCCCGCGGTATGGCCATGAGTGTCATTGAAGTCCTTGAACCGGTCGATGTCTGCGACGATCACGGCGCAGTGTCGGTCGCCAAGGTTATTTGCCCGGCTCAGCAGGCTTGCTCTGCTGGCCACGCCGGTCAATTGATCATGGCAAAGCGCATGTTCCAGCCAGACCGCGCGCAGCTGTATCTGGCGCATGCGCTGACCAATCGCATAAGAAATCGGCGCGGCGAGAATGACCGCGATGATCGCCCCCGGCAGCAGCGTGCGCCCCAGGAGGTCAGCAGGCAGGAAAAGCTGGCGCAGTATCAGGCTGCCGCCGAGAACGGCAAGACAGATCAGAAATGTGAAACGGCGTACGTCGCCGCGTGTCTGTATGTGCCACGCCATCAGTCCCTGCTCCCAAATAGCTCTGTGAGAAGTATCCCCACTCGGGGTTAACGACTGGTGCGTTTGGAGTGGCTGCCAGTTTTGGAGTACCGGGCATTTTACGCGAATGCGACATTGCCTCACCTTCGTGTTACTTCCGGACGGGGTGGGGTGGCGGAGTGTGCGGCGGCCCCATAGTTTGTCACGGACACCGGAATGAGGATGACAAATGCCCATCGAACGCCTGACATTCACCGGCCATGGCGGCCACGACCTTGTCGCACGGCTCGACTTGCCAGAAGGGCCGCATCTGGCCACGGCCCTCTTTGCGCATTGTTTTACCTGCTCCAAGGACATTCCGGCCGCGAGACGCATCGCGGCGCGTTTGGCGGGGGCTGGTATCGCGGTCCTGCGGTTCGACTTTACGGGCTTGGGGCATTCGGGCGGTGAGTTCGAGAACACGTCGTTCACCTCGAACGTGCGGGATCTGGAGCGCGCGGCGGAGGCGCTTGCGGCGCGCGGAATGGCGCCCACGCTGCTGATCGGGCACAGTCTTGGCGGAGCGGCGGTGCTGGCCGCTGCCGGGCGTATCGAGAGTGCGCGCGCCGTTGTCACCATTGGGGCACCGTATGATCCCGGGCATGTGACACATAACTTCGGCTCAGCCCTGGAGCAGATCGAGGCAGATGGTGTGGCCTCGGTTCGGCTGGGCGGTCGCGACATCCGGATCGGACGCGGCTTTGTCGAGGATGTCCGGGCAGAGAATTTGCGCCCGAAAATCGAGGCGTTGCACAAGGCGTTGCTGGTCTTGCATGCGCCGCGCGACGCGACGGTCGGGATCGAGAATGCGGCAGAGATATTCAAGGCGGCCAAACATCCCAAGAGCTTTGTCACGCTGGACGATGCCGACCACCTGATCAGTGACCCGAAGGATGCCGAATACGCCGCGCAGGTCGTGGCTGCATGGGCTGCACGCTATCTGGAGCTAAGCCCGCCGGCGCCACCACCCGGCGCACCGGAAGGCGTGGTCCGGGTCAGTGAGGCGGATGCTGCTGGCTTTTTGCAGGATGTAAATGCGGGGCCAGCCCATCACGTACTTGCTGACGAGCCGGTGGCCTATGGCGGCAGTGATCGGGGCATGTCGCCCTATGGATTTCTGGCAGCCGGACTGGGGGCCTGTACCTCGATGACCATTCGCATGTATGCGCGCCGCAAGGGCTGGCCGCTAGATCATGTGAGCGTTGATGTGAGTCATGACAAGGTGCATGCACAGGACGCGGATAGCCGTGGAGAGGCCAAGGCCGACGAGTTTACGCGGGTTATTCGGCTTGAGGGGGATCTGAGTGCCGAGCAGCGTGACAGGCTTTTGGAAATCGCCGACAAGTGCCCTGTGCACCGCACCCTGGAGCGGTCGTCACGGGTGGCGACGCGCCTTGAAGGCGTTTGAGGCGGATTGAAACGGGGGCCGGGGAAAGGTTGGCCTCGCCGGTGTTTCAACAGAGCCGCCTCGTGGCGACAACCGGCCTCCGTCTGACGGGCTTTCAGGCCTAGCATGTGATGGCCGGAGTGAGAGTTGCCTTGTCAAATGCGCAGGAACGGTTGTGCGATCCTGGGCATGAGGCCGCGGAAACGCAGCGGCGCGTCGGTGGCGGCGAGGCAAATGCAATCCAACCCGATATCGGCGACCGGAGTGTGGGTGAGATCTTCGTCAGCCACTTCGATATCTCCCGGCCCAAACCGGTCAACCTCATCACAAAAGGCACCCTGCAAGACAAGGGTCAATTCAGTGCCACGATGGCCATGATCAGGCACCGCAGCGCCCGCAGGAATGTAGAGCAGCCTGGCTGTTGCATCGCGCGACGTGGTCAGGATGGCCTGTTTTACGCCCATACCGACAGATCGCCAACGTACCGCATTCAGATCATCCCCGATGTAGTCACGCAGTGGCGCAGGGACCCGCGATGTGGGCACGGTGTTTGCGTTCTGTGTTAAAGGTGCAGACACCGGAGCCGCTCTGATGCGGTTCAACGTGGCGGCGAGACTATCAGTGCCCATCGCGACGCTTTCGCATCCCTCGATGAGCGCGCCGCCAACACTATCGAACGCTCCAAGTCGCGCGCGGCAGTCATCGCACATCGAAATGTGCGTGGCGACTGTCAGGTTGAAAGCCTCGGGCAAAGTCCCCGCCGAATAAGACATCAGCAGGGCGTCGTTCAGGTGGTGTGTGATCGGTGTTCTTGTCATGGCATTCACTTCATTGCATGGCGCAGACGGTCGAGCGCCAATCTGATACGGGATTTTATCGTGCCAAGGGGCAAACCGGTTTCATCTGCGATCTCAGAGTGGGTCAAATCTCCGAAATACGCTTTTTCGATCAGGTCCCTTTGTTTGTCTGGCAAGGCCGCGATGGCCGCGCCCAGCTGGGCCGTTTCCTGTTGCAGCACCAAGGTGTCGGCCTGGTCCGGTTCGGGGTCCTGACCCCAGGGCAAGTCCTCGGGCTCGGGCCGTTTTTGTTTCCGTAACGCGTCAATCTTGCGATTTCGCGCAATGGTGAAGATCCACGTTGCCGCGGATGCGCGTGTCGGGTCGAAAAGGTGCGCCTTTTGCCACAGCGTTGCCATCACCTCCTGTGTGCATTCCTCGGCCATGGTGGCATCGGTACCCGAACGCATCAGAAACGCCTTTACGCGCGGGGCAAAGTGCCCGAACAGTCGCGCAAAGGCTGCTTCGTCCTGGGTGTCTCGGATGGCTATGATACAAGCCACCCAATCTGTATTTTCCTGGTCGCGTGTCGTCCTCACCTCGATCGATCCCGCCCGTTTGCCTGTTAACTCTGCTGTCCTCATCGTTGTCTTAGCACGGGTCACAATGACCGGCGAGAGGGCAGTGTCGTGCTGTATGGCGGCATTGTCCAACATGCAAAGTTTACGCAGCCCGCTTCGCGATGGATCACCGAAGTGCGAAAAAAATTCGTGGATTGATTGAAAGTCATTGTAATCCGTTTTGTCCGGCTGCCCGTAAATCAGCGTAACTTAAAATCAAACGGGTAGACGTATTCATGCCATTCGAGACCAGCGCCGTTGCGCGCAAGCGGATTGCCGTCATCGGTGCGGGTATTTCCGGAATGGGGGCAGCCGAGCGGCTGGCGGGCGCACATGATGTTGTGCTGTTCGAGGCCGAGCGTAGGCTTGGCGGTCACGCGCGGACTGTGATCGCCGGCAGGGATGGCGACCGGCCGGTGGATACCGGCTTTATCGTGTTCAACTACGCCACCTACCCACACCTGACCGCGCTGTTTGATCGCCTCAATGTGCCGGTGGTCCCGAGTACCATGAGCTTTGGCGCTTCCTTTCGAGGCGGTCGAATGGAATATGGGCTGGAGGGTGCCGAGGCGTTCTTCGCTCAAAAGAGAAACGCCTTCAATCCGATCTTTTGGGGCATGCTGCGGGATATTTTCCGTTTCAACGCCGGTGCGCTTGCCGCGTCGCAGGAGGTGGGCCTGACGATGGGCGGGTTGATCGAGAAGATGCGATTGGGGCGATACTTTCGAGACTATTACCTGACGCCTTTCTCCGGTGCGATCTGGTCCATGCCTGTCGAACAGGTTCTGGGCTTTCCAGCACATGCGTTGGTCACGTTTTTCAAGAATCACGGATTGCTGGGCTACGATCAGCAGCATCAATGGTTCACCGTGCAAGGCGGATCGGTGACCTACGTTTCCCTGCTGGAACAATCGCTGCGGGCCAAAGGGTGCGATATACGTTTAGGGGCCGCCGTGGCGGGCGTCAGGCGGCTGCCCGTGGGCGTGGAAATAAGGGTGCAGGGCGCCGATTGGGAATTCTTTGACGAGGTGGTGCTCGCCACCCATAGCGATGACGCCATGCGCATGCTCTCGGATGCCGATGAGATCGAGCGTGGCGATGCGGGGGCCATAGCGTATCAGCCCAACGATATAATCCTGCATGCCGACCCCTCGGTGATGCCGAAACGCCGCGCGGTCTGGTCGTCGTGGAACTACACCGAGGCCAAGGTAAAACGTACCGGCCAGATCGACCTCACATACTGGATGAACAGCCTGCAACCCATACCGCAGGACGATCCACATTTCGTCACGCTCAATACCACGCGGCCCATTCGAGAAGAGTTGATTTACGATCAGGTCACGCTGCGACACCCTGTGTATGACCTGAGCGCCCTGGCAGCACAGGACCGGGTGCGAGCGCAGAATGGACGGCGTAACACATGGTTCTGCGGGGCTTGGATGCGGCACGGTTTTCACGAGGACGGGTTGTCGAGCGGGCTTGAGGTGGCCGAGGCGATCTGTGCGCGCGACGCGATGCCGGTGGCGGCGGAATGAGTGCGGTCGATCATATCGCTGGTCACACCTGGCACGGGCGCAAAGGTGCGGTCGAGAACGCGTTTCGCTACGGCATCGACTACGTGCTTCTGGATGCCGAGGCCGACGTAAAGGCCCCCGGTCTCTTTGGGCGCAATCGCCGTGCATTCGTGTCGCTATGGGACAAAGACCACGGCGGTACGCCGGGGCATGGGCGCGGTGCCGCGTGGGTGCGCGAGGTGCTGGCCGACCGGCAAATGCCCGCGCCTGCGCGGATCGAACTGTTGGCGCAGCCCCGCGTGCTGGGCCATGTGTTCAACCCGGTCTCGTTCTGGATCTGCCGCGACGCGCAGGACGAGGTGCGGGTGATCATCGCCGAGGTGTCCAATACCTATGGCGAGCGGCATTCCTATCTGTGCCACCGCGACGACCTTGCGCCGATCACGGCGCAGGACAGGCTCCATGCGGCCAAGATTTTCTACGTCTCACCCTTCTTGCGGATCGAGGGCGGCTATGAATTCCGCTTTGATCTGCGGCCCGACCGGATTGGCATCTGGATCGATTTTACCGGGGGGAATGGCGGGGTGATCGCCACTTTGGTCGGCCCGCGCAAGCCGCTTAGGACCGGGGGACTGATGATGGCCGCGCTGCGCCGCCCCTTCGGGTCGCGCCGGGTGCTGGGGCTCATTCACTGGCAGGCGTTCAAGCTGTGGTGGAAGGGCGCGCGGTTCCGCTCGCCGCCGCCGCCACCCTCCGAGGAAATCAGCCGGTGAGCCACGCCGCCACCATATCCGCAACGGGCATTGGCCCGCGACTGCCCGGCTTTGCCGTCTTTGCCGCCCTTCTGGCGGCGGCGGGGCTGCCGCTCTATATCCACGCGCCCAAGTTTTACGTCGATGAATATGGCGTCTCGCTGGCCGCGCTTGGCTCGGTGCTCTTTGTGCTGCGCCTGCTCGATGTGGTGCAGGACCCGCTGCTTGGACGGCTGAGCGCGCGGCTGCGCAGGCATCGCGCTGTCAGCGTCGCGGTGGCGGTTGTTGCCATGGCGGCGGCGATGCTGGGACTGTTCGCCGTGATCCCGCCGATTGCGCCGCTGTGGTGGTTCGCGGGCATGCTGACGGTGGTCTTTTCCGCCTTCAGCTACCTCACCATCTGCTTTTACGCCCAAGGTGTGGCAAGTGCTGCCTACCTGCCGGGTCAGGGTCATCTGCGGCTGGCACGCTGGCGCGAGACCGGTGCACTTCTGGGGATCTGTGCCGCCGCCGTGGCCCCGCTGGCACTTGGTGGTTATGCGGGGTTCGCGGTGGCCTTTGCAGCGCTCGCGCTTGTCGCCGCGCTTGCCATGACCGGGCAATGGGGGGCCACCGACGTGCCCGACGGCACCGGCTTTGGCCCGGTCCTGCGCGATCAAACCGCGCGGCGGTTGCTGGTCGTGGCGCTGTTCAACGCGGCGCCTGTGGCAGTGAGTTCCACGCTGTTTCTGTTCTTCGTCGAAAGCCGGCTGCAAGCGCCGGGATGGGAGGGGCCGTTCCTTCTGATCTTCTTTCTGTCCGCCGCGCTCGCCGCCCCGGCGTGGAGCAAGCTGGCCGAGGCTTATGGGGCCAAGCGCGTGCTGCTCGGGGCAATGGTACTGGCCATCGCGGCCTTTGCTTGGGCCATCCTTCTCAGTGCGGGCGATCTTTGGGCCTTTGGCATCATCTGCATCGTCTCCGGCGCGGCCGTGGGCGCGGACATGACGCTGCTGCCCGCGCTCTTTGCGCGCCGCCTGTCGGAGATTTCGCCCGGTGCCGCCGAAGGCTTTGGCCTTTGGTCCTTCGTGTCGAAATTCACCCTCGCGCTGGCCGCCGTGAGCCTCTTGCCGCTGTTGCAGGCGGGTGGTTTTGCCGCCGGACAGGACAACGACGAGGGTGCCTTGCGCCTGCTCAGCCTGCTTTATGGCGGATTGCCCTGCGCGCTCAAACTCATGGCCATTGCGCTCTTGGCCCGAACACCGATTGAGGAAAGGAGCTGACCCGATGGACGCTTTTGGTTTCATCCTGCTGGGGGCCGCGATCATGCTGGGCCTTGTATTGCTCAAGGAGCGATACGCGGGGTTTTCGGCGCAGGCCCCGCAGGATTACGCAAAGTTGGAGCCACGGTTCGACCTGCGCGAGCACCTTAACGGTCCGATCAAATGCGAGGGCGTGATCTATGGCCCGCTTGGCCGCGTCGCCTCGCGCTTCACCGGCGATTTCGAGGCGCACTGGCAGGGCAATCGTGGCATCATGCGCGAGCATTTCGACTATGACAGCGGCAACAGCCAGGATCGCGAATGGCGGCTGGAACTGGGCAATGACGGGTCCATCCGCGCCGAGGCGGATGATCTGGTGGGCCCCGGGACCGGCCAGCAGATGGGCGCGGCGACGCGGCTCAGCTATCGCATCCGCCTGCCCGAGGAGGCGGGCGGTCATGTCCTGAGCGTGACCGACTGGATGTATCTCACCCCCGGCGGTGAGGTGGTGAACCGCAGCCAATTCCGCAAGTTCGGCATCAAGGTGGCGGAACTGGTGGCGACCATGCGCCGGGTGGACGCATGACCGACTGGCAGGGCAAACGCTATTGGCTGGTGGGCGCGAGCGAGGGGCTGGGCGCGGCCCTCGCCCACAAGATCAGCGCGGCAGGCGCCGAGGTGATCGTCTCGGCCCGCAACGCCGACCGGCTGGAAGAGCTGGTCGCGGTCCTGCCGGGGGGCGCGCGCGCCGTCGCCATGGATGTGCGCGACGACGCCAGCGTGACCGAGGCGGCCAAGGCGGTAGGCGAGGTTGACGGGCTGGTTTATCTGGCGGGCGTTTACTGGCCGATGCCCTCGACGGAGTGGCAGGCCGATGAAGTCACCGCGATGGCCGATGTGAATTTCACCGGCGCGGTGCGGGTGCTGGGCGCGGTGATCCCCGGAATGGTGGCGCGCGATGTGGGGCACGTGGTGCTGACCGGTTCGCTCTCGGGGTTTCGCGGCTTGCCGGGGGCCATTGGATACACCGCCTCAAAGGCGGGGGTCATGAACCTTGCCGAATCGATGCGCGCCGATCTGTGGCGCACCGGCGTGCGCGTGCAACTGGCCAATCCCGGCTTTATCAAGACGCGGCTGACCGACAAGAACAAGTTCAAGATGCCGTTCATCATGTCGCCCGAGGATGCAGCGCAGGAGATGTTCGAACTGATGTGCGATGACAGCGCCTTTCAGCGCCATTTCCCGCGCCTCTTCAGCTATCTGTTTCGCCTGTCGCGGTTCCTGCCGGACTGGGCCTATTACCGGCTATTTGCGTAAGATCAAGGACGGGGGACGACCCGCCCGGCATTCCTGTGCTAGACTAGCGCAACAGGAGACTATGCCATGATCGACATCACAGTGCACAAGATCGCGCAGATCATTCTCATGGCCCGAGAACTGGACCGGGCCGAAGGTGAACTGCGTGCTTTCATAGACCGATTGAGCGAGGAGGAACAGGCGAGCCTGGTGGCCGTCATGTGGATCGGACGCGGCAGCTTCGAGGCCGAGGATCTCAAAGAGGCCAAGCGCACCGCCTTTGAAGAGGCAACGACCCCCTGCGCGGATTACCTGCTTGGCTCGCCCCACCTGTCGGATCATCTGGAAAACGGGTTGGAGGCGTTGGGCCTGTCGGCGGCGGATGACGAGGATGAACTGATACGAGGCGGATAAGGCACTTGGTCCGGCGCCGGGGCGCATTGATCCCGTCTTCGCTTGGCCCTATAGGCGAGGGGGACACGCGATGAAAACCCGAGGAGACGCCCTATGTCGAACGCCGCACTGGAAACTGCAATCGAATCTGCCTGGGAGGCGCGCGATACGATCACGCCCGCGACAGGGGGAGAGACGCGCGAGGCCATCGAAGAGACGCTCAACGCGCTCGACAGCGGCACACTGCGTGTCGCCGAGCGGCAGGACAACGGTGATTGGCATGTGAACCAGTGGGCCAAGAAAGCGGTCCTTCTGGGCTTTCGTATCAAGGATATGGAGATCCACGACAATGGTCCCCAAGGCGGTGGCTGGTGGGACAAGGTCGACAGCAAGTTCAAGGGTTGGGGCGAGGCCGAGTGGCGCTCTGCCGGGTTCCGCGCGGTGCCCAACTGCGTGGTGCGCAAATCCGCCTATATCGCGCCCGGCGTGGTGCTGATGCCCAGCTTTGTGAACCTGGGTGCCTATGTGGATGAGGGCACCATGGTCGACACATGGGCCACGGTCGGCTCCTGCGCGCAGATCGGCAAGGGGGTGCATCTGTCGGGCGGTGTCGGCATCGGCGGTGTGCTGGAGCCGATGCAGGCCGGCCCGACGATCATCGAGGACAACTGCTTTATCGGCGCGCGCTCGGAGGTGGTCGAGGGCTGCATCGTGCGCGAGGGCTCGGTCCTGGGTATGGGTGTCTATATCGGCAAATCCACCAAGATTGTGGACCGCGAGACCGGCAAGGTCTTTATCGGTGAAGTGCCGTCCTACTCGGTGGTCGTGTCAGGCAGCATGCCGACCAAGAACAACCTCAACCTCTATTGCGCCGTGATCGTCAAGCGGGTCGATGCGCAGACCCGCTCGAAGACCGGGATCAACGAACTGCTGCGCGACTGAAACGCGGTTTTGACGGCATCGCTCCGCGCAGGACTGCGCGGGGCTATGTTGTTTCAATCAGCTGTCTTGCGACATGTCGGAGGCTGGACCCGGTCAGGTCCGGCAAGCGCAGCACTGGCGATGCGGCACTGCGGTTGATGCGCGTGTAGCGTGGGTCGTAATGCACCTCGATCAACTCACGTACCAGCTGTGCAAAATCCCCCGACGCGGCAAGGGCGCGCCATACGGTCACCTGCTCGTGGCCGTGATAGCGGATGAGTTGCGCAAGAATCGAGTCGAGCCGCGCTGTGTCGTCGATCAGGTCTGCGTATTCCTCGCAGATATGGGCCACCCGCGCAGTGAGTGGCGCCTCAAGACGCACGGCGGGGGCGGTCTGCATCGCCTTGGTCAGGGCAGGGGGCAGGTTGATGCGGCCAATTCGGGGGCTTTCCGCTTCGACAAATATTGGCCGCAAGGGATCGAAGCGGACGAGTTGCGCGGCAAGCGCGCTCTCGAACCCCTTCTGCGCGGGCTGCCCGCCGACCACTGGCCCAAAGACCGACCCGCGATGCGCCGCCAACCCCTCCAGATCAAGCATCTGGGCCCCCTCATCGGCCAGATGCCAGAGAAGCCGCGTCTTGGCGGTGCCGGTGCCCCCGTCGATCAGCACGAGACGCAGACCGAGGTCTTGCTCATAGAGTGCTTGTGAAACGAGGCGGCGATACGTCTGATACCCCCCTGCGATCGTGTCGGCCTGCCAGCCGATCTGTTGCAGGATCACCGTGAAAGAGCCCGAGCGCTGCCCGCCGCGCCAGCAATAGACCAAGGGACGCCAGCCGCCCGACCGGTCGGCAAGCGGGCCTTCCAGATGCGCGGCGGCGTTGCGTGAGACAAGCGCCGCGCCGATCTTGCGGGCGAGAAAGCGGTCCTCTTGCACATAGATGGTGCCAACGCGCGCGCGCTCGGCATTGGAGAGCACTGGCAGGTTGATCGCACCGGGAATGTGGTCTTCGGCGAATTCGTCGGGCGTGCGCACATCGATGATGTCATCGAAAGGCAGGTGCCTGAGGGTGGTGAGGCTGTCGAGGGCGATGGGCATCAAGGCACCATGCGATCAGAGCTGTGATATTGCATGTCTTTGAATGCGCCCGCCCGCACGCGAGTGCAACCCCTGATACCAGGGTCGACGCGCCGGCAGGTGCTGAAAAAAGGGGTGAGCCAGCGCATGCCGCCCACCCCAGGCAGGGAAACTCAGTTCTGCAGGTAAACGTCGAGACTGTCGTCGAGCGCGTCTTTCCACGGTGTGTGGTGCTTGGGGGCCATGGTGCCGGTGATAACCGATTTATAGGCGTTATCGCGGAAGGTCATGATGTTCTCTTTCTTGTGACCCTTCCATTCCTTGAATGCCTTGCAGGCGCCCTCGACATCGAAACTCGGATAGTCGGTCTCGTCGATAAGCTCTTTCACATAGCCGCCCTGATACCAGATCGCGTCATAGTCATCCTCGCCCGCATCCTCGCGCGCGACGCGCTCGGCGACATCGGCCTCCATCGTGGCGCGGTCCGGCAGAGCGATGCGCCCCATGATGACATCCCGCACCCACCATGCCTGAGCGTCGAACATGTTGAAGGTGAACCACTGATCCTGCATGCCGATATAGAACAGGTCCGGTTCGGGGACATAGACCACGCCCTTGTAGAGATCGGCGGTCGCCAGCCGGTTGGCGGTCTTGAGGCGGAGATCGTCGGGCAGGAACGGGAAATGGTGCTTGTAGCCGGTGCACAGGATCACGGCATCGACGTCCTTGGTCGTGCCATCCTTGAAATGGGCGGTGTTGCCAACAACCTTTTGTAACAAGGGCACTTCCTGCCAGTTGTCGGGCCACTTATAGCCCATGGGGGCCGTGCGATGGCTGACAGTTATCGACTTGCACCCGTATTTCCAGCATTGCGAGCCGATATCCTCGGCGGAATAGCTGGTGCCGACGATCAGGATGTCCTTGTCCTTGAATTCCAGCGCATCGCGGAAATCATGGGCGTGCAGGACGCGGCCCTTGAAGGTTTCGAAGCCAGCGAAGTGGGGGACATTGGGCGTGCTGAAATGACCCGAACAGACGATGACTTGATCGAATTCTTCGGTATATGTGCGATCTTCGGGGAGGTGACAAACAGTGACCTGGAATGTGTCACCATCCTTCTCGACCCAGCGGACGGCGGTGCTAAAGCGGATGAGGTCGCGGACCTCGGCCTTTTTCACACGGCCCTCGATATAGTCGAACAGGACGGCGCGAGGCGGATAGGACGCGATCTGCTTGCCGAAGTGCTCTTCAAAGGAATAATCGGCAAATTCCAGCCCCTCCTTGGGGCCGTTGGACCACAGGTAACGATACATTGAGCCGTGCACCGGCTCGCCATATTCATCGAGGCCGGTGCGCCATGTGTAGTTCCACAGGCCGCCCCAGTTCTGCTGTTTTTCGAAGCAGACGATCTCGGGGATCTCGGCGCCCTTCGCAGCGGCGGATTGAAAGGCCCGCAGCTGCGCTAGACCGGATGGGCCCGCGCCGATGATCGCAATTCTCTTTTTTGTCATGTATCCCTCCAAGTTGGCATGGACCAATATTTCCATATTGGTTCTTTTGGTCCATGCCAGACTGGAGTTGCGTTGGACCTCTTGTCAATAAATTTTCTTTCCAAGAATAATATTTTCCCAAGATCCGGCTGGCGCAGCCTGTTGAACGTGCTAAAAACGATCATGTCCAATTCCAGTTTCGCACAACGTCTGGCTGTCCGGAGTGCTCTTCCCAAGTTTTCCGTGGGGATGCAGCGGGCGATTACCATAGGATTTTTGGCCCCTTTGAGCGGGCCGGTCGAATCGTGGGGACTGCCGGGCCTAAATGGGTGTCGTATGTGGGTGGACTGGCTCAACCGGGCGGGCGGCGTGCTGCTTGGGGGGCGGCGCTTTCCGGTCAAGTTGGAGGCATACGATTGCGGATACGAGTCCGAACGGGCGCTGGACGGGGCCCGACATCTCGTACAGGAGCACGACGTTTCGCTGATGATGATGCTCGGGGGCGATTCCTTTTCCGCTGTACGCGACTACCTGATGGGTCAAAAGGTGCTGACGTCATCGCTTCTGACGAGCGACCTGTCACCGGACACGCCCTATCTCATCGCGCCCGGCGAATCGCTGCCGATCTACACGGTCACGGCTGTGGACTGGGTCGCGCGGCATCGGCCGGAGATTCGCACCGTGGCGCTCTGCGCGCAGACCGATGCCCTCGGACTGCCGGCGCTGGCGGCGTATCGTGCAGCGTTCAAGGCGGCCGGGATCAGGATTGTCGAGGAAGTCAGGTACGATCCAGAGACGGCGCAGGCGCAGGACGTTGTCGCGCCGATGCTGGCACGTTCTCCGGATATGCTGTGCTGGTGCGCGAGCTATACGCCGATGGTTCACGCGATGACCGAATACGCCTTTGCGCAGGGCTTCGCCGGCCAAATCCTGAGTTGCACGGCAGATAGCTATGAGCAATTGATCGCGCTGACCTCGCCGGATTTCATGGAAGGGTTCCTGTTTCAGTTCCCTGACTTCGATGACCCGCTCCTTGCGGAAAAGGCGTTTTTCTTCAATCAGCCGCAGGTTTTCTTTGACGAGTACAACGCGCGCTTTCCTGGAAGCTGGACTGCGGTAAGCTGGGAATACGCGGCGATTTTGGACATATGGCAATCGGCGGTCGAGCGGGCGGGCACAGTCAATTCGGTGTCGGTGCTGGCGGCGATGCGTCAGATGGGGCAGGCGATCCATGCATTCGGCCCTGCGCAATGGTGGGGTGAAGACATGTTCGGCCTCAACCACACACTTATCGGGGATTGGCCGGTGGTGCAGATCAGGGATGGCAAGGCACGCATTGTCGAGTTCGGCTCGATCCCGGATTGGCTCGCCCGGAACGAGGCGTTGCTGCGCGAGGAGATGGAGGCGCTTGGCCAGCTATGGCATCAGCGCCACGGGCAAGGGCCGGGCAAGGCGTGCCTCGATGCGCGTCTGGTCTCGCAATAGGCTGCGTTAGTCCTCTTGCAAAAGGGTTTTCTGCTCTTCGATGAGGTGCAGCTTGATGTATTCCACAGCCGTTTCCACATCGCGCGAGGAGATCGTATTGAAGAGCGCGTTGTAGCGTTTTTGGTAGTCTTCGATGCGCCTGGGCGTCAGGTGCCGCCGCATCATGCGTGAACGGAACGTCTGCATGCAGGCATCGATGGCCAGATCGTAGCATGACGCGAGCAGCGGATTGCCCGTGCCGGTCGCGATCTTGCGGTAAAAATCCTCTTCGCATTTCACGAAGGCTGCGGCGTCAGTGCTGATGGCTTCCATGCGGGACAGGATGTCATCGAGCTCCATGATATCGCGGGGTGTCATGTGGATCACCGCGAGGCGGATCATCTCAGGCTCCAGAATACCGCGGACGACGAGGTGATCGAGCGGGCTGATATTCTCGGCCAGGGCGCTGCGATTGCCGATACGGCTGTGCTGGGTCTTGTAGGTGACAAAGCTGCCCGAGCCCGCCCTGCGGCGGATGATATGGCGTGATTCGAGCACGTCGAGAGCTTCGCGCACTGTGTTGCGGGCCACGCCCAGCTCTGTCGACAGGGTGCGTTCCGAGGGCAGGCGCGCGCCCTCGGGATATTCCTCGGACTGGATGCGTGCGAAGAGGCTGTCGATCACGACCTGTACCGTCGCACCGACCGAATGGTTGGTGACGAGCTGCGCATCGGTGCGCGGATTGGGGCTGGCCATACTGTGCTGTCCTTCGTCTGGCGCGCAACTAATTCGGTTGAAACTTAGGTGGATTGCAGTCGGATCACAAGCTGAACACAGTGAGGGGTGGACCAATTGCAGGCGCTTACCGGACCAGTTTGACGGATCGCTGCGCGCAAACTGGGCCAATTAAAGGCGATCAGAGCGCCAATTTTATGTGCAAATAGAGTTGGCTGCGCTGTTTGAATGATTTAATTATAACTATAAGAAACAAATTTTCTTGTGGGTTTCAAATCGCTTTGCTAGCGTTGCGGGGTAAGCCAAACCAATTTCCTGAACTGGTATAGTTTTCGAGGTTGGCAATGAACCACAAAGGTCACTCATGGCTACGCTTTGCTGCGCGGATGGCGCGCGGCGCCAATAGTTGGAGGAACGCATGCTTTCCAAATTCACTGCTTCGGGGTTCACCCGTCGGACCTTTCTGAAAACATCCGCCGCGGCGACCGCAGCTCTTGGCCTGCCGAAGATGGCCCTCGCGGCGGGCGAGCCGATCAAGATCGGCTTTCTGGCGCCACTGACAGGGGCTGTCGCCGCATGGGGCAAGCCTGGCCTTGACGGCTGCGAAATCTGGGCCGAGCGGGTGAACGCCGCAGGCGGCATCACGCTGTCGGACGGCGCGCACCCGGTCGAGTTCGTGGCCTATGACAATGAATACGACCCGGCCAAGGCGCGGACCGGGGCGACCAAGCTCATCCGCGAGGACGGCGTCAGCTTTATCATGATGCTCGGCGGGGACACATGGCCCGGCGTGCAGCCTGTGGCCGAACGCACCGGGATGCTCTTTTCGACGCTGCTTCCGTCAGATCTGTCGCCCGACACAACCACGCTTCTGGCACCGGCCGAAGTGCACCCGATTTACAACGTGACCGGCGTAGAGTGGCTGGCGCAGAACAAGCCGGAGCTGAAAACAGCGGTGATGTGCGCGCAGGATGACGCGCTCGGTCTGCCGTCGGTGGCGACCTATCTTGCCGCGTTCGAAGCCGCCGGCATCGAGATGCTGGATGAGCCCCTCCTGTTCGATCCCTCGACCACCGATTTCGCACCGGTGGTGACGCGGCTTCTGGCCAAGAACCCCGATATCATCTGCCTCGACACCTGCTATTCGGATTATGTGCATCCGATTGCCGAGCAACTCTTTCAGCAGAATTTTGGCGGCCAGATCATCAGCTGCACGGCGGACTTCTATGATCAGATGATCGCCAAGACCTCCAAGGACTTCATGGAGGGGTTCATTTTCCAGTTCCCTGATTTCGACGATCCCGCCCTCAACGCGGACACCGTAAACTTTGACGATCCGAACGGATTTTACGCGGAATACAACAAGCGGCATCCTGGGCAATGGGGCGCTGTGAGCTGGGAATACGCGTCAATCATGGACCTGTGGAAGGCGGCAGCGGAAAAGGCCGGCTCGGCCGATCCGGACGCGGTGATCGCCGCCATGCAGGAGGGCCCCGGAAACCACGCGTTCGGCGATGCGGAATGGTGGGGTGAGGAGCTCTTTGGCATCAACAATGCTCTTGTCGGGGATTGGCCGGTCGTGGCCATTGAGAATGGCAAGGCCACGATCAAGGAATTCAGATCTATCCCTGATTGGTACAACCGGCACGGCGATCTGCTGATCAAGCATATGCAGGATTACGGCCAGATGTGGGATCAGCGCAGCTGATAGCACGGCCAAGAACAGCGCCCGGCTCGCGGGCGCTGTTGCCTTTCCCTCTAAGATCCGAGCTCTTCCCATGATGGAACTTCTGGCGCAGACCGGCCTAAATGCCGTCTATGCAGCAAGCTATATTTCTTTGGTCGCGGTTGGCCTCGTGCTGATCTTCGGTGTCATGGGCGTGGTGAATTTCGCCCATGGCGAGCTGTTCATGGCTGGCGCGTACGCGATCGTGGCGCTCTATGCAGACATGCATCTGCCCTTCTTCATCGCGGTGCCGATCGGCATGCTTTTCGTGGGCCTTCTGGGCCTCGTGATGGAATGGGGACTGTTTCGCCCGCTCAAGGATAACCCGCTGGGCGGTCTCGTGGCCTCGATCGGGTTTCTGATGATCCTCCAGTCCCTTGCGGTCATGGGATTCGGCGTGCGGATGGAGCACATTCCGCCTGTGACACAGGAGGTGGTGCGCTTCACGGACAAAGTGGGGCTGCCGGTCGCACGGCTTTATGTGATCGTCGCTGCGGTCGTGCTGCTTGGCGCGCTGTGGTACTTCCTCAAGCGCACGCGGTTTGGCTGGGCGTTGCGCGCCTCGGCACAAGACCCCGAGGCGGCGGCCCTGCAGGGGATCTCGATCACGCAGACTGCGCGTATCGCGATGTTCATCGGCGCGGCGCTGGCCGGTGTCGCCGGCGCGCTGACCGCGCCGCTGGTCTCTGTTAACCCGCATATGGGGCATTCGGTGATCGTCACCGCCTTTATCGTGATCATCGTGGGCGGCGTCGGGTCGCTCGAAGGCGCGATCGTGGCCTCGGTGGTCTACGCGTTCGTGCATACGTTCGTCACGACATTCTGGGACGGGGTCCTGGCCGACATCGTCGGGCTCATGCTGATGCTGGTCGTGCTCATCGTAAAACCCACCGGATTGTTCGGGAGTGCGGATCGTGCTTAAACCTCTGATTTTCGTCCTCGCTGCGGTCGCGCTGATCGCGTTGCCACATGGACTGAGCTTTTCTCAGCAGGAAATTCTGGTCTTTCTCGTGATCAATATCCTGTTGGTAACGTCGTACCGGCTGCTTACGCTGACCGGCGAATGGTCACTCGGGCATGTCGTGATCATGGGGGTGGGGGCCTATGCCTCGGCGCTCGTTTCCAAGGAACTGGGCGTCAACGTGCCGGTGTCGATTCTGCTCGGTGGGATCACCTCGGCGCTCTTGGCCGTGCTTCTGTCCTTTCCGCTCTTTCGGATGAAGGGATTTTATTTCCTGATCGGGTCATTCGCGGCTGGCGAGATCATCCGCTTGATCTGGAAGCGCTTCCGAGAGCCGTTTGGTGGCGTGCGCGGGATCTCTGGGATCGACCCGATGCCGGATTTCTCGCTTGGGTTCTACAGCTTTGATTTCTTCGAGCCGGTCTCTTACTACTACTTTGCCGGTTTTGTCGTGATGATCTGTCTTTGGGTGCTGTGGCGCATCGAGAAGTCGCCCGTGGGCCTGACCTTTCACGCGGTGCACTGGCAGGACAAGCTGGCGCAGGCATCGGGCGTCAATCTGCGCGCCTATCGCACGCTGGCCTTTGCCATCGCTTCGGGCTTTGCCGGGATCGCCGGGGCCTTGCAGGGCCATTACGTCGGCACGGTCAACCCCAACTCGTTTGATATCGAGGTGATGGTCTTTGTGCTGACATGGGCGATTGTGGGTGGCACGGCGACCTTTTACGGCCCGATACTGGGCTGCGTTCTGCTGACGATTCTCAACGAGATCGTCCTGCGCGAGCTCGGCTTTGAGCAGGCAAGACCGCTCATTTATGGCGCGATCATGATCCTGTCGATCCTGTTTTTGCCCAACGGCCTTGAAAGCATCGTGCAGAAAGTCCTGCCGCGCAAAGCCGCGCCCTCACCCGAAAGAAAGGCAGCCGCATGACCGATTTTCTCGAAATGCGTGATTTGACGATGCGCTTTGGTGGTTTGGTCGCGGTGGATACACTGTCCTTCAAGGTCGCGCATGGCAGCATCCATGGGCTGATCGGGCCGAACGGCGCGGGCAAGACGACGACCTTCAATATGATCTCGGGCTTCTACACCCCCACTGCGGGGCAGGTGCTCTTGCGGGGCGAGGATATATCGGGGCTCAAGATGCACGAGGTCGCGCGGCGGGGCGTGGTGCGCACCTTTCAGCATTCCACACTTTTTGCCGAACTGACCGTTCTGGAAAACGCCCTTGTCGGCACGCATATGCCGTTTCGTCCCAACATCTTTGCCGCCATCGTCGGCTGGGATCGCGAAGACCGTCGCGGGGCCGAGGCGCGGGCGCGTGAGGCGCTCGACTTCTTCGGGCTAGGCGACTTGGTCGAGGAGCGGGCCGGTGATCTCTCACACGGGCACCAACGTGCCCTTGGAATGGCCGTCGCCTATGCCAGCCATCCCGATGTGATGCTGCTGGACGAGCCGTTTACTGGCATGAACCCCGAGGAGACCCGGCAAATGATGGACCTCATGCGCCGCCTCAAGGCCGATGGCATAACCATTCTGCTGGTTGAGCATGACATGCAGGCGATCATGGGGCTGTGCGACACCATCACCTGCATGAGTTTCGGCAAGTTTCTGGCCGAAGGCGGGCCGGCCGAAATACGTCACCATCCGGCGGTGATCGAGGCCTATCTGGGGGGCGCGCGCCATGTTGCTTGAAATGCGCAAGATTGCTGTGAACTACGGCAAGATCAACGCGGTGCGCGACATATCCATCGCCGTGCCGCAGGGCAAGATCGTGACCATCATCGGTGGCAACGGCGCGGGCAAGACCACGACTTTGCGTGCGATGTCGGGCATGGTCCCGATCGCGCGTGGCGAAATCCTGTTCGAGGGGCAGCGGATCGACCATCTGCCGGCCCACAAGATCGTCGCGCATGGCATCGCCCACGTGCCCGAGGGGCGACGGATCTTTCCCGACATGACGGTTGAGGAGAATCTTCGAACGGGGGCGTTCCTGCGTCGCGATACCGCCGGGATCGAGACAGATCTGGATGGCGTTTACGACCGTTTTCCGCGCCTGCGCGAGAGGCGTAGCCAGCGGGCACAGACCATGTCGGGCGGCGAGCAGCAGATGCTGGCGATTGGCCGTGCCTTGATGTCAAAGCCACGCCTTTTGCTGATGGACGAGCCGTCGATGGGTCTTGCGCCCGTGATCGTCGAGGAAATCGCGCGCATCATCGAAGAAATCAACGCACAGGGCCTGTCGGTCGTGCTGGTGGAGCAGAATGCCGAACTGGCGCTGGAACTGGCCGACCATGCCTATGTGCTGGAAACCGGGAATACCGCAATGGAGGGGCCTGCCCATGAGCTTCGTGGAAATGAACATGTTCGCGCCGCGTATCTGGGGCTTTGACAGCGCAGATACCGAGATGCGCGCGGCCCGCCAAGCCGGATGGGCGCGTGCCGATCTGGTCTGGGAACGGCTGACCGAGGCGGGCTGTGCCGCCCATATGGCAGGGGACCGGCAGGCGGCGCAGCGGTTGTTGCGGCGGGCAGGGTGGATGGCACGCTTGTTCTTTGGCGCGCAGGATTTGCGCCGCGCCACGTCACTCGCCAATCTGGCCATTCTGGCGCGCGACGACGGGCAGGGCGCGAGGGCCGAAACACTGCAGAAACGCGCGCTCAGCCGCTGGATGCGGTCGGATGAGGCTGTCGGCGATCTCGTGTTCAGACCGCGCAGCCGGTCGTCTTTGTTTCACCTTCGGATGGAGGCGCTGCACCGCGAGACGTTTCACGACAACATGCGCAAGCGTTATCGCGCAATCGCAGCCGAAACCGGGCAGGCAATGCGACAATTGCTGACCGAAGGTCGCCCCGAACGCCCGATCTGCGCAAGGTGGCGTGGCGAAAAGCCCCCGGTTTTTGACGATGGGCGCAAGTTTCTGGCGGCGGCGCTTCTTATTGCCGAGGGCTAAGCGTCAGGTTTCCGATAGTGTCATCCAATCCAAGTTTCTGACCTCGAAATGTCAATGTAAAGCAAATTGAATGTTGACTGTCATGAATATTTATTGATCCTCGTGAATATTCATGTGGTGGCATCGGCATGGATTTGCATGTGGTCGGACGGGCACCCCATAGGTCATGCCGGTCTGATCGTCGCAATCCATTCGAGCTTTCACGGCAACAGGAGAGACCGATCATGAGCTACAAGAGTGACATTGAGATTGCGCGTGAGGCGCGGAAGCGTCCGATTCAGGAGATCGGGGCGAAGCTCGGGATATCGAGCGACGATCTTCTGCCTTACGGGCATGACAAGGC
>NZ_CAMYMD010000009.1 GCF_947259555.1 uncultured Roseovarius sp.
CATCGTTGCCATCGCCGCCATTAACCACGTCGCTGCCAAAGCTCGCGCCCATGGTGTCAGCGCCGGTGCCGCCATCGAGCGTGTCATCGCCGGGCCCGCCATTGACCACGTCATTGCCCGCGCCGCCATCCATGAGGTCGTTGTCAAGGCCGCCGCCCATGAAGTCGTCACCCTCGCCGCCGTTCATGGTGTCATCGCCGGGACCGCCGCCCATGCTGTCATTGCCGGCATCACCGTTGACCTGATCGTTGCCCTCAGCACCGCCCATGTTGTCATCGCCGTCGCCGCCGCTCAGCACATCATTGCCCGCAAGGCCAAAGATCCCGTCATCCCCACCAAGGCCGTCGAGAACGTCATCCCCTGAATTACCGGTCAGCAAATCGGCCTGCTCAGTGCCCAGATCGGTGACGGGAACATCAAGCGCCGAGGCAATAAACCCGGAATCGTTGGTCAGGGCAAAGTCGAGAACCGCATTTTCGAAGGACTCGCTGTCTTCCTGCAGCCCAGCGTCCAGAGCCGCCTGCCGCGCGGATGCGAGCACATCGGGGTCCAATGTGTCGAGAGAGACGATCTCACCGGGGAAATCCGCCTGATAGAAGCCGTCCGGGCTTTCACCTGAGTCATAACTGAAAAGGCTATCCCCAAAATTGGTGACACGCCAATCGTCGCGGAACCCGCCATAGAGCTCCTCGAACACCAGCGGCTGCGCGAGGACCGTACCATCGGCGCGTGCAATGTCATTGTCGGGGTTGCCGTCGCCGTCGCCAAGCAATCCTTCCAGTGCGCCACGCAATTCTGAATTCAGGCGCACATCGATGTCTAGGCGGCCATCACGCACCCGGACGACCACCTGACTGTCGCCGTCTCCCACCTCGCCATCAGCGCCGGGATAGACGATGGTGTAGCTGTCACCTTGCCGAAAGATGCGCCCGTTGCCCACGTCGAGCGCGTCGCCATCGTCAAGGGCAACCGCATTGCCATCGACATGAAGCGGTTGGGCGTCTGCCGAGTCGATCATCACGGGCGAGCCGTCGACGCTGGTGGCGATCGCCTGGTTCACGCTGACGTTCTCGCCGACAGGCACCATCCGTGATTGCAATTCAAAGCCCTGATCGTCGGTCGAACGAAGCAGGACAAATTCACCGGCGGCCTGAAAGTCGTAATTGGCCCCGTCGAGCGTCCTCAGATGCGGATCACCCGAGACCCAGGCTGGCGGGATATCGAAAGAAAACGCCGGCAGGCCGCCGATGAAATCTTCAATGATATCGGGAAACTGGATATCCGGCCCGTCCATCTGGAAAGCGTCGAACAGGAGCGTCTCCTCAGGAACGCCATCCAGCAGGCTTCGGATGGTGTCAAATCCTTGAGTGACAAAGCTGGTGTCACCATCGGCGATGGATTGTAGCACCGAAATCGACTGATCAATGGCTTCATCGACGGTCACACCATCAGGCAAAGTATCGGCGGTGATGCTCGCTTCGAGTTGTGTCCGCACATCGGGAATCACGCTCTGGAGAAAGCTGAAATCCGTGGCCAGCAGGTTCTGCTCAGCCGTATCAAGGATACCCAGGTACTCACCCACCGTGATACCTTCAGGATCGACCAAAAAAGCCGAGGTTATTTCCTGCTCCCCCAGAAACCCGGCAGTAGAGGCCAAAAGCCCGTTTATTGCAGTGAAATCTTCGATGCTCGTGATGTCAAACGCGTCAGGAAACATGATCGCTCCATTTTGATATTCTGAGTTTGATCGCTGTTGAAAAAATTCCCGGTCGGCACCCGTTAATAGACGGGATCACAGGCCGGACAGCGTGGCACATACTCAACACGGGGCACCAATCGGTGCCCCGTGTTTTCTTGAAGTGGCGGATTGCGTCACCCGATGAACGAGAAGTCATCCAGCGTCAGATCCGCCGCGGCGACGCCCTCGACCAGCACGAGGTGCCCGTCGATATCCATCTGCGCGCCGCCCTCGACATCGGTGATGTTCAGTGCGTCGAGGAAGCCCGACAGACCGTTGCCGCCGTTGTCGATATTTGCCTCGCCGGTTTCGAGGTTGGTGGTCCGGATCAGGAAGCTGTCGGTGCCGTCCTCAAAGTCGGTGATGACATCGTTATCGCCGTCCTTGAAGAAGTTGAAGACGAACACATCCGCGCCATCGCCGCCGGTCATATCGTCATCGCCGTCACCGCCGTTGATAGAGTCGTCGCCCGCGCCGCCGTCGATGGTGTCGTCACGGCCGCCACCGGCGAGGAAGTCGTTGCCGTCACCGCCGAGGATGTCGTCGTTGCCTTCGCCGCCGCCAACGCTGTCATCACCAGCGCCTGCGTCGATCGTATCCTGACCCGTTCCGCCGCCGATGTCGTCATTGCCGTCACCGCCATTGACCTCGTCCGCACCGATGTTGGCGCCCATGGTGTCATTGCCTGCGCCGCCATCGAGCGTATCGTTGCCGGACGAGGAATTGACCACATCGTTGCCGTCACCGCCATCCATGAGGTCGTCGTCAAGCCCGCCGCCCATGAAGTCGTCGCCCTCGCCGCCGTTCATGGTGTCATTGCCGGGACCGCCGCCAAGGTTGTCATTGCCGGCATCGCCATTGACAAGGTCATTGCCTTCGGCCCCGCCCATGTTGTCATCGCCGTCGCCGCCGCTCAACGCGTCATCGCCCTCGAGGCCAAAGACGCCGTCGTCACCGCCAAGGCCCTGGATGGTATCATCCCCGTTCGAGCCGACGAGATTATTGGCCTCATCATCTGCGACCGGAGCATCGTCATCGGTGATGGTCGTGCTGGCACTTGAGCCGACAATGGCGACCGTATCGCGCGCTGCACCCTCGACGTCGATCGTGACACTGATGGTTTCGTCCTGCTCAAACTCTTCGTCGCCTGTAATGACGACAGAGACGTTCTGAGAGGTTTCGCCATCAGCAAAGGACACCGTCACCGGATCGAGCGAGGACGACACGTCATCGGCGTCGGCAGTGCCGCCAAATGCGACTTCGACATCAAGCTCACCAGACGCATCGCCGATCCGGTAGATTTCGAAGAGTGCTGTCCGCTCTCCGCTATCGCCTTCATTGATGGCCTGCGACGCGGCGGTCACACCGATGGTCGCCCCAAGCGCGGGCGTGTTCTGCGGTGCCGTTTCCTCTGTCGGGGTTGCCGCGAGCTGCGTCGCACTGGTCGCAAAGCTCGAGTTGGAGGTCAGCGCCACGTCGAGGATCGCAGCTTCGCGCAGGATCGGATCGGTCAGCCCCGAGGCGTCCACGATCGCCGTTGCATTGGCCAGAACCTGCGGCGGAAGGTCGTCAAGCGTGAGGATCACCCGCGGGAAGCTGTCATCCTGGAAATCAGCCGTCGTTTCACCCTCGGCGCGATCAAACAGCGCAGTGTCATCCGTGATCCGCCAGCTGTCCGCGTACTCGCCATAGAGCACGTCGAAATCCACCGGTTGGGTCAGCACATTCCCCTCACGTGTCGCGAGATCATTGCTGGTGTCGCCGTCGGCGTTGCCCAGAAGACCATGCACCGAACCACCCTCGCGGTCCTCGTTGAGGAAGGCGCAGACGTTCATATAGCCATCGAACAGACCCACCTTGATTTGCTCGCCTGATGGCATCACGACCGTATATTCGTCAGTCTCACCGTCAAAGAAGATCTGACCGTCACCCACATCGACCGGGCCGTCGAGTGTATTGATCTCGGTCGGCTCGCCATCAATTGTCAGCACCGGATCGCCGGCCACATCAATCTGAACGCGGCTGCCATCGACATCCATCGCCATGACTGTGATGACCGAGACCGCATCGTTGATCGGCTCGGTGCGCACCTGCACGTTGATCGGGTCGCCAGATGTCGACTCAAGCAAGGTGAACTCACCCACCGCCTGGAAATCATAGCCAAGGCCATCGAGCGTGGTCAGGTGAGGATCACCAAAGATGTCGGCCTCGACCGGGGGTGGCGGCGGCGCACGCACGATGTCGTCATCGATGATCGTGCCCGTCGCGAACTCGGCCCCGGAAAACAGCGCCTCGACCGAAACACTCGGATCAGAAGCAATCGCGTCGATGATTTCAACGGCGAACGTCTCGTCAAGCTCAGGCACGTCGTCACCGGCGACCGAGAATGTCACTGTTGCACTCGGCGCGCCCGCATTGATGGTGGTCATGTCCACCGTGGGCAGGTTGACCGCCATGTCCGCGTTGTCGGCTGTCGAGAAGAGATCGAAGAAGGCCTCGACGTCAACATCAACATCGACATCCATATTGCCGAACCGGTTCACATCGAACGAGATATCGACAGAGCCCGAGTCGCCTTCGAGCACGCTGGCATCACTGATCGTCAGATAAACCGGCGCAGGGTCCGGGTCCTTCACGTCGATGGTCACGGTCGCCGTATCGGTCAGGATGCCGTCACTGATCGAATAGGTGAAACTGTCGGTCGCGTCCTGCCCCTCGGGCAAGGCGTCAAACGCCCCGTTCGGATCGTAGAAGAACGAGCCATTTGCGCCAAGGGTGATCTCTGCGCCGGAGGGCAAAAGCAGAGTGTCGCCCACATTGACCGGGCTGGTGCCCTCGAACCCGACAACCGATATAACGTCGAGCGGGTCGGGATCACTGTCATTGATAAGCACACTGGGTGTCAGGATCAGGCTGTCCCGGTCGGTGGTGAAACCGGGTGCCATGTTGCCACCATCATCCACCGCAATTGGGGCATTGTTCCCCTCGGATACGATCGACGCCTGTGTCGTCAGGTTGAAACCGGCAAAGAAGATGTTGTCATCATTCGACGGGTTGAGCGTCTCGACGAGAATGAGGCGGTCACCGGTTACGAGGAAGCCGTCGCGTGCAAGGTCGTAAAGCTCGTCATCCGAACGCTGGATCTCTTCCTGCGTATCGCCGGCTGGCAGCGCGTTGGGATCTTCGGGGTTGGCCGGATCGTCGCCAAGGCCGCCGATGGTGATCAAGCCCCCATTCCCGGAGCTGCCATCGTCAAAGCCCCCTGCCGATGAGGTCAGACGCTCGCCATTGATGTCGACATTCGACTGCTGGTCAAACGACGAGTTCCCGGATTGGAAGCCAAAGCCGATGCCGAGCGACATCAGAACCTGAAGATTGTCATCGACGATCAGCGGGTCGTTGAGATTGAGGCTGAAATTATCACCATCCTGATTGGTGAAGCCGTCAAACAACGCAATGGTGCGCTCGGTCTCCTGCGGATTGGAGTAGATGACTTCAAGCGAATAGCCGTCAATGCTGCTGCCCATATTTGAGACGCTGAATGTGAATGGATCAACATCTCCGTCGCCGATGACGCCACTGACAAATTCCGTTACGTCCGCGCGATGAGCCTGTAGCGAAAACCCGCTTGTTACTCCGAGCGAGATGAATTCGTTCGGCGTCGTGATACCGTCGCCATCGTCGTTCTCCACCGTGATCGCCTGCTCACCGCTTGAGAGTGTCACCGTTGGATCGGCTGACCCGGAAAAGTCCGACGCGTGCAGGAATGCCGCTACGACCTCTGACCCCTCAGGTACGACCGCAGAGATGTCGCCTCCGTTGTCGCGGCTACCGGATGTTGCATCCAACGACCAGTTGCCCCTGCCGGAAAACGTAAAAAACGAACTCAAAGCCATGTTACTTCCCCCTAAGTTTGCCGCCCACACAAAATTGAACGACTCGCACTTGAAATGATAATTAAGTGTGTAACAAATGGAGTTTTCGCGCAAGATTCTAATTTATCTCATCTTTTATTCCCAACCTGAACACTGCGCAGCAACGACAAGCGCCCTCTCAAAGGGCACATCCACCAATGTTGCAGAACCCCAACAGAAACGTGATTGCTCTTGAACACGCCCGGCACCAAGAGGCGTTTTCTGCGTAAGCTCCAAGCCTGTCTGATGGCATCGCCAAATTACGGACGCTTTTGGTACCGCGGAGCCGTCGATCAGGCATAGCCTGAACTGCGCTCACCTACGAATAAAGATGCGGTGCCGGCGGTATATGCTATCCTCAGCGATGAATCGGGAGGCCACCCCACATCACTCATGTCAGCTATTTCAACACGGCCTATCCCGATCAGCCCGCTTTACGCTTTCAGAGGGCCGATTGCCCTCTCTTTGACCAAGGAGTTTGATATGAAATCAACCTGTTGCGCGCTCGCTCTTTGCGCGTTAGCCCTGCCGGCCACGGCCGCTGACCTGGGCAAGACCGAAGAGCCTATAAAGCTCGCACTTACGGAACAGACCGGCTCTCGGATCACGGCGCATGTCGCGGCCGAAATGCTCAAGGCTGCCGGATACACTGTCGAGTTTGTGGCGGCTGACGAACTTTCGGTATTTCGCCAGATGGACCGAGGTAATATCGACGCCAATCTGGAAGTCTGGCCCGCCAATGCCGCGCCCTCGTTCAATGATCTGGTCAACGAGCGCAAGATCATCGAGTTGGGCGAGCTTGGGGTCGCGCCTGTCGAGGGGCTGGCCTATCCAGCGCACATGGAGACTACCTGTCCGGGACTGCCGGCACTGGACGCTCTGCGCGATTGTGCGGCATCCTTTGCCACGGACGGCGGCATGCCGCTTCTGACCGATTATCCGGTCGAGTGGGAAGGGCCCGGCGCAGATCTGGTGAGCGCCCTCGCGCTGCCGTTCGACGCGGCACCGGCCACATCGGAACAGGCACTGGTTGACACACTGGTTGAGGCCAGCATCGAAGGCACACCGGCACTGGCCATGTTCTGGCAGCCGCATTGGGTCGTCGCGGCGCATGACCTGCGCTTTGTCGATCTGCCCACAGCCGAGGCCGCGTGCTACGAAGATGCCGGCTGGGGTCCGAATCCTGAGGCAATCGGAGATTGCGGATTTCCTGCTCTCACTTCTGTCAAATCGGTGGTGCATGGTTTCAAGACGCGTTGGCCAGCCGCCTATTTTCTGCTGGAGGATTTCCAGATCAGCAATGAAACGCAGGCCGCCTTGATGGTCGCGGTGGAGCGCGACGGACGCCCGGTCGCCGATGTCGCGGCAGAGTGGGCTGCGGAAAACGAAGACAGGTGGCGGCCGCTCATCGAGCGCGTGATCAACTGACGGCAATCGCGCCTCCGATGAAAAAGGAAACGCCCCGGAAAGTTTTCCGGGGCGGGACATAGCGCAGACCGTTCTCGTAAAGCCGATTCCCGATCAGAACCTGTCCAGCAATCTTTCCAGATAATCCAGTTCCACATCGGGCCGCTCGCCCTCACCCGAGCGCCGCCGGATCTCATCCAGCAAATCGCGGGCCCGGCGATAGACGTCCTCGCCCTGCAAGAGGTTCTCCTGCGTGCCCGCACGGCGGCCCTGACCGGCTTCGCGACCCAATGGGTCGGCCTGCGCCTGTCCTGGCGCGCCCTCCTGATCGCCTTGCCCGCCCGGATTCTGCTGATTGGCCATTGCTTCACCCATGTTGCGCATCCCCTCGCGCAGCGCCTCCATGGCATCGGCCTGATCATCAATGGCCCCGGCCAGATCGTCGTTGCGCAAGGCCTCTTCGGCCCCTTGCATCGAGCGTTCGGCCCGTTCCAGCGCCTCGCGCGCGGCCTCTCCGGCCTCGCCGCCCAGCCCCGGCAGGCCCTGCCGCTGCCGCTCCAGCTCGCGGCGCAGAGCCTCTTGCCGGTCGGCCAGGTCGCCTTCGGCACCTTGCCCGCCCTGACCGTCTTCGGCGCGCTCCTGACCTTCGCCGCCCTGACCCTGCTGCTGACCACCCTGGCCCGGCTGGCCGTCATGGCTCTGACCGCGGCCCTCGCCGCCGCTCTGGCCCTCATTGCCCTGCGACTGGCCGGATTGCGCGCCGGGATTGAACTGTTCCTGAAGGTCGCGGAACGCCTGATCCGACAGGCCCTGTTGCTCGCGCAGCGTCTCGGAGAGGCCCTCCATCGCCTGTTGTCCCGGTGACTGGCCCTGCTGGCCCTGGCCTTGGGTGACCTGCATGTTCTCCATCATCTGCTGGAACTCTTCCAGCGCCTGCTGCGCCTCGGCAAAGCGGCCCTGTTCCATCAGCTCCTGGATGCGGTCCATCATGTCCTGCAGATCCTGGCTGTTCATCTGCATCATGTTCTCGGCGCTCTGCTGGTCGCCGCTATTCTCGGGGTCGTCGCGCTGCGCCTGCTGCATCTTCTGGCGCAGGTAATCCTGCGTGGCGTCGCGCAAGTCCTGCATCAGGCGGGCGATTTCTTCCTCGCTGGCCCCGTTTTTCATCGCCTCGCTGAGCCGTTCCTGCGCGGCGCGCATCCGCTCCAGTGCATCGCCCACATCGCCATCTTCCAAGAGCACGCCCAGATCCCACAGCGCCTGCGCGATCTCGTCGCGCTCATTGCCGTTAAGCCCGCCGCCGCTGTCGGTCATTGCCTCAAGCTGCCGCAGGATCACCCGCAGCCGCAGATAGGCCTGTTCCGAGCGGAAAAGCCCCTCGCGCGGCTTGTAGGACACCGCCCGCAGCACCTGCGACACGCGCGTCGCATTTTCGCGCGACCACAGCAGATCGCGCCGTTGTTCGATAACTGCCGCCGCCATCGGGTTGAAAAACCGCCGCGCGGGCAGGTCCATCTCGACAGGCTCCGACAGCCCCTCCTGCCCCGCCGCATCCTCGACCCGCAGCCGCAGCGTCACCGGCAGATGCGCCCAGGGGTGCTCGGAAAGGTTCTCGATCAGCGTCTCGGTAAATTCGCTCCGGTCGCCCGCCAGCGGCATCGGCAGATCGAGCCGGATGGGCTGGCGCGGCTCGGGCTCCGTGGAAAGGCCGTAGCGCCGGTCGATGCGGTCCATGTCCAGTTCAAAGACAGCGCCCCCGGCCACCACGCCATAATCGTCGCGTGCCTCGAAGGGCTGGCTCATCTGGCCGTCAAAAGCGGTCTTTGCCTCGCCCTCCAGCACCCGAACGTCCGGCGCGGCATCGGTGATCGCCTCGATCTGCCAGCTGCGGCCACCGGGGCCATCGATGCGCATTTCGCCATCCTGCGCGATGGTGAATTCCTGTTCCGCCCCGGTCGCGGGCGGAACGTCACCGGCGCGGCCCGACACGGTCTCGCTCAGGCTGAGCGCGCCCGCCTCACCGTAAAATCGCAGGGTGATCTGGCTGCCCTCGGGCACGCGGATTTGCCCCGCCTGATCGGCCAGATAAAGGCTCGGCAAGCCGGTATAGGCGGGCGGTTCGATCCAGCCCTCCCATGTCGGGCCAGAGGCGAGCGCCGCGCCATTGCCCGCACCGGGCACCATCTCGGCCACCGAGCCCGCGCGCCAGACAGAGCCGAATAGCAGCGCCACCACCAACCCCAGCAGCGCCACATAGCGCAGGCCGAACGGGTCCTGCCGCGACAGACGCAGATCAGGCTCGACAGTCTTGGCTTCGGCCGCCCGCGCGGCCATCCGCTCTTGGTGCGCGCGCCAGAGCGCCTGTGATCCTGCATCCTGCGATCCCACCGCCTGCGTGTCGGCCAGTGCCGCCAAGGGCCGCCCCGGCAATGTCGCATCAAGCCGCGCCAGCGCCTCGCCCCGGGTCGGGAAGCGGAACCGCGACGCACCGCGCAACGCGAAGACGACCAGCGCCAGACCGCCCAGCATCAGCCCGGTCCACACCGCCTCGACGCTCAACATGTCCTGCACGCCCAGCATGACCAGCGCCGCCGCCCCCGCCGACAGGCTCCAGACCGGCCAGAACGCCTGCACCAGCCGCTCGGCGATCAGCCCGGCCCAGGTCAGCAGCAAGGGCCGCCGCAGCCGCGCCATCATGGTATTCAGGGGGTTTCGCGTCTGTGCCATCTGCCGCGCCTCTCCTCGGCCCGACGCGCGCATCGCGTCAGAGCCATTCAGGGATGGTATCGCGATTTATCATTTCGTCAAAGGTCGGGCGTGCTCGGATCACGGCAAAGTCACGCCCATGCACCAGAACCTCGGGGATCAGGGGGCGGGTATTGTACTCACTCGACATCACCGCGCCATAGGCGCCGGCACTGCGGAACGCCACCAGGTCGCCCTCGGCCAAGGGCGGCATCATGCGCCCCTTGGCAAAGGTATCCCCTGATTCGCAGACCGGGCCGACCACGTCATAGGCGGTTTGCTCGACGCCGGGGGCCGGTTCCACCACGGGAACGATATCGTGATGCGCGTCATACATGGCCGGTCGGATCAGATCGTTCATCGCCGCGTCGAGGATCAGGAAATCGCGGCCCTCGCCCTCTTTCACATAGATCACCTCGCTGACCAGAATTCCGGCATTCCCGGCCACCAGCCGCCCCGGTTCGATCTCGATCTCGCAGCCGAGATGACCCAATGTCTCGCGAATCAGCGCGCCATATTCCGTGGGCAGAGGCGGCGCCTCGTTCGAGCGGGTATAGGGAATGCCCAAACCGCCCCCCAGATCGAGACGGCGAATGTCATGCCCCTCGGCGCGCAACTGCTCGGTGAGGTCCGCCACCTTCCGATAGGCTTGGCGGAACGGTTCCAACTCGGTCAGTTGGCTGCCGATATGCACGTCGATGCCGATCACCTCCAGCCCCGGCAGGGCGGCGGCCTCGGCATAGACGGCGCGGGCGCGTGAAATCGGGATGCCGAACTTGTTCTCGCTCTTGCCGGTAGCGATCTTGGCATGGGTCTTGGCATCCACATCCGGATTGACCCGCACGGTGATCGGGACCACCACCCCGAGGCGCACCGCCACCTCGCTCAGCGCGCGCATCTCGGGCTCGCTCTCGACGTTGAACTGACGGATGCCGCCCTCAAGCGCCAGACGCATCTCGTCCCGGGTCTTGCCGACGCCGGAAAAGACGATGCGCTCGCCCGGCACGCCCGCCGCACGGGCGCGCATGTATTCGCCGCCCGAGACCACATCCATCCCCGCGCCAAGCCCTGCCAGCGTGCGCAGGATCGCCTGATTGCTCGCTGCCTTCATGGCGTAGCACACCAGATGATCCATGCCGTCCAGCGCTTCGTCGAACAGCCGGAAATGCCGCGTCAGCGTCGCGGTGGAATAGCAATAGAACGGCGTGCCCACCGCGCGGGCAATCTCCGAGAGCGGCACATCCTCGGCGTGCAACACGCCGTCACGATAGAGAAAATGATCCACGTGCTGTCCCGCCCCGTTTCATCGTTCCAAAAATACTCAAATCCGGCCCTCAGACCTCTCGCGACATGCGCAGGAAGAGGTAGAGCGGCAAGCCGCAGCTGACCCCGATGCAGAAGGTCGCGGGGATCGCGGTCAGCCCCACCCAGTGCCGGTGTCTTACCACCTCGACCAGCACCCAGACCGTCAGCGCCACCGCCGCGATGGTCAGATCCCAGACCAGGCCCGAACTTGCCGCGTTGGCATGCCAGGCCTCGACCATGCCGCCAACGTCAAAGCCGTTCTCGCTGAACCAGGCGAGAAAGTAATACATCGGGTGGATCGCCCCCCAGAGGGCGAGCGCGGCAAAGAGCCATCTCATAGGCCCACGCCCACGCCGATATTGACGCCGCCGACGCGGACCCCTGTGCCGACGCGCGCATGTACGCCGCCTGTCCCCGCGCTCACCGTGGTATTGACCGACGGGCGCACCGGAGGGCCGTCCACGCCACATCCTGCCAATACCGCAAGACCCAGAAGGCCCGCTGCCATTCGCTTCATCATCCCAGACGCTCCTTCCAACGGGCCACCTGCGCGCGCACCTGTTCGGGGGCGGTGCCGCCATAGCTCATCCGCGAGGCCACCGAATTATGCACGCCCAGCACATCATAGACCGACGCATTGATTTCGCCATGCACCTCTTGCATCTCGTCAAGGCTGAGGTCGGGCAGGTCGCAGCCCCTGGCCTCGGCGCGGGCCACCAGACTGCCGGTGACGTGATGCGCCTCGCGGAATGGCATATCGAGCACCCGCACCAGCCAGTCGGCCAGATCTGTCGCGGTTGAGAAGCCCGACCCGGCGGCGGCCTCCAGATTGGCCTTTTGGGCGGCCATGTCGAGCACCATGCCTTCCATCGCGGCGAGCGCCAGCATCAGGTTGTCGGCGGCATCGAAAACCTGCTCCTTGTCCTCCTGCATGTCCTTGGAATAAGCCAAGGGCAACCCCTTCATCACCATCATCAGCGCCACGTTGGCGCCGAAAATGCGCCCCACCTTGGCGCGAATGAGCTCCGCTGCATCCGGGTTTTTCTTTTGCGGCATGATGCTCGACCCGGTGGAAAACCGGTCCGACAGGGCGACAAAGCGAAACTGCGCCGAGGACCAGATCACCAACTCCTCGGCAAAGCGGCTGAGGTGCATGGCGCAGATGCTCGCCACGCCGAGAAACTCCAGCGCGAAATCCCGGTCGCTGACGGCATCGAGGGAATTGGCACAGGGCCGGTCAAAGCCCAACGCCTGCGCCGTCATCTCGCGGTCAATCGGAAAGCTGGTTCCGGCCAGCGCCGCCGCGCCCAGGGGGCATTCGTTCATCCGCGCGCGGGCATCGCGCACCCGGCTCAGGTCGCGCCCGAACATCTCGACATAGGCCATCATGTGATGGCCCCAGGTCACCGGCTGCGCGGTCTGCAGGTGGGTGAAGCCCGGCATCACCCAATCCGCCCCCGCCTCAGCCTGTGCGACCAGCGCGCGCATCAGCGCCACCAGCGCGCCATCGGCGGCATCCAGTTGATCGCGCACCCAGAGGCGGAAATCGGTCGCCACCTGATCGTTGCGGCTCCGGCCCGTGTGCAGCCGTCCGGCGGCGGGGCCCACGATCTCCTTCAGCCGCGCCTCGACATTCATGTGGATGTCTTCGAGGGCCGCGGAAAAGGTGAAATCCCCGCCGTCGATTTCTGACAAGACCGTGAGAAGCCCTTCCCTCATCGCCTCGGCATCCTTATCACTGACAATACCCGTGGCGGCCAGCATGGCGGCATGGGCACGCGACCCGGCGATATCCTGCGCCGCCATCCGCTTGTCGAATGAGATCGAGGCATTAATTGCCTCCATGATCGCATCCGGCCCGGCGACAAAGCGGCCGCCCCACATCTGGTTCGAGGTCGTGTCAGTCATGTCTTTTGCCCTTCGGAGGGATTTATGAAAACCATTCGTCAGATCGTCCTTTATATGGCCCTCGCCCTCGGTGCAAACGCCGCCGTGGCCGATACCGCAGCGCTCAACGCGTTACGCGAGGGGGACATGAAGAAACTGATGTTCCATTCCGCGCCCAAGCCCGCGCCGCAGGTGGAGTTCGAGCGTGAGGACGGCTCCACCGCCACGCTCGCCGAGTATCAGGGCAAGCATGTCGTGCTCAATTTCTGGGCCACATGGTGCGCGCCCTGCCGGGTGGAAATGCCGATGCTGTCGAACCTGCAAACCCAAATGGGCGGCGAGGACTTTGCCGTCGTCACCATCGCCACCGGCCGCAACCCGCCCCCGGCGATGAAGGCGTTCTTTGACGAGATCGGGGTCGACAACCTGCCCCTCCACCGCGACCCCAAAAGCGCATTGGCGCGTCAAATGGGCGTCTTCGGCCTGCCCATCACGGTGATCCTCGACCCGCAAGGAAACGAGACCGCCCGCCTGCAAGGCGACGCCCATTGGGACAGCGAGAGCGCGAAGGCGATTATCGGGGCGCTGATTGATGGGGGTGGCGGGAGTTGAGTGGGAGAGGCCACAGTCACCATTCACTTTTTAAGGACTTATTGGCAGTATTGCAGCCAAGTGCATATATAGGTGCAGTATAGGGGCCATTAGACATGCAAAACACTGTCTCAGAATATGTTCACATGAAGCCGAACGTAGATCGCATTTTGGCTGCGCTGTGTCACGTGATCAAGGAAGCCAGAGACCGGAAGCGTGACGTTTCCCAATACGACCTTGTAAAGACGTTGTTTTTGGCCGACAGATCGCACCTTAATGAGTGGGGACGGCCCATCACCTATGATAATTACACGGCCATGAAACACGGGCCTGTGCCGTCGCTGGCCTATGATCTTTTGAAAGCCAATGTTAAGTCGCTTCGTGATCACAAGATCAGTCAGCTTCCATGGAAAGCGGTCCATGCAGGTGGAAGCAAAAAACACTTCTTTCCACTTAAAGAGACAGTGAACGAAGAAAACTATCTGTCCCTAAGCGACATTGAAGCGCTTGACGATGCACTAGGGATGGTGTTGAGCCTTGGCTTTAGTCAGATACGCAGGCTTACACACGAAGATCAGGCCTACATTGATGCTTGGCGCGAAGATGGCGGCAAAGCTGCATACGACATGAAACTCGGTTTACTCTTTGATGAGCCAAACTTCGAGCAAGCAGAAATTCTAGCTGAATATTCCCCGTATGTTTAAAGCTGGAGATGTGGTTCGTTTTCACAGTCCCACGGCTGGAAAGGAAAAGTTTCACCTCTGCCTCGGAAAGGATGAGAACGGTCCACTTCTAGCGTTTCTTTTTCTCAATTCGAAACCGGGGTTTCGCGGTGATTGTATAATGGAAGATGGACAAATCCCGGGGCTCCCCACCTCGCCGACGGGGTATACAGTAGTATCATTTTCAGCGGTTGTTCGAATGGGAAACCGGCGGTTAGAGACATTTGGAGCAATGAAAACCGGCGCCATCGATGGGCATATCGCTGGCGAACTTGCGGCTTTTGCCGGAACAACGGGCGTTCTAACATCAGCCGAGAAAAAACTCGTCGTGTCAGCACTTGAAAGCCTTTTCTGAGAACCGGTGAGTTCACCTATGCCTACTCCACTCTACCCACCCCCCGAATATGACATTCAGCGCCCGAGTTGTACATCTGCCCCCCGCGCCGCCGCACGCGTCGCCCCCCACCGCACGCCCAATCCTTACCCCACCGCACGCTTGACAGGCCCTATCAGCGCCCTTGCCTGCCTCCCGCAAAACCCCTAAAGCCAGCCCATGCTTGACGAGACCGACGATATCCATCCGCTCTTTCACGGGGCCCCCGCCAACACCGAGTTTCGCAAGCTGCGCAAGCGCATCGTGCGGCACACGCGCGAGGCGGTGGAGCAGTACGGCATGGTCGAGCCGGGCGGCAAATGGCTGGTCTGTCTCTCGGGCGGCAAGGACAGTTATACGCTCTTGGCCGTGCTGCATGAGCTGCAATGGCGCGGCCTCTTGCCGGTGGAGTTGCTGGCCTGCAATCTCGATCAGGGGCAGCCCGGCTTTCCCGCCACCGTCCTGCCCGAGTTCCTGAAAGAGCGTGGCGTGCCGCACCGGATCGAGTATCAGGACACCTATTCCATCGTCGTCGACAAGGTGCCGCAGGGGCGCACCTATTGCGCGCTTTGCTCGCGGCTGCGCCGGGGCAACCTCTACCGCATCGCGCGCCAGGAGGGGTGCACGGCGGTGGTTCTGGGCCATCACCGCGACGATATTCTGGAAACCTTCTTCATGAACCTCTTTCACGGCGGGCGGCTGGCGACGATGCCGCCCAAGCTGGTGAACGAAGAGGGCGATCTCTTCCTCTACCGCCCCCTCGCCCATGTCGCCGAGGCCGATTGCGAGCGCTTCGCGCGGGCGATGAATTACCCGATCATCCCCTGCGATCTGTGCGGGTCTCAGGACGGGTTGCAGCGCCAGCAGGTCAAGCAGATCCTCGACGGTTGGGAGGCCAATTCACCGGGTCGCCGTCAGGTGATGTTCCGCGCGCTGATGAACGCGCGGCCCTCGCATCTGCTCGACCCGAAGCTGTTCGATTTCGCGGGGTTGAGCACGGAGCCCGTAAAATCCGACGGAATTCCCGAAGGCTTGCCCAAACTCCGTTAATCCCTTGACGATAGGCTGACTGACAGATTGCGGGTTTTCGTCAGGGCGAAACACAGGTCTGTCAGAGGGCGATCGCGGACCGCAGGCAATTGCATTCATGTCAGCAGCGGCCCTCGCGATGCTCCGGCTCGGTCTGGATTGCGGCGCCTCAAGACAGGCTGGTCTCGCCCTCCCGGTTCGGGGTCTCGTCGGGCCACGACTGCGATGAATCCCCGCGCATCCACACCAAAACCCCGGTTTCCGCTTGACCTTTGGGCCTGCACTCTGTTGAACCGCCCTGAATTGCAACAGACGGATGGCCATCGGCGATGGATGATCAGAACAAGAACCTAATCCTGGCAACGGCGCTCAGTTTCCTCGTGATCCTGGTCTGGTTCGTCATGTTTCCGCCACCGGAGGCGCCGCCGGTCGATCCCAACGCGCCCGCGCAGAGCGTCTCCGAGGGGACGACAGCCCCGGTCGCTGGCACGACCGAGGGCGAAAGCGCTGACGCCACCACATCAGGCCAGACCGCAACACCTGCGACAGAACCGGATGCGCCTCGCCTCGAAATTGACACGCCCAGCCTGCAAGGCACGATCTCTTTGCAGGGGGGACGAATCGACGACCTCTTCCTGAAAAACTACCGCGAGACGATCGACCCGGCGTCTGATATCGTCCAGTTGCTCGCGCCGGTCGGAAGCGACACGCCCTATTACGCGCTGTATGGCTGGGCGCCTGGCGCCGGCCTGACTAGCGAAAGCGTTCCGGGCGCGAACACGCTGTGGGACATCGAGAGCGGCGAGGTGCTCACGCCGACCTCTCCTGTCACCCTTGTCTGGGACAATGGAAACGGCCTTGTGTTTCGCCGCGAGCTCAGCGTTGACGAGGATTTCATGTTCTCTGTCAACCAGTCGGTTGAAAACACCACTGGATCCGCTGTCAGCCTCGCCCCATATGGCATTCTCGCCCGCCATGGTCTGCCCGAAGATCTGAAGAATTTCTTTATCCTCCACGAGGGCATCGTTGGCATGGCCGACGGCACCCTGTCCGAGATCGACTATGACGATGTGCAGGATTACGAATTCAACCCGCGAGAAGGCGCGCCGGCCGCGGTCACACAGGTCAGCGAAACCGGCTGGATCGGATTTACCGACCACTACTGGATGACAACGCTGATACCGGAATCTGACGCACCCTTCAAATCGGTCAGCAAATACGATCCGCAACGCGGCATCTATCAAACTGAAACGGTTCAATCGACCCAAACCGTCGAACCGGGACAGACGGTTGCATCGAAAAGTCGACTGTTTGCGGGGGCCAAGGAATGGGCAGCGATCCGAGGCTATCAAAATGAGCAGGGTGTAGACCGGTTTCTGGACTCAATCGACTGGGGTTGGTTCTTCTTCCTGACCAAGCCGATCTTCGCGGTGCTGCACTGGTTGAACGCCATGATCGGCAATATGGGCTGGGCCATCATAGGCCTGACGCTGCTGATCAAGGCGCTGGTGCTGCCGCTGGCCTATAAATCCTACGTCTCGATGGCGAAGATGAAAGAGCTTCAGCCGGAGATGGAGAAGATCAAGGAAAGCGCCGGTGACGATCGGCAGAAGCTACAGCAGGAGATGATGGCGCTCTACAAGAAGGAAAAGGTCAACCCGGCCTCGGGCTGTCTGCCGATCCTGTTGCAGATCCCGATCTTCTTCTCGCTCTACAAGGTGATCTTCGTCACGCTGGAACTGCGGCACGCGCCGTGGATCGGCTGGATCAACGACCTGTCGGCGCCGGATCCGTCGTCGCTCTACAATCTCTGGGGCATCTTCCCCTGGGCGGCACCGGAGCCGGGCTCGGTCCTCGCGTTGATCTTTATCGGCATCCTTCCGCTTTGCCTTGGCGTGTCGATGTGGCTGCAGCAAAAGCTCAACCCGTCGCCCACCGATCCGACACAGAAGATGATCTTTGCGTGGATGCCCTGGGTGTTCATGTTCATGTTGGGCAGCTTTGCCAGCGGCCTTGTGGTCTACTGGATCGCGAACAACGTGATTACCTTTACGCAGCAATACCTGATCATGCGCAGCCAAGGCTACAAACCCGATGTGTTTGGCAACATCGTGTCAAGCTTCAAGCGCGACAAGACAGCGCCCGACACCGGCAAGAAGAAGTAATGGCACAGGTCAGCGCTCTCTGGCGACACCCCATCAAGGGGCACGGGCGCGAGGCGCTGACAAGAGCGATCCTGACCAAGGGCGAGGCGATGCCTTGGGACAGGCGTTGGGCCGTGGCACACGAGAGGGCACGGCTGACCGAGGGAGAGTGGGCGCCCTCTGCCAATTTCTCTATCGGGTCCAAGGTCGCCGCGCTGATGGCGATCAACGCGACCGTGAACGAAGCGCAGCGCACCCTGACCCTCACCCATCCCGAGCGCCCCGATCTGACCTTCGATCCGGATACCGAACAGCAAGCGTTTCTCGATTGGGTGCGCCCGCTCATGCCTGTGAACCGCGCGCAATCGGTGCGGCTTTATCGGCTCGACGGGCGGGGCCTGACCGATACGGACTACCCGTCGGTCAGCCTGCTGAACCTTGCCTCGAACGCTGATCTCGCAAGCAGAATGGACGCTGAAATCTCGCCGCTGCGGTGGCGCTGCAATATCCATCTGGAAGGCCTCGCCCCATGGAGCGAATTCGACCTTATCGACAAGACGGTGCGGATTGGCGATGCGGAATTGCGCATACGCGAACCGATCAAGCGCTGTATGGCGACCACTGCCAATCCCGAAACGGGCGCACGCGATCTCGACACGCTCGGCGCGCTCAACGCGAACTGGAACCATCAAGATTTTGGCATCTATGCCGAAGTCACAAAGACCGGCACGATCAGTGCAGGTGACAGAATAGAGGTCTTGTGATGCAACTGCCATTTCCCGTTGCGGATGCGCCTGACCACGCGACCTCAGAGTTTGGTCGCAAGCTCTTCGCGGGCCCTGTGGATTTTGTCAAAGGGGTCGTGGCCATGTCCGGCCTGCCGGACGCCGATCGTCTCGAAGTCTGTTTTGCTGGCCGGTCGAACGTCGGAAAATCGACCCTGATCAACGCGCTCACAGGACGCAAGGCGCTCGCGCGCGCCTCGAACACGCCCGGGCGCACGCAAGAAATCAACTATTTCACCTTGGGAGAGAGCCGCTACCTCGTCGATTTGCCCGGCTATGGTTTCGCCAATGCGCCGCTCGACGTCGTGCAGAAGTGGCAGGCCTTGCTAAAGCAGTACCTGTCCGGTCGCCAAACCCTGAGGCGGGCGTTTGTTCTGGTCGATGCACGGCATGGTATCAAGCCGGTTGACGAAGAGATCATGTCTCTTCTTGACAGCGCGGCGGTCACGTTTCAATGCGTCCTGACCAAGACCGACAAGATCAAGACAGACGAACGCGACAAGGTGCTCGATCAGGTCCGCGCGCGGCTTGCCCCGCATCCGGCAGCCTTTCCCGAATTGATCGTGACATCCAGCGAAAAGGGTGAAGGTATCGCGACCTTGCGCGCCACCATCGCCACGCTGGAATAAGCCCCCCGCCCCAAAGGACGGGAGGCTATTGGCGAAATCTCCGAGCTCGTCTCAGACCTTGAGGCTGGTCTTGCGCAAGTAAGGAAGCACTTTGTCGAAGCTACCGAACTTGGCCTCGGCATCCGCATCACTGAGCGAGGCGGGGATGATCACATCCTGCCCGACAGCCCAGTCCGCCGGCGTTGCAACGCCATGTTTCGCGGTGGTCTGAAGCGCATCGAGTGCGCGCAGGACCTCGGCGAAATTGCGGCCAACGGTCATCGGATAGGTCATGTTCAGCTTCAATTGCTTGTCCGGTCCGATGATAAAGACCGAGCGTACGGTGGCGCTGTCATTGGGCGTGCGGCCATCGGGCAGATAGGCCTCGGCCGGCAGCATGTCGAAGGCTTTCGACACCTCGAGCCCGTCATCCGCGATAATCGGAAAGCCGGGCGCAGACCCGCAGACGGTTTCGATATCACCCTTCCATTTGCGGTGATCCTCGACGCCATCGACCGAGACACCGATCACCTTGCAGCCGCGCCTTTCCCATTCGTCATTCAGCCGCGCCACCGCTCCGAACTCGGTGGTGCAGACAGGCGTGAAATCTTTGGGGTGAGAGAATAGAATAGCCCAGCTGTCACCGATCCAGTCATGCAGTGAAATCTTGCCCAGATCCGTCTCGACCGTGAGATCCGGAATAACATCATTGATACGAAGTCCCATTGCAGGATCCTTTCCAAGTTGTTGCAGCATCTCGTTGAGATTTGATCAAATCCCCACGTGACGCCCGATTTCCAACCTTGCAGGTCGGCATCGCCCCTGACACAGTGCCGCCAAATCATCGGAGGTCAACACCATGATCGATAAACGTCAGTTCTACATCAATGGCGATTGGGTCAACCCCCAAGCCGCGAAAGATCACACCGTCATCAACCCATCGACCGAAGAGCCCTGCGCCGTGATCTCGATGGGCGGTCAGGCCGATACCGATGCCGCTGTCGCGGCTGCCAAGGCGGCGTTCCCGGCATGGATGACAACGCCAGCGGCAGAACGCATTGCCTATGCAGAGAAAATCCTCGACGTCTACAAGACGCGCAGTGAGGATCTGGCTCAGGCGATCAGTCTCGAAATGGGTGCGCCTATCGACATGTCCCGCGAACAGCAGGTCGGCGCGGGGATCTGGCACATTTCCAACTTCATCAAGGCCGCGCGAGAGTTTCAGTTTGACGCGCCTCTGGGCGATCATGCGCCCAATGACCGTATCATTCACGAGGCAGTGGGTGTCGTCGGCATGATCACACCGTGGAACTGGCCGATGAACCAGATCACGCTCAAGGTGATCGCAGGCTTGGTCGCGGGGTGCACGATGGTCTTGAAACCGTCCGAAGAATCGCCGCTCAATGCCGTCATTTTCGCCGAGATCATAGATGCGGCGGGCTTGCCCAAGGGCATTTTCAACCTCGTCAATGGCGATGGCGCGGGGGTCGGCAGCCAACTCACAGCTCATCCCGATGTGGACATGATCAGCTTTACCGGCTCGTCGCGTGCAGGGCGGCTTATCTCGAAATCAGCCGCCGACACGCTCAAGCGCGTGAGCCTTGAGTTGGGCGGCAAGGGTGCCAACCTGATCTTTGCAGATGCCGACGAAAAGTCGGTCAAACGCGGTGTCATCCGCTGCATGAACAACACTGGACAATCGTGCAATGCACCGACCCGTATGCTGGTACAGCGCGAGATCTACGATCAAGCTATCGAGATTGCCGCAGAAACCGCGAACACAATCGCCGTAGGCCCGGCGCACGAGCAAGGGCGGCATATCGGACCGGTCGTCAACGAGGTGCAGTTCAACAAGATCCAGGATCTTATCCAGCAGGGGATCGACGAAGGCGCGCGGCTGGTTGCAGGTGGCACAGGACGGCCCGAAGGCTTCAACAAGGGGTTTTATGTCCGCCCCACGGTTTTTGCCGATGTCACCAATGACATGACGATAGCCCGCGAGGAGATTTTTGGACCGGTCCTGTCGATCATCCCCTTCGACACCGAAGAAGACAGCATCGCGATCACCAATGACACCCCTTATGGTCTCACCAATTACGTTCAAACAGGCGATCCGGCACGGGCCAACCGGTTGGCTCGCGCACTTCGTTCGGGCATGGTCGAGATGAACGGGCAATCGCGCGGCGCGGGCTCGCCCTTTGGCGGGATGAAGCAATCGGGCCATGGGCGCGAAGGCGGCAAATGGGGCATAGAGGACTTTCTTGAGGTCAAGGCCGTCTCGGGCTGGACACCGGACGCCTGAGCATATGGGCGGGCGCGCGTTCGTTCTTCATTTGCTGCGCGCCTCCGCGCGGCGGGAAAACGCACGCTCCATTCTTGAAACCTGCGGGCTGGATGGCGAAATCTGGCCCGCAGTCGACGGTGCCGGTCTATCCTCGACCGAACTTGCCTCCTGCGTCGGCGCAGGGCTCCTTGCGCCGGACTATCCATTCGCGCTCAAGACCGGAGAGATCGGCTGCTTTCTCAGCCATCGTCAGATATGGGCGGAAATCGTCCGGCGGAAGCTGGATTACGGGTTGATCCTCGAAGACGACGCCACGCTGGACCCGGTTTTTTTTGCCCTGGCGCGTGATCTCGCCCGGAGCAATATCGCGCACCTTGGCTACATACAGTTCCAGACACGGCCGAACAAAGGGCCGGCACGGCTGATTGACATGAACGGGGCTTGCGTCCTCAGCCTGCCGCGCGTGGGCGGGCTACGCACCACGGCGCAAATGGTCAGCCAAAATGCCGCAGCACATCTCCTGCGCCTCACCGAGAGTTTTGACCGCCCCGTCGATACTTTCGTGCAGAGCCATTGGCATACGGGCCTACGGCCCGCCACGATCCTGCCATCAGGGGTCAGGGATATCGCCGAACATCTGGATGGGTCGACCATTCAGGGAAGCTCGCGCAAAACGCCGCTGGCGAGGCTTGCGCGCGAATGGGCACGGCTTGGTTTTCGCCGGGGCGTGGCGCGCGCCTCTCGCCATAGCGCGGCCCCCGAAGAGGGGGGGCTTGCATGATCACGACACGTCTTTTTGGCGGAGCGGGCAATCAGCTGTTTCAATATGCGGCAGGGCGCGCGCTCGCGGATCATCTGGGCACTGAGCTTTGTCTCGACAGCCGTTACCTGTCAGACATGCGCGCCGACTGCTTCGGGCATTTCGCGCATGCGCGGCTGGCGCACCCGCATCATCTGCCTCCTGCCAAGGCCGACGGTGTGCTGCGCTATGGGCTGTGGCGCCTCTTTGGCCGTAATCCGCGGTTCCATCGTGAATCCGGCCTGGGGTTTAACCCAGAGTTCTTCTGCTGCCCAGACAGCACCTATCTGCATGGCTATTGGCAATCCGAACGCTATTTCACCCGCATCCGCAATCGCCTGCGCAGCGATCTGGTCTTTACCACGCCGCTCGACCCCGCCAATGCAGCAATGGCCGCACAAATCGATGCGACCCCCTGCGCCATCTCGGTACATGTGCGACGCGGCGATTATCTGGCCTCAGGCAGCTATGCCGCCTGCCCACCGTCGTATTACGAGGCGGCAATAACGAAGATCGCACAAACGACCACAAACCCGCTGACCTGCTATATCTTTTCAAATGACCCGCAATGGGCCCGCGACAACCTCAATCTTGTGCAAGATCAGATCGTTGTTGATATCAACGACGAGAGCAACGGTATTTTCGACCTGCATCTCATGTCTCGCTGCGCCCATCACGTGATCGCGAATTCGACATTCTCGTGGTGGGGCGCATGGCTCAACGCCAAGCCGGACAAGCAGATCGTCGCACCTGAAAACTGGTTCGGGACAGGGAAGCTCTCCAATCCAGACCTCATCCCGGAGGGGTGGGTTCGGCTTTGAGGCGGTGATCTTTCCCAAGTGGCCAAAACACACTAAACGCGATCTCATGAGCGACAGCCCCGATCTCGCGAAAGCTGAATTCCTGCCCGGCACGGTCCACAAACGAGACGTGTTTTCGGAGACTGTCTCCGGCCGATTGAGGGGCTACCCCGATTTTCCGGTGGTGCTGCGCAAGCTGGACGGCGTGCCGGTGTACGCGCGGCCTATTGCATGGTGGTTGGCGCGCAAGGAAGTGCGTGGACTGCGCGCGGTGAAGGGGATCGAGGGTTGTCCCTTGCTTATCCGCGTGCAGAACACCGGCCTCTTGCGCAGTTGGACCAAGGGCACCCCCCTGCATCTAGCCAAACCGCGTGATCCGGCATGGTACCGCGATGCACGCAGGCTCTTGCGCGAGATGCGGCGGGCGGGGGTCACGCATAACGACATTGCCAAACCACAGAACTGGCTGATGACACCCGAAGGTCTGGCGGCGGTGATCGATTTCCAACTGGCCTCGACACATCGTCGGCGCGGTATCGTCTTTCGCCTGATGGCGCGCGAGGATCTGAGACACCTTCTCAAGCAGAAGCGAGCGTATGCGCCGCATCTGCTAACACCCTCTGAGACCCGCTTGCTTGCACGCAAGTCCCTTCCTGCCCGCCTGTGGATGGCAACCGGAAAGCGTGCGTACAATTTTGTGACCCGCCGCCTGATGAACTGGTCAGATGGAGAAGGCACAGAGGACCGCGCCGAACGCGAGGGCCCGGCGCTGCGCAAGGCATTGTTGGCGCATCCGCAAGTGCGTGACGTTGCCATCTGCACCTTTGCCCTGCCCGCCCACGGTGTCGGGCTCTACGCGTTTGTCGAGACGTCGCTTGGTACCGCAGCGCTTGCCAAGCTGGCGCCGCAGCCCGGCCCCGATCTCCTGCAGCCGGTCAAATGCTTGCCGCGCCATGCGGATGGGACACCGCGCCTCGATGTGCTTGATCTGATTGCCGCCAACCGGCTAGACGAATTGCAGGAATTGAATGCGCGGGAGCCAGACCTTGAGGGTGTCATACGGCCAATTCTCGCCCACCGGCTGAACCTGACCGACCGGGTGTTGCGACGCTAGTTCACCGACCTTTTAATCGGACATTCCGGCCTTGAGGTGCCGCTGACTCAAGTCATGCCAGCCCGCCACCCAACATGGCCCCGCATGTGCGGAAACGCTCTCTCGTCAGGATGTCTGGATGATGGTGCGGTCGAGAAGACTCGAACTTCCACGGGTGTTACCCCACAGCGACCTCAACGCTGCGCGTCTACCAATTCCGCCACGACCGCACGTGATCAGGTAGGTGCGCGCCGTATATGCAAACTTGTGGGGATTGTGAAGGGGCAAAACACGCTGCCCCTCCGGTTTTTACAGCCCTGTCTCAAACGACCTCAATCGAGGGAGAACGTCGGCAATGTCGAAGCTGGTTGTACGGTTTCCTGTGACGGTGCAGCGTTTGCCCCACGCGATTGAAACACTGCCTTGCGAAGAAGCGCATTTCGCGAACTATCACCGGGCGCGAACACGGCCTGCGCGCCGTTTTCCACCGCGTTTACCGCACCCTCATACCATGTCACGGCAAGATCGGCACGGCGTGTCGTGCCAAAGCCCTCGTTGAGATGATGCCCCATCAACTCGCCATATGCCTCTTCACCAAGAGCCGTCAGCAGCAGGCCGGATCCAAGCGCCACGTTCATGTTGTCGATTCGATAACCGACCGACAGGCAAATCTTTGCCGTACCCGCCAGTTGCGCGGGCGATTGGCCGGATTGCAGAACGAAACCGCGCACGTCCTGAATGACGTCGCTCCGCTCGCTCAGTGACAACGCGGATACGTAGTCACGCATCGCGGGCCCGAACGCACGGCATTGTTCCTCAAGCTGCTCAGGCGTCACGCCATTGAGCGACGCGGCCATCGTCTCGCCCTCGGCAATCGCATAGGTCCGCGCAAGACAAAACTGCTCATTCAGAGCAAAGCGGGCGTCCGACAGCGAGGCCTCGGTGACAAACCCGCCATTGGAGTTGGTAATGAGGCTGACCTGATTGCAATGCGACGCAAGCGACGGGCCATCACCGCCAGAGGCCATGAAATTGGGCAATGCGCCGGCGCTCTGCGGTACTTTCGCCGCTTCGGGCACAGCTGCCATCACAGGCGACGTTCTCTGTGTCTGTGCAGCGGGTGCGGGTGCAGCGGTATAGGCCGGCACGCCCGCCGCCTCGTCCCGATAGGCGTGCAAGAGGCCGCGTGTCCCTTGGCCACGCTGCGCGACCAGTTGTGCGGTTACCGCCCCGCTGCTCTGCGCGCGATAATACGAGCTGATCAGGAACTGCCGCTCGTATTCGGCAAGATACCCCGTGGCCGGATACCCCATGTGGGCCTGAAACTGCGAGGTGGCATTGCGCGTGTTCCGGCCGCGCACCCCATCGGGCGAGCCCGCAGGGAAGCCAAAATAATTGAGCGCGGTCTGCTCTTCACGTACCTGTTGACGCGCCACGGAATTGCTGGGCGCACGGTATGTTCGTTTGGGTGTAGAGCGGGTCACCGTAGTGCTGCGCTTTCGCTCTCGCGCTTTCGCGCTCTCATTGACGATGATGCCGCTGACCGCGCCGCCGACAATACCACCGACCAGCCCATCGGCAAAATCGGCCGCAGCCCGGCCTCCCGGCAGGGCCACGGATGCGGCCAACGCTAATATAAGAATTCGCTTTGAAACCATTTCGCATCTCCCTTAATTCATCGTGGTATCATATCATATATTTTCGCGAACCTTGCATCGAGTCCAGCCTTGACCCCCGAAACCCTCATCACGAGCGACCATAACGGCATTGAGTGGCATCTCTCCGCCGGAATCGTGACCTACCCCGAGGCCATCACGGCGATGGAGGACCGGGTTGCGCGAATCGCAAACGGCACCGCGCCAGAGGCGATATGGCTGTTGGAACACCCTGCGCTCTATACTGCGGGCACCTCGGCCAAACCCGCCGACCTGACCGACCCCGACCGATTTCCGGTTTTCGAGGCACGGCGCGGCGGACAATACACCTATCATGGCCCAGGTCAGCGCGTAGTATATGTCATGCTCGACGTCGGACGGCGCGGGCGGGACGTGCGCCGGTTCGTTCAGCAACTCGAAACCTGGGTGATCGCCACACTGGACACCTTTAACGTGAAGGGAGAAATCCGCGAAGGACGCGTGGGCGTCTGGGTCACGCGGGAAGACAAGCCGCTGACTGCAACCGGGCAAAAGCCCGAAGACAAGATCGCCGCCATAGGCATTCGCCTCCGAAAATGGGTCAGCTTCCATGGCATCTCGATCAATGTCGAACCGAACCTTGAGCATTTCACCGGTATCGTACCCTGCGGCATCACTGAGCATGGTGTCACCAGCCTTGTCGACCTGGGTTTGCCAGTGACAATGACCGACCTCGATATCGCCTTGCGGGATACGTTCTCGCGAACATTTGTATGAGGCAAACCTGCCTGCGACCAAAATAGGAGGTTGCAAGCGAAAACCGCCGGGCTATGGTTACCCTCAACACGCAACCAAACGCCAATGAGGTAGCTAATGAAGTCCCTGATTACAGCAACCGCCACGTTTGTGGCGCTCGCACTGCCCGCTTTTGCCGCGGGTGACGCCGCAAAAGGCGAGAAAGAATTCAACAAGTGTAAAGCATGCCACATGATCGCCTCGGACGACGAGACAATCGTGCGTGGCGGTCGGACCGGCCCAAACCTGTATGGTGTGATCGGTCGCACGATGGGCAGTGTTGAGGATTTCCGTTACTCTGACGGGTTGAAAGCCAAGGCAGAAGCTGGCGAAGTCTGGGACCAAGCGAAGTTGGCGGAATATGTCACCGATCCCAATGAATTCCTCGGCAGCCGGTCCAAGATGACGTTCAAACTGCGCAAAGGTTCCGAGGACGTGGCAGCCTATCTGGCGACATTCTCGGAGTAAGAGCGGCACGCTCATTCGATCCAAAGGGTCCGGCGTCAGCGACGTACGGGCCCTTTTTGCCTTAACTGCGCCGTCAGGCGAACCGCGCACGCGTCCGGTTGGCGAAGGCCACGAGCGACAACATCACCGGCACCTCGACCAGCACACCCACCACCGTCGCCAGCGCCGCGCCGGAATTGAGCCCGAACAGCGAGATCGCCACTGCGACCGCGAGTTCGAAGAAATTTGACGTGCCGATCAGCGCGCAGGGGGCGGCGATGCGGTGTGGCACCTTGAGCATCCACGCCGCCGCATAGGCCAGTACGAAGATGCCGTAGGACTGCACGAGGATGGGTGCCGCGATCAGCCCGATCACCATGGGCCGGTCGAGGATCACCTGCCCCTGAAGGCCGAAGAGGATCACCACCGTCGCGATCAGACCGATCACCGACCACGGCTTGACCCGCGCCTGAAAGGCCGCGATGCGGGCCTCGGATGCCAGCCTGCGCCGGGTCCAGATGCCTGCCGCCAAGGGCAGCGCCACGAAGAGCAGGACCGAGAGCAGCAGCGTTTCCCACGGCACGGTGATGTCGGTCACACCGAGGAGGAACGCCACGATCGGCGCGAAGGCAAAGACCATCACCACGTCGTTCACGCTGACCTGCAACAGGGTATAGCTCTCGTCGCCCTTGGTGAGTTGCGACCACACGAAGACCATCGCCGTGCAGGGGGCCGCGCCCAGCAGGATCAGCCCGGCGATATATTGCTGCGCGTCAGCGGGCGCGATGAAATCGGCGAAGATACCCTCGAAGAACAGCACCGCGAGGGCGGCCATGGTGAAGGGTTTGATCAGCCAGTTGACCGCCAGCGTGATGCCGAGGCCGCGCGGCTGCCGCAGCACGTCACGCAGGCTGGAAGGATCGACGCCGACCATCATCGGGTAGACCATCGCCCAGATCAGCACCGCCACCACGAGATTGACGCGCGCCACTTCGGCCGCCGCAATGGCATTGACCAGCCCCGGGATCGTGTTGCCGATGGCGATGCCCGCGATCATCGCGAGGGCGACCCAGAGGGTGAGGTACCGCTCGAATGTGCTCATGTTGGTGTCTCCGATCCTTGGGTCGCATCGAGCCGCCCGGATGCGAGGGCCGAGGCGGCGATCATCGCGCTTGCCGTGCCCAGCATAAGGGGCAAACCGCCCGCCTGATAGGTCAGCCCCGAGAGCACCGTGCCCAGAAGCCGCCCGCCTGCATTGGCCATGTAGTAGAAGCCTACGTCCATTGTCACGCGCTCGGCTTGGGTGAAGGCGAGGATCAGGTAGGAATGCAGCGCCGAATTGACGGCGAAGATGGCCCCGAAGGCCAAGAGCCCGGCAATCAGCGTCACCGTCAGCCATGTCTGCGGCCCACCCGCCAGCAGCGCCACGGCGGTCAGGGCCACCGGCACCACGAGCAAGGCCAGGGCCCAGCCCCGCGCCGCGCGAATGAGATCGCCCTCGGGGCGGGAGGCCGCGCGCATCAGGCGCGGCGCGCTTGCCTGCACCGCGCCGTACAGGATGATCCAGCCCGCCATGAATGTGCCGATCATGAAGAACGCGGCGCGATTGCCCGCCTCGGACCCGTCCGAGAGCACGCTGTAGAAATAGACCGGGATGCCCACCACGAACCACACGTCGCGCGCGCCAAACAGGAACACGCGCGCCGCCGAGAGCCAGTTGACGTTGGCGGATTTCGAGAAGACCTCGGAAAACTTTGCCCCCTTGCGGCCCGTCGGCAGACCCGGCGGCATGGCGAGAGCCACGACCACGAGGATCAGGGCCAGCACCCCCGCCATAGCCCAGACCGCGCCTGTGAAACCGATCCCGGCGAGGAGCGCCGCGCCCAGCAGGAAGCCCAGCCCCTTGATCGCGTTCTTGGAGCCGGTGAGCGCCGCGACCCAGCGGAACAGCCCGCCGTCGCCGGTCGGGGCGAGCAGCTTGACGGCGGATTTCGAGGACATCTTGGCCAGATCCTTGGCCACGCCGGAGGCCCCCTGCACCACCATCACGTAAGCGACCGAGAGCGCGACGGTCCAGGCAGGATCAAGCTGCGCGAGGGCAATGAGGGCCAGCACCTGAAGACCAAGCCCGGCATAAAGCGTCGAGGTCAACCCGAAGCGCGCCGCGATCCAGCCCGCAGACAGGTTGGTGACCATGCCCGCAATCTCGTAGAGCACGAACAGATAGGCCAATTGTACCGGGGTGAACCCGAGCGTGTGAAAGTGCAAGAGCACCAGCATCCTGAGCGCGCCATCGGTCAGCATGAAGGCCCAATAGGCCGCCGTGACGGCGATATAGGCACTGAGGCCCTCGGGACGTGCCGTCAAACCGTGGCCCCCACCATCAGCGCTACATCGACGAGGCGATGCGCATAGCCCATCTCGTTGTCATACCACGCATAGACCTTCACCTGCGTGCCATTGATAACCATCGTGGAGGGCGCATCGACGATGCCGGAGCGGGTGTCGTTGGTGTAATCGGCGCTGACAAGGGGCCGCGTTTCATAGCCGAGGATGCCGGCAAGCGGCCCGTCGGCGGCGGCCTGAAAGAGGGCGTTGACCTCCTCCGCGCTGGTCTCGCGGTCCATCTCGAACACGCAATCGGTGATCGAGGCGTTGAGCAGCGGCACGCGCACGGCGTGGCCGTTCAAGCGACCCGTTAGCTCAGGATAGATCAGCGTGATCGCCGTGGCGCTGCCCGTGGTGGTGGGGATCAGCGAATTGAGCGCCGAGCGCGCGCGACGCAGGTCCTTGGCGGGGCGATCGACGATGGTTTGCGTGTTGGTCACGTCATGGATCGTGGTGATCGAGCCGTGCTTGATGCCAATCGCCTCATGCAGCACCTTGACCACCGGGGCGAGGCAATTGGTGGTGCAGCTTGCCGCCGTGACGATGCGGTGGCGGGCAGGCTCATAGATATCGTGATTGACACCGTAGACGATATTGGCGGCGTCGCCGTCCTTGACCGGGGCGGAGACGACCACCTTTTTCACGCCCGCGTCGAAATAGGGGGCCAGCTTGGCCTCGGTTTTGAAGACGCCGGTGCAGTCGATCACCACATCGACACCCTCCAGCGGCAGGTCGCTCAGATCGCGTGTGCCGATGAAGGGCAGGCGCGTGCCGTCGATGGTGACGCTGCCCGCGTCATGCGCAAACACCGCATCCCACCGGCCGTGCACCGTGTCAAACTCCAGCAAATGGGCGTGCATTTCGGCATCGCCCACGGCGTCGTTGATCCACGCGATCTGCGCACCGCGCTCCAGCAGCGGCTTGAGGATCAGCTTGCCGATCCGCCCCAGACCGTTGATTGCATAAACCGTCATGCCTCGGCCTCATCCGCCGCGCGGCCGATCTCGTCCACCGCGGCTTGCAGGCTGACCCGGTCCAGCGTCTCGACCGGCAGCGCGGCGAAGGCGGTGATCCGGTTCTTGAGCGCGCCGTATGCCTGTTGGAAGGCGAGGCTTTTCTGCGCGTCGGTGCCGGTGGCCAGCACCGGGTCGGGGGTGCCCCAATGGGCGCTGACGGGTTGTCCGGCCCAGGCCGGGCAATCCTCGTTGGCGGCGCGGTCGCAGACGGTGAAGACAAAATCCATCACCGGGGCGCCCGGCGCGGTGAACTCGTCCACGTGCTTGGCGCGCAGAGCAGAGACATCATGCCCCTTGGATTTCAGCACCTCGAGCGCGAAGGGGTTGAGCTCGGAAAACGGCCGCGTGCCGGCGGAATGGACGGTGAACCGGTCGCCCGCCATGTCGCGCAGGATGGTCTCGGCAAAGATAGAGCGGGCAGAGTTGCCCACGCAGATGAACAGCGCGTTGTATGTCTTGTCGGCCATGTCCGGGCCTCCTTGCAAGGTGGGGGGCAGGGTAGAAGCGGGGGCGCAGATATCGGGCCGCCCGCGACAGCAATCGTTGAGCAGATAATCAAAGGTGCGACGCACCTCTGTCATGTTCATGGAGTACCTGAGCGACGTGCCGTTGCGCTCTTGCGAGACCAGCCCGGCGCGCATCAGCGCGCTGAGATAGGCCGAGAGGGTCGACGGCTTGAGGCTGAGCGCCTCGGCCAGCTCGCCCGCCGGAACCCGGTCGGGATAGCGCCGCATCAGGAGCCGGAACAGTTCCAGCCGCTGCGGATGGCCGAGGGTGGCGAGCCTGTCGGGAATCTTTTTTTCCATATTTCGTGAATATATGAATTAGAACGATGCAACAAGTGAAGATTTTGTGACGCCGGGGCGGGAAAATCGCCCCTGCGTTGCGCCGGTTTGGCGTCGGTATCGCGTCGGTGCGGGCGCGCGCCGGCCCAAGGCGATATTAACCCGGTGCGCCGAGGGTGACCCAACGCAACCGGAGACCCCGCATGGCCCGTATGACCAAGACCGAACGCCTCGCCCGCGATACGCTGATGCGGGACCTCATCCACCTCAGCCGCGACGGCTGGATCGACGCCACGCTCGCCGAGGCGGTGCCCGATGCGTGGCACACGCTGGAGGCCGATATCGACGTCGAGGAACCGCGCGAGAAGGTAACGCTCTATCTCGACCGGTCGGTAGCGCGGTTCTATCGCGGCATGGGGCGCGGCTATCACGCGCGGATCAACCGGCTGCTGCGGACATGGGCGCAAATGAAGATCGCCGGCGAGGTGCGGCTGGATGCGTATCTGGCGAAGCGGGTGACGGGGGAGGAGTAGCGCGGGGTGGATGTGGTCGGTGGGCACCGGCCCTACCCCAAGCCACCGGACCACCGCGCGGAGCGCGTCACTGAACCTATTCTGCGATGACATTCGCGAGTCTCTTTGGCGTCCGACCTTCGCAAGCAAATCGGCTTGAAATCCACGGGCTCTACAGGGCCACTCCAGACCGGGCTTGTGGGTTCAGCCTTGAAAAGGCGGGCAAGATCGGCCAGCATTAACTAATTTCAATTAGAAAGTATCCGTTCATGCATACCCGACATATAGCCCAGCTCAATTTCGCGGCCCTCGCAACCACCCTGATCACCGCTGCCGGTCCTGCTGCCGCCTGCAAATACGGCACCTGCTGGAACGCGGTCGCGGCGGGCTCCAACGGCGCGGCGGGCTACGCCGCCGATCAGGCCACTGCGCCCCGCGCATCCGAACTTGCCGCTCGCGCCTGTGGCCCGAACTGCGCAGCGGTCGAAGTGTTCAATGGCGGCTGTGGCGCACTTGCCACCTCTCGCAACGGCACCGCGCATCTGGGCCTTGGCGCGAGCCGGGAAGAAGCGCGTACCAGCGCCATGGACAAATGCAGCAGCCTTGGCGCGTTCTGCACCTTTCGCGTTGGCATCTGTTCGCGATGAGCGCCGCGTCGTGCGGGCAACGGAATTTTAAAGCACTGTCCGTCTGTCTGGACCGAAGGTGCTCGACACAGAGGTGAAATCCTCGTTGGGCGCGCTGGCCGTTCATTCGGATGGTGCGAAGAATCCCGCGAGTTCGTCCTGGATGCAGCAAGCGTACGACATTCTTATTCGTAGCTTACGTGGACATCAGAAGGTCGGCTCTGGCTTGAATAGGTCAAGCGGGTGCTGCGCATAGCTTGTTCGGTATAGGTCATCCTCGGGCTTGACCCAAGGATCTGGTTGGCGAGAGATCCTCGGGTCAAGCCCGAGGATGACGGGGAGGTGGGGTCGCGTTGCTTAGCAGCGCTGCAGACAGGAGAGCAAACGCCCCGCCGCGCGATGGCCGACGCGCGCGGGGGCGATCCGACGGATGCGCATGTCACTTTATCTCAGCCACATCCGCGTGACCTTCATACGGTGCACCCAGTCTCACCAAATCGCCGCCGCGTGGGGGCGCGTCGGCGATCGCGCGGCGGGCCTGCGGCCCTTGGTTCCGCGCGGGGGACGAGCTGGCAAGGCCATTGATAAATACTGTAGGTAAGCTCGTACTCTTAACTTGCCACACTATTCAGCGTTCCGAGCCTGATGTTCACCATACTCTCCAGTCCGTCGCGCGTATAAATGTATCCCTTATTTGTTCGTCCCAGTTGTACTGGTCTAAAAACTCTTTGGGAAATCGATCTTTGCCTTCTTGCCTTACGATATCAAAGATGTCGTCAAAAATTTGAAAATGCATTTCAACGGCGCTTTGGATTCCCGAAATGTGATGAATGCATCCCTTCGCCTTCAAAGACATAATAATAACGCTATTTGGCGTTGCCTTGAATGCTCTAATTCCAGCTTGAGTGCAGTAGTAAAGTACGCATAACTCTCCGAAATTGAGATCCAGAAAAACCTCTTTAATTCGGCTTCTTCGCTTTAATTTAAAAAAATGTCGGCGTACCAGCTGCGAAAGAAATTGTAGAAAATGCAACACCAAATTAGCAAAAGACAAAATGCCAATTACTGTCAGGGCACCGGCATTTTCGATAATAATGGAAGGCAGCTGCAGATCGAGTTTTTGGTAGGGAACAAGTAGCAAGATTAATGAAGAGACGCACAAGAATACAGATAATCGTACGTCTCTGATTAGATCAGCTAAATCTCTCACCCAGCCAAACGTCATTTGAAAAATGGCCCCCTCACCTCACAAACTTCTTATACTTCGCCCGCTTCCGCTTCAGCGCGCCTCGGGTCGAGGCGACGCGCACGGCCTTTTCGCCGTCCCTCACACCGCCTTCTCGATGGCTTCGCGCACCAATCGCTGATAGGGGATACCGCGCTCTTTTGCCCGTGCCTTGAGCGCGGACACGAGGGCTTCGGGCACGCGCATGGTGATGCGGGCGGTTTTGGGCAGGCGTTCCCAATCGAGCGGCTGGAACTGTGAAAAGTCCAAGTCGGACAGGTCTTGGTCGAGGAAGGCTTCGGCCTCCTCATCCGTCGTCATTTCCGGCACCAAGCGTTTTTTCATATTTGACCACCTCTCTTGCGTGCATGTATCGCGCGCTGATCGGGCGCAGCCGCCCGTCGCGCCAACAGAAAGCGACGAAGACAGGGCGGCCCTCGTTAGTGCGGCTTATGGCGATGAAGCGTTGTTCCTCGCCGGAATGCCGCGCGTCGGGGGCCACCCGCGCGCCATGTGTCAGGGCAAATTCGATCTGCGCAATGCTCAGGCCGTGTTTCTGACACTTGGCGCGGTTGCCATCATCCCAGTCAAATGTATGTACATTCGTGCGCACAATCAAGAGGTGGCTATCGAACAAACTTCTTGTGCTTCACCCGCTTGGGCTCCAAGGCGTCCGGCCCCAACCGGCGTTTCTTGTCTTCCTCGTAGGCCGTGAAATCGCCCTCGAACCATTCCACATGCGCCTCGCCCTCGAAGGCGAGGATGTGGGTGCAGATGCGGTCCAGAAAGAAGCGGTCGTGGGAGATCACCACGGCGCAGCCGGCGAAATCCATCAGCGCGTCTTCGAGCGCGCGCAGCGTTTCGACGTCGAGGTCGTTGGTCGGCTCGTCGAGCAGGAGCACGTTTCCGCCCTCTTTCAAGAGCCGCGCCATGTGGACGCGGTTGCGCTCGCCGCCCGAGAGCAGCGAGACCTTTTTCTGCTGGTCGCCGCCCTTGAAATTGAACGCCCCGCAATAGGCGCGGGAGTTGATCTGGGCGTCGCCCAGCACGATCACCTCGGCGCCGCCGGAGATTGCCTCCCAGACGTTGTCTTCGGGTTTGAGGTCGTCGCGCGACTGGTCGACATAGCTCAGCTCGACCGTATCGCCATACTCGATCGTTCCGGCGTCGGGCGCTTCCTGCCCGGTCAGCATCTTGAAGAGCGTCGATTTACCGGCGCCGTTGGGGCCGATCACGCCGACGATGCCACCGGGCGGCAGGGAAAAGCTCAGGTCCTCGATCAGGAGCTTGTCGCCCATATGCTTCTTGAGCCCGTCCACCTCGATCACCTTGGCCCCGAGGCGCGGACCATTGGGAATGACGATCTGCGCACGCCCGACCCGCTCGCGCTCTGACTGGCCGGCCAGCTCGTTATAGGCGTTGATCCGGGCCTTTTGCTTGGCCTGGCGCGCCTTGGCGCCCTGCCGCATCCATTCCAACTCGCGTTCCAGCGTCTTTTGCTTGGATTTGTCTTCCTTGGCCTCGCGCTCCAGCCGCTTGGCCTTTTGCTCGACCCACGCAGAGTAGTTGCCCTCGTAGGGGATGCCCCGGCCACGGTCGAGCTCCAGAATCCAGCTGGTGATATTGTCGAGGAAATAGCGGTCGTGGGTGACGATCAGGATCGTGCCCTTGTAGTCGATGAGGTGCTGTTGCAGCCAGGCGATGGTCTCGGCGTCGAGGTGGTTGGTCGGCTCGTCGAGCAGGAGCATGTCGGGCGCTTCGAGAAGCAGCTTGCACAGGGCGACCCGCCGCCGCTCTCCGCCTGACAGGGTGGCGACATCCGCCGCATCCGGCGGGCAGCGCAGCGCCTCCATCGAGATATCGACCTGCGCATCCAGATCCCAAAGGTTCTGGCTGTCGATCTCGTCCTGCAACTGCGCCATTTCGTCGGCGGTCTCGTCGGAGTAGTTCATCGCCAATTCGTTGAAGCGGTCGAGCTTGGCCTTTTTGGCGGCCACACCGAGCATGACGTTCTCGCGCACGTTCAGCGTCTCATCCAGATGCGGCTCCTGCGGGAGATAGCCGACGCGGGCGCCTTCTGCGGCCCAGGCCTCGCCGGTGAAATCGGTGTCGAGCCCGGCCATGATCTTCATCAGGGTGGACTTACCCGCGCCGTTCACGCCCACGACGCCGATCTTGACGCCGGGCAGAAAGCTCAGGTGGATATTCTCAAAGCATTTCTTGCCGCCCGGGTAGGCCTTGGAGACGCCCTGCATGTGGTAGACATATTGATAGGCTGCCATGAACGTGGCCCTCCGCTGCGATTGGGTGATCTATAATCCAGGCCGGGTGATACCTGTCGTATCGCGCGGGGGCAATGGCTAGCGCGTATACAGACACTGGGTGGCGCATCTTTCAAGACCGGCCGATCGCAACCCTCCCGCCGCCATCTGCCAGTCATTCTGACCGGACACCTCTTGAGGGTGGGCGACGCTACGGGCATGGCCCCATCGCCACGGCATGTTTTCGCTTTACACCCGGCGCCTCGCTGGCAATGAAAGAGCGATGACAGACACATTGCCCCTTGTCCGCCCCGGTCAGGTGATCGGCCTGCTGGGCGGATCGTTCGATCCGCCGCATGCGGGTCATCTGCATATCAGCCGAGAGGCGCTGAAACGCTTTGGGCTGGACTGGCTGTGGTGGCTGGTCAGCCCCGGCAACCCGTTGAAATCCAATGGTCCTGCGCCGTTGGAAGCGCGCATGTCGGCGGCCTGTGCGTTGGTCGATCATCCGCGCATTCATGTCACCGATATCGAGGCGCGGATCAATACACGCCACACTGCGGCCACGTTGCAAATCCTGCGCGCGCGCTGTCCCGGTGTGCGCTTTGTCTGGTTGATGGGGGCGGACAATCTGGCGCAGTTCCATCTCTGGCAGGACTGGCGGGCGATTCTGGATACGGTGCCGGTGGGTGTGCTGGCACGGCCCGGTCAGCGCATTTCGGCGCGCCTTTCGCCGGCGGCGCGGATCTATGGGCCGGCCCGCATCCCGGCGCGCGAGAGCCACAGGCTCGGCCACGCGACAGCCCCGGCGTGGTGTTTTGTCAATGTACCGATGACCGACATCTCTTCGACCGGGTTGCGCGCGCGTGGCAGGTGGCACGGTACCACGCAAAACTAGCCGACAGGGCCCGAAAACGCGATTGCATGCGCCCCTTGCCTGCGATTTACTCAGGGCATGACACATCGGTTCTCACGACGTTTCTTTCTGGGCACGACGCTTGCCGCGCTCGGCCATGGTGCGTGGGCCGGCGCCCCCGCCATTTCAGTGCGCCCGGTGGCCCGCCCCCAAGGCGGCGCCGCTGCCGCCCGGCTGGCGCCGAGTGCCGAGGCCCTGATCTCGAAGGCGAATCTGTCGGGGCGCGTGGGATATGCCGTCGCCGATGCGCGCACGGGGCGGGTGCTGGAGGAAGGCGAAGGCAATGTCGGGCTGCCCCCCGCCAGCGTCACCAAGGCGGTGACGGCGCTCTATGCGCTTGACGCGCTTGGACCGGATCACCGTTTTCAGACCCGGCTCATCGCCACCGGCCCGGTCGAAGGCGGCGTGCTCAAGGGGGATCTTATCCTTGCGGGCGGTGGCGACCCGAGCCTTGACACCAATGCGCTCGCCGGTCTTGCCAGCGGTCTGGCCAAGACCGGACTGCGCGAGATCCGTGGCGCGTTTCATGTCTGGGGCGGCGCGGTCCCGTTTGCGCGCGCCATCGACGAACGGCAACCCGAGCATGCAGGCTATAACCCGGCGCTTTCGGGGCTCAACCTCAACTATAACCGCGTGCATTTCGAGTGGAAGCGATCCGGCGGAACGTACCGCATCAGCATGGACGCCCGATCCAACCGCTACCGCCCCGATGTGACCGTGGCGCGCATGCGGATCGCCGACCGGTCCATGCCGGTCTATTCCTACCGCGACGCGGGCAGCCATGACGACTGGACGGTTGCGAGCGGCGCCTTGGGCAATGGCGGGGCGCGCTGGCTACCTGTGCGCAAGCCGGAGCTCTATGCCGGCGAGGTGTTTGCCACCTTTGCCCGGTCGCATGGCATCAAGACCGGCCCGATCAGGACCATCAACGACTTGCCCGACGGGACGGTGCTCGTGACCCATGCGAGCGCACCGCTGTCGACCATCCTGCGGGACATGCTGAAATATTCGACCAACCTGACCGCCGAGATGGTCGGGCTTGCCGCCAGCGCGCGCCGACAGGGCGCGCCGATGACGCTGAAACAATCCGCGCGCGAAATGTCACGATGGTCGGCCAGCACTCTGGGCATGTCAGGCACGGAGCTGATGGATCATTCCGGACTGAACGACCGGTCTCGCATGGCGGCGCGCGCCATGGCGCAGGCGCTTGCGCGGGCGCATCGTGCGGGGCTGTTGCGGCCGTTGCTGCGGGATGTCGATTTGCGTGACGCGCAAGGCCGGGTCGACCGCAATCACCCGCTGAAGGTGGCCGCCAAGACAGGCACGCTCTATTTCGTGAGCGCACTTGCGGGCTATGCCACCACCCCCGGCGGGGCCGAGCTGGCCTTTGCGATCTTTACCGCGAGCGACAGCCTGCGTGCCCGGGTTGACCCGTCAAGGGATGAACGCCCAGCCGGTGCAAGGGGCTGGAATCGCCGCTCCAAACAGTTGCAGCAGGCACTCATCGAACGGTGGGGTGCGGTTTACGACGGCTGAGCCACGCCCGCCCGGTCAGACGGTCGGGCACAATGGACAATTCCGGATGTCCGGGGCGATTCAGAGCCTTGAGGAAATCACGCCGGTGTTGAAGCCGCCCATGCGCAGCTCTCCGTAAAGGCGCTGATATTCGATCTTGGGGCAGTGGTTCATCACGACATCCAATCCGCGCGCCCGCGCCGTGGCCGCGGCCTCGGGATGCTCCACGCCGATCTGCATCCAGATCGTCTTGAGGCCCGACAGACTCTCAAGCGCTTCGTCCACAATCGGCGGCACATGCTCGGAGCGGCGAAAGATATCGACCATGTCGACCGGGCCGTCGATTTCGGACAATGAGGCCACCACCGTCTGACCAAAGAGCGTCTTGCCCGCGTGACCCGGGTTGACCGGGACGACATCGTATTTCTTGAGGGTCAGGTATCGCGCCACGTAATAGCTGGGGCGGACCGGGTTCATGGACACGCCGACCACCGCCACGCGCCGCGTGCGGGTCAGAATACTGCGAAGGTGAGAATCACTGTAATGCTCGCTCATGCGGCGCAATCAATCACGAACGGAGAAAAGAAAAAAGCGCCCAAGACAATGCTTGGGCGCCAGTCGCGGAACGAGGGACAGTGATAGGAAGCAACGGTGTTCCGTTCCGCTGCCTCTGGGACAGATGTAGGTCCGATTCTCATAATAAAAAGAGATTGTAATATAGCTGTGACTGTAATTTGAGCGCGCCCGGCCGCCCGTTCAATCGAATATGTCCTCGACCACATCCCATATTTCCTCGGCCAGGCGGCGACCGAGCCCCTTGCGCCGCTTTTTGGGCCTGCTCTGGCGTTTGGCCGCGGGATCGGGGCCATACTCCTGACGGGGCAGCGTCATCGGGCGGGCCTTTGGGCGGCTCGGCTGCGCCGCTCCGTTACGCTTGGGCAGCGCCTTCATCTCGTGCAGGGGCGCGCCGCACTTGGCGCAGGCCAGTTCATGCCGCCCCCGATCCAGCACGAGGGTCGTGCGGGCACCACAATAACAGCAGGTTGCAATCTTTTGTCCCATGCGCCTCATATCGGGCAGATTTGCCCGTTTTCCAACCCTGCGCGCGTCAAAACCTTCGCCACCCCGCCCCATTGCATGCTAGGGTTGAAGGATTGCATTGCACAGGATTTTTCCGATGACCGACGCTGATACACCCGATTCCACGCCGCGCCCCCGCGACCTGCCATTCGATATTGACCTGCGTCGTCTCAACAAGGGCGTTGGCTATGTGGCCCTCGGCCTTCCGGTCGCGCTCGGTCTGGTTTCGCTGTTGACCAACACTTGCTTCAATGCCTCGATCAGCCACTATTATTTCAGTCGCATCGGCGGCGATATCCTCGTCGGGGCGCTGAGTTTTATCGGGCTGCTGCTCATATTCTTCTATAGCTTCCGCGCGCCCGGGCGCGAGGGATGTCTGGGCTGGCACTGGTATGATGTCGCGCTGTTGAAGCTGGCGGGCATGGCCGCGGTGATCGTGGCCTTTGTGCCCACGACCGGCTCGGGGTGCACCTATGACGGCGAGGTGGCGCGCGTGTTGTTGACCGGCGCCGCTGGCTCCGAGGGGTTTCACCCGCCGGGCGGCACGGTGGACGGCACGATCAGCTATGATTTCTGGGCCAGCTTTGCGGCCATCGGCGCAGAGGTGCCCATGCTGCTCAAGATGGCGCATTTCGGGGCGGCCGGGGTCATGTTCCTGATTCTGGGGTATTTCTCGATGTCGGTCTTTACCCGCGACAATTCTACCACGTCATTTGCCGCCGGCAACCGCAAGGACCGGCGCAATGCGTGGTATCGCGCGCTCGGTCGGGTGATTCTTGCCGTGGTGGGCGTGCTGGCGATCAAGGCCGCCGCACTCGAGCTGGTCCTGCCGCAGTCAATGGCCGAAAGCATCGCGGCCTTCTGGGACAGTCTGCGGCTGACCTTTGTCTTTGAGGCGCTCGGGCTGATGGCGTTTGGCCTGAGCTGGATGATCAAGGGGCGGTTTATCCCGGCGTTCGAGGATGCCGCCGCCAAGCCTCAGCCGCGCGCGGCATAGAGGGCGACAGCTGCGGCATTGGACACGTTGAGCGAGCCGAAATCACTGGCGAACCCGATCCGGACCAGCCCGTCACAGACCTCGCGCGTGCGCGCCCGCAAGCCCGGCCCCTCGGCGCCGAGCACAAGCGCGACGGGCCGGTCGCGTTTTTCCGCAAGGGCCGTCTCGATGCTCTCCTGTGCCTCTCCTGCGAGCCCAAGGACCAAATAGCCCATCGCCTGCAACTCTCCGATCGCATCGGCCAGATTGCGCACCCGCAGGTAGGGCTGCCGCTCCAATGCGCCGCTCGCGGTCTTGGCCAGGGCGCCGGTCTCGGGCGCGGCGTGGTGGCGCGGGGCGATGACCGCGCGTGCGCCGAACACCTCTGCAGACCGCAGGATCGCCCCCACATTGTGCGGATCGGTCACACGGTCCAGCAGCACGACGCGCGGCGCCGAGTGACCATCGCCCAGACAGACATCGCGCAGCGGCCCCCAATCCAGCGGCTTGACCTCGAGCGCGGCCCCCTGATGCACCGAGCCGGGATCGAGCGGCGCACTGAATTTGCGTGGGTCGGCCTCTTCGGGGGTGACCCCGCTGGCGGCAATCGCCTCGGCCAGCTTGTCCGCAGCGTTCTTGGTCACGATCAGGCGCAGCTTTTCGCGTCTGGGATTTTCCAGCGCATCGCGGACCGCATGCAGGCCAAAGAGCCACAGCGTCTCTGCCGCCGCCGCCCGCTTGGCCTGTTCCTTGTCGATCACCCAACGGGGTTTTTTCATGCGCCTCGGACCCTTCTTTTTCAGGCCGGGACAATGCGCCGGGCGGGCATCCTGTGCAAGCGATTTTCCGGTTGACGCACGCGCATGCCAATTGTAATCAGCCCCCCACGTCCGGCACTGAGCGGCGGGACACGTGGGCGACAGGCCGCAAGGTGTGGCAGGGGACTGTAACTCCCTCGCGGAGACGCACGCTAGGTTCGATTCCTAGGTCGCCCACCACTTTCCCTCCGACAGATTGTTTCCTCTTCTTTGCCCGGCCCGATGGCCGTATACTGCGCGACGAATGGGCAGGGGCAAACCATGGCAGAGACCACGGCGCGGCAGGAAAATTTCAACGTCATGATCGTCGGTCAGGGTGGCCGGCTGCAATACGAGGCGCTGATCTTTGCGGCCTCGCTGCAGGCGATGTCCCCGGGGTTTGCCGGGCGGCTCTTTGTGGCCGAGCCGCAACCCGGCGCGCTCTGGCCCAATGATCCGCGGATCAGGGGCGAGGACACGCGCGCGCTGCTGGCCGAGCTGGGCGCCGAGGTCCTGCCCTTCGAGAGCCGTCATTTCGGCGCGCGGTATCCCTATGGCAACAAGATCGAGGCGCTGCTGGCGCTGCCCGAGGACGAGCCGTTTGTGTTTTTTGACACAGACACGCTGATCACTGGCGATCTGGCCTCGGTGCCGTTCGATTTCGCGCGCCCGATGGCCTCTTTGCGCTGCACCGGGACATGGCCCACACCAGAGCTTTACGGTCCGGGATATGCAGATATCTGGCGCTCGCTTTATGACAAGTTTGGCCTCGATTTCGAAAGCTCCATCGACCCGAGCCAGCCTGACGAATACTGGAAACGCTATCTCTACTTCAACGCGGGCTTTTTCTTTTATCGCTGCCCGCGCGAGTTCGGGCAGCGGTTTCTGGACTACGCGCTCGCGATCCGGGATGACGCACCGCCGGAACTTGTGTGCCAGACGCTGGACCCCTGGCTGGATCAGGTCGCGCTGCCGCTGGTCATACATGCCTTGGGCGGGGGGCGAGATACCCTGCCGCCGGGGCTGATCGACGGCGCGATCACCTGTCACTACCGGCTGTTACCGATGCTCTATGCCCGAGAGGCGGATCACGTGATCGAGACGCTCGAAGAGGTCACCGCGCCCAACCGGATCAAGAAAGTGCTGAAGTCGCATGACGCGGCCAAGCGGACGATCTATCAGGGGCGCGGCCAAAAGGTGCGCGCGCTCTTTGATCAGGATGATCTGCCGCGCCGCGAACAGGCCATCCGCAACACGATCAAGCGTAACGGATTCTGGATGCGGTAGGGGGTGTGAGGGTGTTTTGGCCTGGAGTTGCCGTTGCCGCTACACCCGTGCGCGGAATCAAGGCCGAAGGCCGCCGCGCATCGCCGGGCCCTTCACGCCGCGAAAACCGCGCCCATGTCGGCAAACCCCTTCAATTCCACCGGGTTGCCCGAGGGGTCGCGAAAGAACATCGTCCATTGCTCGCCCGGCTCGCCCTCAAAACGCACGGAGGGCGGGATCACGAAGTCGACCTCTGCCGCCGTCAGCCGATCCGCCACCGCGCGCCAATCCGCCAGTGGCAGGACCACGCCGAAATGCGGCATCGGCACCATGTGATCGCCGACCTTGCCCGTGGGTTTCGTCTCCAGCGGGGGGCCGATATGCAGCGATAGCTGATGCCCGAAGAAGTCGAAATCGACCCATGTCTCGGTCGAACGTCCCTCGATTCCGCCCAGAAGCCCGCCGTAGAACGCACGTGCGGCGTCCAGATCGGTCACGTTGATTGCCAAATGAAAGGGATGCGCCATATCCTGTCTCCTCATGCCCGTTGCATGGCACCTAGCGATGCCGTAACCCGGTTTGCAAGGATTTCCCAAGGGAGGAGCAATAAAATGAGTTATGGTTTTGACACCCTGCAGATTCATGCGGGCGCACGGCCTGACCCGGCAACCGGCGCGCGTCAGGTGCCGATCTATCAGACAACGGCCTATGTGTTTCGCGATGCCGATCACGCCGCCGCACTCTTTAACCTGCAAGAGGTGGGATATATCTATTCGCGGCTGACCAACCCGACGGTCGCGGCCCTGCAGGAACGCGTTGCCACCCTCGAAGGCGGTGCCGGTGCGGTCTGCTGCTCGTCCGGGCATGCGGCGCAGATCATGGCGCTTTTCCCGCTGATGGGACCGGGGCGTAACGTGGTTGTCTCGACCCGGCTCTACGGTGGCTCGATCACGCAGTTCAGCCAAACAATCAAGCGGTTTGGCTGGTCGGCCAAGTTTGTCGATATCGACGACGCCGACGCGATCAATGCCGCGATTGACGACGACACACGGGCGATCTTTTGTGAATCCATCGCCAATCCGGGCGGGCATATCGCCGATCTGGATGCCGTGGCGGCGATTGCGGACAAGGCGGGGCTGCCGCTGATCGTCGACAACACCTCGGCCACGCCGTATCTGTGCCGCCCTATCGAGCATGGCGCGACGCTGGTGGTGCACTCGATGACCAAGTTTCTGACCGGCAACGGCACGGTGACAGGCGGCGTGGTCGTCGATTCGGGCAATTTCAACTGGTCGGCCTCGGACAAGTTTCCGTCCCTGTCAGAGCCGGAACCCGCCTATCACGGGCTCAAGTTTCACGAGACCTTCGGCCCGCTGGCGTTCACCTTTCATGGCATCGCCATCGGACTGCGCGACCTGGGCATGACGCTCAATCCGCAGGCTGCGCATTATACGCTGATGGGGATCGAAACCCTCAGCTTGCGGATGCAGCGCCATGTCGAGAACGCTGAGAAAGTGGCGGGCTGGCTTGAGGGGCATCCGGCCGTCGAGGGGGTGACCTATGCGGGGCTCAAATCGTCGCCGTGGCATGACCGGGTGGCGCAGATGTGCCCCAACGGCGCGGGCGGCCTCTTTACCGTCACGCTCAAGGGCGGCTATGACGCCTGCATGACGCTGGTCGACAGCCTTGAGCTGTTCAGCCACGTGGCCAATCTGGGCGATACGCGGTCGCTGATCATCCACTCGGCCTCGACCACCCACCGGCAGCTGACGCCGGAGCAGCAAACCGCCGCCGGTGCCGCGCCCAACGTGGTGCGTATTTCCATCGGGATCGAGAATGCGGACGATCTGATCGCCGATCTCGATCAGGCACTGGCCAAGGCCGGAGGCTGAGCAATGTCCTTTCGCCGAGGTCAGCCAGACGGTTGGCCTCGGCGGCAAGCTGCTATAGACTTGCGGTCATGCCACCAAAGACTCCCGCTTGCGCCGGACGAGTGTTAGAGCGTTAGACATGAAACCGAATTTCGCCCTCTCCCTGTCCTTTGAAGGCATCGGCCTTTTGCATCGCGCGGGCAGCGCGGGCTGGCATCTGGTGGGTGAAGTCGCGCTCGACGCCGACGATCTTGCAGGTGACCTCTCGCGGCTGCGCGCCAAGGCGACAGCACTCGATCCGTCCGGTCTCGCGACCAAACTCGTAATCCCCGATGAGCAGATCAAATATCTCGATCTGCCAGCCGCCAGCGTGCAGGACGGTGATTACGACCGCGCCGCCGCCGAGGCGCTGGAGGGTGCGACCCCCTATCATATCGACGATCTGGTCTATGACTGGAGCGTGGACAAGGGCCGGTTCTATATCGCCGCGCTCGCGAGCGAGACGCTGGATGAGGCCGAAGCCTTTGCCGTTGAGCATCAGTTCAACCCGGTCAGCTTTGTCGCGCGGCCCGAAACCGACGGGTTCGCGGGCGAGCCGTTTTTCGGTGCCGCCGCGCAAGCGACAGGTGTGGATCGGGACGACGCCCCGGTACAGATCATCGGTCGGGCCCATATGCCGGAGGTGCCGCCAACGGACGATACGGCACCCGTCGTGGCACCGCCCGAAGATCAGGACAGCCCGAAGCCCGAGCCCAAGGGGCCGCCCTCAGAGCCACCGGCTGACCCGGCCCCGGCGCCCGGCGCCGATACGTCCGCGCTCACGTTTGCCAGCATGCGCGCGGATCGCGCAGTGCCGGCTGACGGCGCGCCACGGCTGTCGGGTGCGGCGCGCTTTACCCCGGCGCCCGATGCGACCCCCGAGGCCGAGCAGACAAGCCCCGACAACGGCACCGAGATCACCGGTGCGACCGACGCCGCCCTGACCGAGCTGGCCGCCGCCAGCCTCGCCCCGGACCCGGCGCAAGAGGAGGAGGCGCGCGCGCGCTCCGGCCTTTTCTCGCGTCGTGACAGCCCCGCCGCGGACCCGACATCTGAGAGCCCGGCCACGGCCATAGCTGCCCCGGTCTCCGAGGCGCAGCGCATGACCATTTTCGGGGCCCGCGATCAACAGGCAACGCGGGGCAAGCCGCGCTTTTTGGGCCTGATCCTGACGGCAGTCCTGCTCTTGTTCCTTGTCGGCGTGGCCGCGTTTGCAACGATCTTTGTCGAAGATGGCATTTCCGGACTGTTTCGCAGGTCAGAGCCCCAGATCGCGGTCACCCCGTCGGTGGAGCCAAGCCCGGCCCCAACCGACCCCGCGCCCGACCCTGCGCCCGCGCCGGATGC
>NZ_CAMYMD010000010.1 GCF_947259555.1 uncultured Roseovarius sp.
GATCGAACCCCATGGCTACTTATCCAATGTCCTGACCGCCATCGCAGGCGGGCATAAGCAAAACGACATCAACGACTTGCTTCCTTGGAACTATCCCAAACACGTGTGAACGGCGCACCGCTTACGGCTTACGCCCTTGTACCGGACACGGACCTGTCCGGATTTTTCACGTTGATTATTTGTTCTTGTGCAGGCCCAATTCATACCACTTCGTCCGGGAGATACCGGCGATCTCCCATGGTTTATTACGTGACGCTGCGTTGCAGGCCAGCCAGTCTTCTCGTGATTGCACGCCAGCAGCACGCCGACGCTCCTTCTCTCGATTCGCTTTCCGGCGGTTGCGTTCCTGTTCCGAAAAGACCTGCTGGAGACCCAGGCTGCGGGCCGTTTCGTCAGATATATCAAGCCTTTCGGCGATCTCGCTTCCTGAATAATGCAATCGACCATCGAGCAAGGGATTGGAAGAGATGGCTGCCTCCGCGCGCTTCTCTGCGCTTTTTATCACTCCAGAAATCTCCCTGTCCGATAAACCCGGCGTCGCTAATGCAGCGATCTGCGTGACCGTTTTTTCGATCTCTGAGGTTGTTTTGGTGTGCGTGAGGGCCGTGGCAACAAGGTGCAGGTAGGTATTGCGATGTCCCTCAGGGATTGTCCCGCCCCAGTGCGCTGCAATCTTGTCGAGGTCCTGCAGTATCATCTCGAAGCGGCGCTCTGGGGACAGGCCACCAAACGCATTCGTCTTCGGTTTCGCGTGATTGACCCGTTTCTTCTCTTCGAGTTCGCGGCGGGTAGGCCGCCCAGCTGCTTTGAAAATCCGATCGGCCAGATCATCGAAGGGGTACCTTTTGAGCGTGCCACCGATCGTGCGCACCTCAAGGCCTGATTTTTCATTGGTAGTTCCTGGGATCCTGAAGACCCTTGCCGTATCGCTGCAACTTGAGTCGGCACCCATATGCCGAAATAGCTCAATGAGCGAACCCAGAGCCTTGCCCCATCGTGGCCGTGCCACCGGGGGAATTGGCTCAAGCAGCCAGATAGCGCAAAGGCCTCTGCCCGTGAAAGTGAGGAGCGACGGCATTGGCAGATTTTTCTTGGCAACTTCGGACTGAAACTGTTCTGCCCAATGCTCATGCGGCTGGTTGCTTCCCGGGAGGCGATGCACGTCGAGGTCAAGAAAAAGGGCGTTGATCTGAGCCAGATTCGATCCGTTACGTGGCCCATAAAACCGATTCAGTGTGACATATCCCGTCTGATCCAATAGCGCCTCGGCAATGGTTGGAGCAACACTGACTTCGTGCGTCCGCGTGGCGTAGTTATCCTTTCCTATCAGGACAAAGAAGGAGACCTTTCCCCTGCTTCCGGAAGGATGAAGGATACGGAGATAGTCTGCGGCTGAAAGATTGGCAGCCGCAGGCGAAAAGGGCGAGGAATGAGATGAAATGGGTTTCATCGCAAGGAACTGGGTCCTTGCAGCAGGCGGCAGAAATCAGACGATCAGGTCGCCCACGATATCCCTGTAGCCAGGGGAATTCCTGACGCCGCGATGCCATTCAACCGCGCCTCAACAGCACCAAAATATGGAAGAGGTCAGTTTACAACGCACCGCTAAGCCATTGAAAACTATAGTAGCAAAAAGTGGCCAGTTTACATTTTTTTCAAAGAAAATCAGAGAGCGCCTACGGATTGCAAATCCGTGTACACCGGTTCGATTCCGGTACTCGCCTCCAATAAAATCAGGCACTTGCGTCACCGTGTTTGTCCCTTCTTCCAGTTTTTGAAACAAGCGTTGAAACTTTCACGTTTCGGTCTTGCTTCGTTCCATTTGATGTCTTGCCTCTTGAGCGCGCTTGGCCAGCTCCCTCTGCCGGACCGGTCCGCCATATTTTTCAGCATCTCAACGCCTGAATGACCGGTAACAGCCTTGACCGTCTCGTCATCACATCCGGCCAGATAAAGCTCGATCGTCGCGTTTTTCCTGAGCCCGTGGGTTTTGTAGTAGCTCGCCTTGTCGTGCTTCATCTTCTTTTTGATGGAGCGCATTGCGTCACCGCACATCCGCCGCATAATCAAACCAACCAGATGTGTCAGACCCTCTCTCAGGTCAGGCTGCCAGCTGGCTCGGAGATCCTGACGGCGGACAGACGATACGTGCTTCCAAGATGGGTCCTGAAAACGTACTGATCGGTGTGGTGAATGGGGCGAAAAGCCGAACGTGCAGAGCACTGGGGGAATAGTTGGCGCAGCAACTAGATGAGCGCAGGTCCAAACGTCTGGCGGCTGTCTGCCGGGATATCCTGGGGCGCGACCCCGATGCGTTTGAGGCACCGGGCGGAGCCGACCGGAAGACAGTGATCGCACGCCTGGGAATGGAACGGTACGCGGTAGCGGAGCGCAGGTCCACATCCCGCGCAGCACTTGAGGCGACAGTACTTTCTGCGCTGGCCGGCGCGGGAGTTGCCCCGGAACTCGTAGCACGTAGCGGTCGGGTTGTCGTGCAATCATTTCTTCCAGGGCGGCGTCTCAGCGAAGTGCTCGATGCGGCAGAGCCGTCTCGGCATGCGGGGCTGCTTTGGGAGGCCGTTGAAGCGTTAGCGCGCGCGCACGCGATCCTGCGGCGGCATCCGACCGCCGAAACGCTGCCGAAAATCGGTGTAAGACCCGGTTGGGTGACAGATCTTGCGTGCGCTCCGCTGCGCCTGGCAGAGACGAACGGCTTGCCGATACCGAACCTCGACATCGAACGCCTGGTGGACCGGATGACCGTCACGGACTGGGCGCCAGTGAAATGGGATGCTCGACCAGGCAATGCAATCGTTACGGCGCCCGGTCGCATAGGCTGGATCGACTGGGAGCATTGCGGTCTGCGGCGTCCCTCGGACGACCTGGCCTGGCTTCTTGCAGACGAATGGTGCCCGCTGGCCGGTTTCGATGAGACGCGGTTATTGGCGCTGCTTTACCCGCGCCAAACAGTGTCGGATTGGCGCATCATGGCGGTACTGCATGGAACGGTCAGGCTTGACATGCTCCTGCGACGGTGGGTACAGGAAGGCCGCTGGTGGAACCACGATGAAAGTCTGGCGCGGGACCGGATCGGACTGACCCGCGCGTTGGTCTTGCGACACCTGAACAAACTGCGGGGATGGAGTGAATCGAGCGCTGACCTGACGCCCCTTGCGCCGCTGTTCGGGCGGTTGTCAGAGCGTATTGAACAGCACGTCTGATTCGGTATTCCCGTCATGAAACGACTTTCGCATTCGGCACATTCGATTGCGTTCCCCACGATTGGGACTCGCCTCGCTTCGTGCGCACCCTGCCCCGCCCTTCTGAATTTCGTGCCGTAAATGTCTGAAACCAGTTGCGATTCGCATCGCAGGACAATCCCGGCGGTACGCGCAAGCTTCGTCTTCACCGCGGTGAAGACGAACTTCCGACTTGACACAAAGCTGATTTATCAAGCCGAATAGTAGTGACAGCCGTTTCTGTGGGAACCGGGTCGGAGCCTTGAAAGCTCCTAATTTTATCGACCTTACAAGCTGTTCATTTTAGCGGGCGAGTGACCAACCGCACTTTGCCGGCGCCGGGAATTTCGGGGGAACATTTCCATGGCAAAGTATAATGGCACTGCTGGCGATGACATCTATTTGGGGACGAACCGCCGCGACAAAATCTTCGGGCGCGCCGGCGATGACACGCTGTACGGTCAGGATGGCAACGACAAGATCTACGGCGGTCGCGGCGATGACGAGATCCATGGCGGCGCTGACGACGACCGGATCAAAGGCGGCGACGGGAACGATCGCATTCACGGCGGGGATGGCGACGATACGGTGAAAGCGGGTAAAGGCGACGACACCGTTTCGGGGGGCGAGGGCGACAACCGGATTGACACCAACAAGGGAAATGACGTCGTCACCTCAGGCTCGGGCAACGACCGGATCAACACCGGGCGAGGCGACGACAGGGTCACGGTGGACGGCGGCACCAACCGGATCGATACCGGCAAGGGGAATGACACGGTCGACGTTCACTCTGGCACGGCAAATGTAAAGTCGGGCGACGGCAACGACGCTGTCACCACCGCAGAGGGCGACGACCGGATCCGTAGCGGAAAAGGAGATGATGTCGTGGCGGCCGGTGACGGCGACGACAAGATCAGCGCCGGATCGGGCAACGATACCGTTTACGGAGGCGACGGCAACGACACGCTATATGGCGATGGCAGTGCGGAGAGCGGTTCGGGCTCGGGCCATCATGGTTCGGGTTCGGGCTCGTGGTACTTTCAAGGAGCTGGCTCGGGCAGCGGTCCGTGGGCTGGCTCGGGTAGCGGTTCGTGGGGCGGTACGGCCCAGACCTTTGACGATTACCTCGATGGCGGGTCTGGAAACGATCTGGTGATCGGCGGCCTTGGCGAGGATACAGTGCTGGGCGGAGCCGATGACGACCGCCTCTATGGCGACGCGTTGCCCGGTTATGGCTCCGGAAGCGGTTATGGGTCCGGAAGCGGTGACGGCGGCCATCACCGCAAGGGCCATGGCTCGGGTTCAGGCTCGGGAAGCGGTTATTACGGGCGCGGCAAGGGCCATGGCTCGGGTTCAGGCTCGGGAAGCGGCTATCACGGGCGCGGCAGCGGCTCTGCCAGCGATATAGGGATCGGCTTCGCCGACTACCTTGACGGCGGTGCCGGCAACGATCTGGCCATTGGCGGTGGCGGCAACGACACCTTGGCGCAGACAATTGCTGAAAATGCCGGCGTCACGGACGATTACCGAGGCGGGCGCGGGATTGACACGCTGGTGCTGCACTTAACCCGCGCCGAGTGGCTCGACCCACGCTGGCAGGCCGATGTGGCAGGACTGCTGGCCTTCATCGCAGCCGAAACCGATCCGGCGACAGGCGAAGCGAGTTCGGCCGTCTACACCACCCACAGCGGTCTGTCGGTGCGCGAAATCGAAGCGCTGCGCGTCGTCGTGGACGGCGTCGAAGTGAATCCGGAAGACAAGCCGATCGTGGCCGTGGACGATACCGTCAGCCTTGACGCCGAACCGGGCGCGGTCCCCTTTGGTGCCGTCGTTGCCAACGACGACGTGCCGGATTTGGTGGACCGGGTTGAGTTGGTCACTGCTCCCGCGCTGGGGACACTGGTGCTGAACGCGAACGGCACCTTTTCGTTTGATCCGGGCAGTGATTTCGAAGACCTCGCGCTGGGAGAGCCGCGTGATGTCACTTTTGTCTACCGGGTTTTTGATACCGATGGAGACAGCGATACCGCGACCGTCACGATCACCGTCACCGGCACGAACGACGCGCCGGTCAACACCGTGCCGGGTCCACAAAGCGTCGACGAGGACGCGCCGCTTGCCATCGCGGGCCTGTCGGTCACCGATGTCGACGGCAACCTTGCCAGCACGCAGCTTTCGGTGAACA
>NZ_CAMYMD010000011.1 GCF_947259555.1 uncultured Roseovarius sp.
CCCGAGCCCGCGCCGCCCGCCGCGCCGAGCCCGGCCGAGCAGGCGCTTGCGGAGTTGCGGCGAAAGATCGAGGAAAATTCCGATTATGTCGGGCTGAACTTTGCCAGCGAAGCGCGCGATATGCATGCCGGTCTGTCCCCCGGCCGGAGTATATACGGCGAGGCCAAGGCGGACGAGGCGCGCAAGCTGATCGAAGAGGGGGTGCCGGTGGCGCCCCTGCCCTTCCTGCCGCGCCGCAAGTCGAACTGACCCAGAGGAGCCCGCCACCATGCATATCGTCATCACAGGTGCCAATCGCGGCATCGGCCATGCAATGGCAGACCGCTACCGCGCCGCCGGGCATCAGGTCACCGGCACCGCGCGGGTGCCCGTGGATGATCTGCTGGCCCTCGACGTGACCGACCCGGTGTCCTGCGCGACCCTCGCAGAACATCTCACCGACCGCCCCGTCGATCTGCTGATCTGCAACGCGGGCATCTATCCCGACAAGGGCCAGCCGCTCGACACCGGCTACCCGGCGGCGATGTGGGCCGAGGCATTCGCCACCAACGTCACCGGCGTGTTCCTCAGCATCCAGAGCCTGCTGCCCAACCTGCGCGCCGCGCAAGGTGCCAGGATCGCCATCATCTCCAGCCAGATGGCCAGCCATACCCGCGCGCCGGGCGGCAGCTATATCTACCGCGCCTCCAAGGCGGCGGCGCTCAATCTCGGGCGCAACCTCGCCGCTGATCTGCGCGGCGACGAGATTGCCGTCGGCATCTACCACCCGGGTTGGGTGCGCACCGACATGGGGGGCGAGGCCGCCGAGATTTCGGTGGATGAGGCCGCCGCCGGGCTGATGGACCGGTTTGAAACGCTGTCTTTGGCCGACACCGGCTGCTTTCAGACATGGGATGGCGGCACACACCCGTATTGAACCGGGGGCCAAAGGCTACAGCGTTTCGACTTTTCGTTGAAACAGTCGTAACGCCGTAGTTCATTGTTTTTGCGCAATTTCGAACCGAAAAAGTCTATCAACTTTTTCTGAAATTGCTTTAGTCACCGGGTTTGGTCTTGGTGTCCGGCGTGTCGATTTCTTCGAGTTGCGAGAGCAGCATGGTCTGCAATTCCTGCTCCAGTTCGCGGGCGCGGCCGATATAGGCGTCGTTTTCGACCGTAGGGGTATGCGGGTCCCACAACGCGGCGAGTTCGCGGACCGAATGGCGATCGTGGTGATAAAACGTCTGTTCCAGTTCGGCGGCTTCAAAATCTGTCAGGCCCATGTTCTCCAGCACGTAGCGCCCGGCGCGCAGCGAGCTGTCAAAGAGTTCCCTGACGATCTGATTCGCCCCCGCCTGATAGAGGCGGAACACATGCGTGCGGTCGTGCGCGCGGGCGATGATGTGCAAATCCGGGCACTCCCGCCGGGCAAAGCTGACGAGCCTGACCACCGCATCGGGATCGTCCAGCGCAGCCACCAGAATGCGCGCCTCGGCCAGCCCGGCGGCGTGCAGCAGGTCAGGGCGGGTGGGGTCGCCAAAAAATCCCTTCACGCCAAACCGGCGCATACGCTGAATCGTGTGCAGATCATGGTCAAGCACCACGGTATCAAAGCCGCTTGACCGCACCAGCCGGTTGACGATCTGCCCAAAGCGCCCGATCCCCGCGATGATCACCGGCGCTGTCCTGTCGATCTTGTCGGCCTCGACCTTGTCGGTGGTCTCAGTCATCCGCCGCGACAGCCAATCGTAAAGGATGAACAGCAAGGGCGTGATCAGCATGGTGAGTGCGATGATCAGCAAGAGCATTTCGCTCAGCCGCGTGGGCAGCACGTTCTGTTGCACCGAAAAGGCCACGAGAACGAACCCGAATTCACCCGCCTGCGCGAGTGACAGGGTAAAGAGCCACAGTTCGCGCCCGCGCAGCGAAAAGAGCCGCCCGAGGATGTAGAGAATTGTGCCTTTGGTCACGATGAGCGCGGCAGAGAGGCCCAGAATCAGGAAGGGCGCGCCGAAAAGCACTGTAAAATTGATGCCCGCCCCCACGGTGATAAAGAACAACCCCAGCAACAGGCCCTTGAACGGCGCCAGATCACTCTCCAGCTCGTGCCGGAACTCGCTATTGGCCAGAACGACACCCGCAAGAAAGGCCCCAAGGGCCGGTGAGAGGCCGACAAGCATCATCAGAAAAGAGATGCCCACGACGATCAGCAGGGCGAGCGCGGTATACATCTCGCGCAGCCGGGCCGAATGAATGAACCGAAAGACGGGGCGCGTCAGGTAAACGCCAGTGAGAATGATCGCAACCACCGCGCCGATGGTGACCAGTGTCGCCCCCCAGCCCGGCAGCGATGCGATAAAGCTTTGCGCGGCCTGATGCGGTGCGGAGGTATCGGCATGCGCCGCGACCCCCGAGTCGCGCGAAATCAATGCGCCCATCACCATGTCGGGGCTCTTGGGCAGTGCCAGCAGCGGCAGGAATGCTAGCATCGGAATGACCGCGATATCCTGAGTCAGCAGAACCGAAAAGGCAGAGCGCCCGCCCCCGGTCTGCATCAGCCCCTTTTCTGACAGGGTTTGCAGCACGATGGCGGTCGACGAGAGCGCAAAGGCCAGACCGATGGCGAGTGCCACGCTCCACCCGAGGCCAAGCAGTTGCATCCCCCCGATCATCACCGCCGCGGTGGTGAGCGTGATCTGCAACCCCCCGAGGCCAAGCAGCCGGTGGCGCATGTCCCACAGGGCGCGCGGCGCCAGCTCCAGACCGATCAGGAACAGCATCATCACGACGCCGAATTCGGCGACATGCTGCAACTCGGCGGTCTCATGCCCGCCCACGAGGCCGGTGACCGGCCCGATCAGAATCCCCGCCGCGAGATAGCCCAGCACCGACCCAAAGCCCAACCGCGCCGCCAGTGGCACCGCAATGACAGCGGCGGCGAGATAGATCGTGGCCTGAAACAGAAACCCTTCCATCAGCCCTGTCGGTGCCCGGTGGCTGTCATGGTTGCGTTATCCTTTGGGCATGCGCAACACGACGTCGCGACCGCGTTTGTTGTAGCGTAATTCGGTGTCACCGATGGCGGACACGCGCCCGCCGTCGAGGCGGTCGCCAACCTGCACTTTCTGGTAGCGCCCGTTGGAGAGCCGCACCAGCGCGCGCCGGTTCTGCGGGTTGCCGTACACACCGATGAGATTGACGTTGCGCAGATTGATCGCGTTGCGGTCCGTCGCCTGCCGCGCGACGGAAGCAGAGCTTGGGATACGGGGCGCGACACGGGCGGCGGTCACAGTGCGGGCAACGGGCGTTTCCTGCCGGGTCTGGATCTGACGCGCCGTGCGCTCCACCGCGTCCGGGCGCTGCCGTGGCTTCATCGAACGGGCCACCGCCTGCGGCAGCGCGTCCGGGTCCGCCGTGCGGTTGGCTTCGATCAGGGCTGTGGCCAATGACGCGGCGCTCACATCCGGCGCAGCGGTCTCCGGGGCGTCGTCTTCGATGGTTTCGGGGCGCTCACGCGGACGCAACGCCGCAAGCTCTGTCCGGGTGCGCCCCGAGAGCGCGCCGCGCTCCTGTTGCTCGTCCAGATCGTCGGGTCGCGTGCGCGGGCGAATCTCGCCAAGCCGGGCACGTTCGGCGGCCTCCTCCACGCTCTGTTCCAGCCCTGGCACGGACACCGCGCGCGGCGGGACCTCAGGCGGCTCGACCGGTGGCGGCCCCGCACGCACGACAATGCCATCAGGGGTCAGCGCGCCATCCGGTGTCGCCTCGACGAGGCCACGTTCATCAAGCGTGAACTGTGTGCCCGGCGGGGCTGGCGAGGCCGGGGTTTCGGGGCGCCTGTCGCGGCGGGCCTCGGGGGCTTCGGGCAGGGCGACGGCATCCTGAATGTTGACCGGTTCGTCGATTGAGGTGAGGTAGAAATCGTCAAAGCCCGTGGCCTCGGGGACAGCAGGCGGGCTCGGCGGCATTTGCCAGATGCCCGTCGCGGCGTAGCGGGTCAGGGCGCGTTCCTGCGGTTGATCCTCGATGGCGCTCTCTGGCTCTTCGGGGGCTGTGTCCTCGGTCGCGCTCTGGTCCGGCACCGGGGTCGGATCGGTCTCTGCGACCGCGTCGGGCAGCGCTGGCTCGGGGTCTGGCACCGCCGCGGGGCGCGGCGCATCCGGCGCGGGCGC
>NZ_CAMYMD010000012.1 GCF_947259555.1 uncultured Roseovarius sp.
CACCAGCGGCACCGGCAGCACCGGCACCTCGGCCCCGATTCGCGCCATCAGCGCCCGCGCCAGCCCCTCGACGCCGCCCGCCGGGTGCTCCGCCTGATAGGCGCGCAACGACATCGGCGCGCCGAAACTGACGGCGGCATAGCCGTGGCGGTGATAGCGCCCGCGCAGTTTGAGCCAGCCCTGCCGCAGGATGAACCGCGCCACCACGCTGATCCGCGCCGGAAACCGCCGCCCGCCCGACTGATCGGCGGCGACCAGCAGCCGGTCCTCGAACACCCGGTCATAGTTCAGCGCGACGGGCACAAAGACCACGTCGCGCCCGCCCGGTTCACGCTCCTCGACGAGGTATTTCAGCAGGCCAAGACGCGGCTCCTGCAAGCCGCCGTTCAGGCTCAGCCCGCCCTCGGGGAACATCGCCTGCGTGACACCGCCATCGGTGGCCATGCCCACGTAGCGCGCCAGCACCCGGCGATAGAGTGCCCCGCGCGACTTGCGGCGGATGAAATAGGCCCCCATCGCCTTGATCAACCGCGACAGCGGCCAGACCCGCGCCCACTCACCCACGGCATACGACAGCGCCGAGCGTTCGGCGGCCAGCCATGTGACCAGCACGTAATCCATGTTCGAGCGATGATTCATCACGAACACCACCGTCGCATCGCGGTCTATGCCGGTCAGCGTCTCGTCGAAATGCCCCAGCCGCACGCGGTAGAGCGAGCGGCTGAGCCATTTGGCGAGGCGGATCGCGATCCCGAAATACGCGGTGGCGGAAAAACTCGGCACGATCTCGCGCGCGTAGCCTTTGGCCTTCTCGAAGGCGACATTCTCGGGGATGCCTTGCTTGCGGGCATGTTCCGCGATGGCGCGGCTGACCTCGGGGTCGTAGATCAGCCGCTGGATCATGTCATAGCGCCGCGCCAGCTTGAACGGCTCGATGGGCCGCTCCAGCCTCTCGTTGAGCCGGGCAACCGCCCGCTCCATCCGGCGACGAAAGAACCAGCGCACCGACGGGAACAGGAAATGCGACGCAAAGGTCACGCCCGCGAAGGCGATCAACAAGAGCAGCGCCCAAAGGGGCATATCGACCGTTTGTGTCATTGCTCCAGATAAGCAGGGAACGCAGGCACGGTAAATGGGTGCCTCTCCGTCATCCTCTGGCTTGACCAGAGGATCTCCCGGCCAAGAGACCCTCGGATCAAGTCCGAGGGTGACAGGGGAGTGGGCGGAGACGCCGGAGCGGCGCATATGCCGCGATGCAGCGAATTGACAGCGCCAGTTTGTTGCCGTTACATTGCGCGGAACGTAAGAAAATTGCGCAACCTGATTCACGAGGCCCGTACATGACGCAGACGCAGAAAGATCGCCCCTGGCTCATCCGCACCTATGCGGGCCACTCGACGGCGCAGGCCTCGAACGCGCTCTATCGCTCGAACCTGGCGCGCGGGCAGACCGGGCTGTCGGTCGCCTTCGACCTGCCGACGCAGACGGGCTATGACAGCGATCACGTGCTGGCCAAGGGTGAGGTCGGCAAGGTCGGCGTGCCGGTCTGCCATCTGGGCGACATGCGCGCGCTCTTTGACCAGATTCCGCTGGATCAGATGAACACCTCGATGACGATCAACGCCACGGCGCCGTGGCTGTTGTCGCTCTATATCGCGGTGGCCGAGGAACAGGGCGCGGATACCACTGCCCTGCAAGGCACGGTGCAGAACGATCTGATCAAGGAATACCTGTCGCGCGGTACATACATTTGCCCGCCCAAGCCGAGCCTCAAGATGATCGGCGACGTCGCCGAATATTGCTACAAGCATGTGCCCAAGTGGAACCCGATGAATGTCTGTTCCTACCACCTGCAAGAGGCGGGGGCGACGCCCGAACAGGAGCTGGCCTTTGCGCTGGCCACCGCCGTGGCGGTGCTGGACGAGTTGCAGCCGCGCGTGCCGGAAGAGGATTTCCCGATCCTCGCCGGGCGGATTTCGTTCTTCGTCAACGCGGGCATCCGCTTTGTCACCGAGATGTGCAAGATGCGCGCCTTCGTCGATCTGTGGGACGAGATATTGCAGGAGCGTTATGGCGTCGAAGACCCCAAGTTCCGCCGCTTTCGCTATGGCGTGCAGGTCAACTCCCTCGGCCTGACCGAGCAGCAGCCCGAGAACAACGTCTACCGCATCCTGATCGAGATGCTGGCGGTGACGCTGTCGAAAAAGGCGCGCGCGCGGGCGGTGCAATTGCCCGCCTGGAACGAGGCACTTGGCCTGCCGCGCCCCTGGGATCAGCAATGGTCGATGCGGATGCAGCAGATCCTCGCCTATGAGACGGACCTGCTGGAATTCGACGATCTCTTCGAGGGCAACCCGGCGGTTGACGCCAAGGTCGAGGCGCTGAAAGACGGCGCGCGGCATGAGTTGGCGGGTCTCGACAGCATGGGCGGCGCGGTCTCGGCCATCGAGTACATGAAATCGCGGCTGGTCGACAGCAACGCCGAACGCCTCGGCCGGATCGAGCGCAACGAGACCGTGGTCGTCGGCGTCAACAAGTGGCAGGAGGGAGAGCCCTCGCCGCTGCAGACCGAGGATGGCGGCATCATGGTGGTCGATGCGGCCGTCGAGGCCGATCAGATCGGGCGGCTGGAAGAGTGGCGGCGCGCGCGCGATGCGGGCGCGGTCAAGGCGGCGCTTGCGGATCTGCGCGCGGCGGCGGAGGCCGGGGAGAACATCATGCCCGCCTCCATCGCGGCGGCCAAGGCGGGTGTCACCACCGGCGAATGGGCCGAGCAGATGCGCGCCATTCACGGCGAATATCGCGGCCCCACAGGTGTCTCGCGCAGCCCGTCGAACATGACCGAGGGGCTGGATGAGATCCGAGACGCCGTGGACGCGGTGAGCGACAGCCTCGGGCGGCGTCTGAAATTTCTCGTCGGCAAGCCGGGACTCGATGGTCATTCCAACGGGGCCGAACAGATCGCCTTCCGCGCCCGCGATTGCGGGATGGATATCGGCTATGAGGGCATCCGCCTGACGCCCGAAGAGATCGTCAGTGCCGCACAGGACGAGGCCGCGCATGTGGTGGGTCTGTCGATCCTGTCAGGATCGCACATGCCGCTGATGGAGGACCTGATGGAGCGAATGCGCAACGCGGGTCTCGGGCATGTGCCGGTGATCGTCGGCGGTATCATCCCCGAAGAGGACGCCCGACGGTTGCGCGAAATGGGCGTGGCGCGGGTCTATACGCCCAAGGATTTCGAGCTCAACACCATCATGATGGATATCGTGACGCTCGCCGATCCCAAGGCGGTTGCCGCCGAGTAGGATGAGTGACCACCTCTTGCCTTTGGCAACTTGGCATGGCCTTGATGCGTCATGACAGATGACTTGACACTTCGCCCCATCGAGGCACGCGACCGCCCGAATTGGGGTGAGCTCTGGCGAGCATACCTTGCTTTCTATGAGACCGTCCTGCCGGACGAGACCTACGACATCACCTTTGCCCGGTTGATCTCGCCGCAGCATCCGGACCAGAACGGCTTGTTGGCGGTACGGGAGGGAGAGCCGGTGGGGCTCGTGCACTACATCTATCACGCGCATAATTGGCGCACGGAACAGGTCTGCTATCTGCAAGACCTGTACGCTGCGCCGCAGGCGCGTGGCTGTGGTATTGGTCGCGCCCTGATCGAAGCGGTCTATGCGCGCGCCGACGCCGATGGCCGCCCCGCTGTCTATTGGCTGACGCAAGACTTCAACACGACCGCGCGCCATCTCTATGACCGGATCGGTACGCTCACGCCTTTCATAAAATACACTCGTTAAATGAGGTGCCACGCGCGCGTGCCGCCTACCTTAGGCGGCACTTGATGGTCCCTGTCTAGTCCCGGCTCCGCAGGGCGGTGCGTTGAACCACGAAAACGCTAACCAGAGGAAGGCCGACAGTGACAACTGCAACGGTAATCAGCAACAGCCCCAATTCACTGTAGTCGGCAGGCGTTGTGACCGCCCCCGTATCTGGGTCCGTCACCTCTCGGGTAATCACGAAGATCTCGTTCAGGTATTTCGTCAACAGAGAGCTGGCCGAAAGCGCAAGATTGGTGAAGGACGCCATCACGGCAAAGAACGTCGCCTTGAGATTGTCGGGCGCATTGCGCGCGATCCAGGCCAGCATCGGGATCATCGCGATCTGTCCCAGAGGCGATTCGATCGCAGTGTCGAGCACGGCGATAAACCGTGCGTCCACCACGCCTGCGGTCATCGCGGCCGTGATCTCGTGCACCCCGTAGACAAAGCCGATATTGGGCAGGGAAAGAATACCCGAGGCCAAGGTCAGCAAAACCACGATGTAGACAATGCTGCGATGCGCCATCAAGGGCCGCAAGATCACCATGCCCGCCAACGTCAGCAGCGATGTGATCAGCGACAGCACTGACAGGAACTGCTGATCGAACCCAAGTACATCAATGGAGAACCACGTATAGCCATCACCGGGCCGGGGCGTCGCACGAAAGATGAAGATAATGACGGCCGTACCAATCAGGGTGCGCGCCTGCGCCACCGGCAAAGCGGCCACAAGCTGCCGCATGAGCAAGAGCACGATGGCCATGGACCCCGCAAAGATGATTTCCTGACCATAGGGGATATTGCCCAAGCCGATGGTCAGCGAGAGCGCAACGAATCCGGCCCCGCCTATGAAATACCAAGGGTTGGCTTTGGTCTCTTCGCCCGGACGCTCAAAGAGCATATCGGCCTCGGCAGCCTCAAGGCCACGGTCCAGCAATCCCCGGCGCAGGCGGTATTTCTGCCAGGCCGCAAGCAACACGCCCGAGACCGAGACCAGCGGGATCGACAGCGCCGCGAGATAAATCATCGCATAGGTCGCACGTTTGCCCTCAGCGTCGAGAGCTTCGATGCCAGAGAACATGTAGATGTTGAGCGCGGCAACCGCGACCGTGCCCGATATGAGCGCAAAGCGTCCCAGGGTCTGCATCGTGGTATGCAGGGCACGCGCGGTATCTTGCGGTATGGGGGTCCCATCTGCATCGACGCGCGGCACCGCCTCGACAGACATCGCATCCGCGACCGCGTCCTGAATGACAAGTCCACAAGGTGCCAACAGGTACGAGGTGACATACCAGGCCGCCATTGGCATGATCGCGGTCATCGCCTCGGTCTGCGTGAGCAGCAGGAACATGATCAGGACAGACAGCGCGATCAACCCGGCCCCGAGGTAGACCAACAGCCACTTCCAGCGCCAGATGATATCAACCAGATGGCCCAACGGCATCTTGAGCGCCCATGGCAGCCCCGCCCAAAAGGCAAGACCCGCAAGGTAGGCGGCGGAAAGATCCAGATATTCCTTAACGAAAAAGGTTCCGACGATCATCGTCAGGCCGGAAAACCCCGCGGCGAAGTAAATCATCAGGGGCGGCAGAAAGGTCCAGCGCATTTGCCGGCCAAGATCGAACACAACGGCGTCGATCCATTGTCCGAGACGCTCTGTCAGAGACATTCGGAGGACTCCTTGTCACGGCGCGCGGGCCATCGGGCAGTGGCGTCGCGCAGGGCGCGCGCCGCGAGGGTCAGCATTTCGAGCGGGAGAATCACCAACATCTTCGGCGAGGTCACCGACAGATGCACCGGCCCGGTGGCCGCGTTTGAGGTGCCGACACGTCCGTCAGGCGAAAAATTGAGCCCTGAAATCGGCCAGCGCAACCCATCCGACACCCCCTCGACAGCCCCCAGCGGGAAAAGAGACACCCGACACCCATCGGGCAACGGCAGGTCGATCGTGGGCGGGCACAGGAACATCAGGTCGCCCTGCCCCAGAAGGATGCAACGGTGCCAGGCGCTGCGGGTCAATGCATTGCACGCCGAGAGTTGATGATCGAGCCGGTCCCCAAAAAATCCAAGCCCGATTATGAGCGGCGCCTCGATCGCCGCGAGGCATTTCTCGAAATCCGTGCTGTCCTGATCGGGGTCTGCATGTTGCACAGCCTCGGGGATGCGCGCGCGCGCAGCATCCGAGATACTGTCGAAATCACCGATCACGGCATGCGGGATGATCTCGTGATCCAGCGCGGTATCAGCCCCGCTATCTGCCGCGATCACCTTGGGGGCAAGGGCCATCGCCTTCTCCAACAGCCCTTCGGGTAGCTCCGCGCCCCCAACCAGGGTAATTGGATCAGATGTACGAACAATCATCATGTATACCCGTTATCGTTGCCTTAACGTTCCTGATGTCACATTCTGGCCACGAAATGATACGGTAAAGATCAAAGAATCGGGCCGCTTTGGTCTGTGGCTTCATGGTAAACCCTGTCTTTGCAGGCAAGCAAAGCGAGCGCATATTATGGTTGGTTCAAGTAAGATACTGACAGTCTCCTACGGCACGTTTTCGTGCACGCTGGAAGGCTTTGACGATTCATTTGATACAATGAAAGCGATTGCGGAATATTTCCGTGATCTGGCATCGGACGACCGGTATTTCGGGGCCGAGCCGCCCACCCCTGACGCAGAGATGCTGGCACGGATTGCAGAGCGGGAAATATCCCGTCGCGTCGATGCCCATGAGGAGCGAGGCAAGATCGTGTTGCGCGCCGGGGTCGGACAGGCCCTGACCAGCGCCACGGCACAGACCGAACCCCGGGACACCGAGCCAGAGGTTGCCAGCGCACCGGCCGAATCCCCTGAGACGCCACAGGCTTCAGCCGACGCGGCCCAAGACGCAGCCCCCGAGGCGGGCTCTGAGGCAATTGAATCCGCATCGCAAGACGCTGTTTCTCATGCAGAGGATGTCGCGGAACCCGAGGTGGCCACGGCCGATACCGCAACAGACCTTGCCGAGTCGGCAGAGGATCAGCCTCCCGCTTCGGAACCCGGGCTTGCGGATGACACGGCTCAGGTTGTCGTCACGACAGACGAGACCGAGGCGTGCGGCGCAGACGATCATGCCGAGGCAGACCCCGAAGACGCGCCTGCCGACGCCCCCGAAGCGACAGACGAAGCGGCAGCCCCTGAACCGATCGAAACACCGGATCCGAGCACGGATGCCGAAGTGACCGCCGAGCCTGCGGCCGACAGTTTCGCGGCAAAGCTCAGCCGTATCCGTTCGGTTGTCTCGGGCGCGGACTCTGATCCATATGGCCAGTATACAGAAGACGAGCACGCCCAGGATTTCCTTGATACCGTAGCGGAAGACCTCAATGCGGCCTTTGCCGAGGATGACCGCGCCGAAATCGGCCAAGCCGAAGAGACACTCGATGATCTTTTGGCGGACGCGGAGGACCAGGTGTCGGACGCGCCGAAGGCCGAGGCCGAAGATGACGGATTCGACGACACGCTTGCCGCCCTGATGGCCGATGCGACCCCCGCGCAGCCCGAAGCCCGGACAGCGCCCCACATCGAGGCGGCGGAGGCAGCTGCGCCAACGCTCGAGGCTGAGGCTGAGGCTGAGGCTGAGGCTGAGGCTGAGGCTGAGGCTGAGGCTGAGGCTGAGGCTGAGGCTGAGGCTGAGGCTGAGGCTGAGGCTGAGCAGCCCGATGCGCATGTTGTCAAGGTCAACCGCGCGAAATTTGAGGCGGCCATGGCCAGCGGTATTTTCGAAGAAGACGAGGATGCCAGCGATTACGACGATGAGGCAGAGAATTTCTTTGGTGGACAAAGCACATCTCTAAGCCCCGAGGAAGAGGCAGAGCTTCAGCGTGAGTTGGCCGAAGTCGAGGCTGAATTGGTCCTCGAGGACGAGGCGCCATCGCCGCAAACGGAAGCGATGGATACATCTGAGCCCGAGCAAGACATGGAACCCGTAGCTGAGGAGCAGCCGGAGCCCGAGGCGCCGTCGACACCTACAGCCGAGAGTCCCGACCAAGACCAAGACGACGATACCGTCTCAGTTGACGCCGAGACAGAAAATCAACCGGGCGCACGCAAATTGGAGCGAAGCGCGGCCCCGAATGACCTGACGCGGATTTTCGACGAGACCGACAGCCACCTTGAGGCCCCGGCCTCGAGCCAGCGGCGCAATGCGATCCAGCATTTGCGTGCCGCGGTCGCGGCCACACGGGCCGAACAGAATGCCGGATCGAGCCTGCGCAAAAATGTCGATGACAGCCCCTATCGCAACGATCTGGCCGATGTCGTGCGGCCCCGCCGCCCACAGGTTTCCGCGGACACCGAACGCTCGGTTCGCCCCGAAGAGAGCCGCCCGGCACCGCTCAAGCTGGTGGCGGAGCAGCGGATCGATACGCCGCGTTCGCCAGTGCGCCCACGCCGTATTTCCTCTGCGGCACTGCAAGGTGACGTCGTCACCGACGCAAAAGACGGCGGGTTTATCTCTTTTGCAGAGGAAGTGGGCGCAAATGGCCTGTCCGAACTGCTCGAGGCGGCGGCGGCGTATATGGCAGACATCGAAGGACGACCGCAATTCTCGCGCCCCATGCTGATGGGCAAGCTGAAAGAGGTCGAGCAGGATCGCTTCTCGCGAGAAGATGGGCTGCGCTCCTTCGGTCAGCTCCTGCGCGCCGGAAAATTGCAGAAACTTTCAGGGGGCCGCTTTGCCGTGACCGAAGAAACGGAGTTTCGGGCGGCAGGCCGCCGGCAGGCCGGCTGACACGGTTTGGTTTTCGTGCGGTAACCGGTATCGCCCCCCGGCCCACCTTGGGTGCGGGGGGGTGTCTTGGCGTGGTGATTTGTCTCTTTTCCGCAATCAGACGAACGGTCAGGATACCCCGACAAGACCGACTAGACCGACAAGAGGCAGGCGGATGCGGGTAATCGGGTTGAGCGGGGTGTTTCTGGCGCTGACAACGACTGTGCTCTGGGCGCATGCCTCGGAACAAGGCTTTGTCCTGCTGCTTCCCACCGATATCTATATCGTGGCGGGGGGCCTCACGGTGCTGATCACCGTCGCGCTGCTCGCCGTCTTGCCCGACCGGCTGACCGATGCCCTCTTCAGGCCAGCGCGGCTCACTGCGGTGAGACCACGCAGCTGGCACCGCCATATCATGAGCCTCGCCGTGGCCATTGTGCTGGGCTGGCTCGTCTGGCGCGGCGTGGTCGGGCCGCGCGATCCCGGGGTCAATCCGCTGCCACTCTCGGTCTGGGTGGTCTTCTGGATCGGGCTTGTATCGCTACAGGGGCTGCTTGGCGATGTCTGGCGCTGGCTCAATCCATGGACCGGCGTCGGCGCGCTCCTGCACCGCGTGACCGGCAGCCGCGCGCCACTGCGCTACCCGCGCCGCCTTGGATATTGGCCGGCTGTGCTTGGTTTCTTGGGGTTCTCCGGGTTTCTGCTCGCCGATCCCGCCCCCTCCGATCCGGGGCGGCTGGCACTGATCATTGGGCTTTACTGGTACGCAATGTTGGCCGGGCTCGCTCTTTTCGGGCCCGCATGGATGGCCCGGGCTGAGGCGATCACGGTCCTGATGCGGGCGTATCGACATGTGGCTCTTGTGGGCCGGATGCGCGGGCGGCTTGCGATCGGGGTGCCCGGCTGGCAAATCCTGAGCGGACCGGCAACAGGCACCGGGCTCGCGGTGTTCTGCCTGCTGATGCTGGGCAGCGGTAGCTTTGACGGGGTGAACGAGACCTTCCTGTGGCTGGACCTGCTCGGGATCAATCCCTTGGAATTTCCCGGGCGCTCTGCGGTGATCCTGCCCAATCTGCTCGGTCTGCTGGCGGCCAACGCAGCGCTCATCGCAGTTTTTTCTGGGGCGCTCGCACTGGGCGAACGGCTGGCAGGGGGCACGACGCGCCTGCCAGCCCTCTTTTGCCTTTACGCCCCCACCATTCTGCCCATCGCGCTGGCCTATCACGTGGCGCATTATCTCACGTCCTTTCTGGTGGATGGCCAATACGTCCTGAGAGCACTGGCGCGCGCTCTCAACCTCGCAGAGGTCCACGTGACGGCGGGATTCCTCAATTCTCCCGGCCCGGTCAAGGTGATCTGGCTGGCGCAGGCGGGAACGGTCGTGGCTGGCCACGTGATCGCCATCCTCCTCGCGCATGCCCTCGCGATGCGCAGCGGCCACGGGCGCGGCCGCGCTGTGCTGGGACAGGCACCGCTGGCCGCTTTCATGGTCGGCTATACCGTATTCGGGCTATGGCTTTTGGCCACGCCACGCGGGGCGTAAGAGCTTGAACCGCAAAAGGGTGGACAACCCCAAGGGGGTTGCGCAGAGTGTGCAGGTGCGGCATTTGCCCTGTGAATGTGATTGATCTTTGGAGGATGCGCGATGACGACCCCAAAAACTGACCCGGCAAATGGGCTCAAAGCCCGCGTCACCGGCACAACGCGTCGTGGCGCTTTGTCCACTCTGGCAGGCGGGGTTGCGGCGGCGAGCCTGCCGATGTGGGCGCGCTACACACATGCGCAAACAGCAGAGCCAATCAAGATCGGGTTTCAGGTGCATCGCACCGGCATCGGCGCGGCCTATGGCCGCTGGTATGACCGCACCACCCAAGCCGCGGTCAAGCTGATCAACGACGGTGGCGGCATCAATGGCCGCATGGTCGAGATCGTGGCCGAGGATGACGGCACCGACCCAAAGCGCGGCGCCGAAGTTGTCGAGAAATTTGCCAATCAGCACGGCTGCGACATCGGCTTTGGCACTTTGTTCAGCCATGTCGTGATCGGCTCGGCCCCCCGCGCGGGCGAGTTGAAGCTGCCGTATTTCGTGGTCTCCGAGGGCACGCATGTGTCGTCCGGCATGCTCAACCGTTACACGCTGCAACCGGGCATCACCGATGTGCGCAGTCAGGTGATCGCCATGGCACCCTTCATCACCGAGACCCTCGGAAAGAAGGTCACCATGATCTTTCCCGATTACGGGTTCGGCTACGATCACCGCGACAATCTTGCTCCCGCTATCGAGGCGCAGGGTGGCGAGGTGATCGCCAAGATCGCCATTCCCCCGTCGGAAACATCGTTCACCAAGTATTTCCCGCGCATCCCGCGCGACACCGAGGTTCTCTATCACGTCATGGTCGGCCCGGCCGTGCTGACCTTCGTCAAGGAGCTGGGAGAGTTCTTTGGCGGGCGGGGGCCTGCGCTGTTCGGCTTCATCGACAGCCTTGAGGCGGTCACGATCAACAGCCCCGGCCTGGAATTCCTCGAGAATACCTATTTTTGGGAAGGTATGTGCCGCCACCAGCAATCCGATGAGAGCCCCCATGAGACCGCCTACCGCGCAGCCGTGGGTGTCGACGGGCGCGGCGCGGCGCTCAATGACGGACGGGACGTGTCAACCTACGCACACATGTTCGGTTGCTGGGAAACCCTGCACGTGATCAAGGCCGGGATGGAAGCGGCAGGCTATCGCGGCCCCAAGGACCGCGCCGCGCTGATCGAAGCCGTAGAGGCAATGACAGACATGCCCGAAAGCCTTGCGCATCCGCAGGGCGACAAGGTTTTCAATGGCAAGACGCATCAGGTCTTTGGCCACCAGAACATCAGCCGGGTCGAGGGCGGCAAACTGGTGCGGGTGCATCGCACCTCGATCGAGGATTCAGTCTATCCCGATGCGGTGGATTACACGACGCGGCCGTTTTGAGGCCGCGATTGGGGCGCGCGGTGAAGCATCTTAACGTCATGCATGCGATTTGGGCTGGTGTCCTGCTCTTGCTGGCCGCCTGCGGGGCACCGCCGCCGCCACCCGACGCGCAGGATGTGACACGGCTTGCCGCGGCAATCCGTGCGCTAGGGCCCGAGGTGGACCCCGAAGAAGCGGGTCGCGCGGCGCGCATTGCCTACCGGCACACGCATGAGCTAGCACTGCAGTATCAGATCACCGATCCACCGCTTATTCACAATACCAAGGTCAACATGGGTCTGAAACCGCGCGGCCTGTGCTGGCACTGGGCGCGGGACATGGAGGACAGGCTCAGGCAGGAAGAGTTCGAGACGCTCGATCTGCACCGTGCGATCGCCAATGCCGACAACCGGTTCCGGCTGGAGCACAGCACCGCGATCGTCAGCGCCAAGGACGCCCCCTATGATGAGGGCATCGTTCTCGACCCGTGGCGCAAGGGTGGGCGTCTGACATGGGCGCCGGTGACGAATGATGAAACCTATCATTGGGAGATGCGCAACGAGGTGGTTGCCCGCAAGCTGGAGCGTCAGCACGGGCAGATCGTTACCTTGACCGAAGATCAGCGCATCTTGATGGGCGGACAGGAGTTCGCCGCACAATGACCCGGCAAAGACAATGGAGCTAGGCCCCTATCTGGTGCTGGCGACGCTTGAGGGCGCAATAACGGCTGCAGTGCTGGCGCTGACGGCGGTGGGGCTCAGCCTTGTCTTTGGCGTCATGCGGGTGGTCAATATCGCGCATGGCGAGTTCTTCATGCTCGGTGCCGTGCTGGCATGGTGGATCGCCCAGAGCGTGGCGGGGCATCCCGCTATAGGCTTTGCGCTGGCGCTGATATTCGCGCCGCTGCTTGTCGGCGCATTGGCGGTGGCCGCCGACATGACCATCCTAAAACGGCTGAACTACGACCCCGAGCGCACCATCGTCGCCACGATCGGGCTGCTCTATATCATTCAGCAACTGACATTGATGGGCTATGGCCCCGATGCCCGCCCGGTCGAAGCCCCGTTCAATACAAGGCTCGCGATCCCCTGGTTCGAGAGGGGCGCGGAGGGCTGGCAGATGATCTGGCCGTGGGGTCTGGGCACGACGACGTACAAGCTGGCCGTGATCGGGGCCGCGGCGATGATCCTCTGCGCGGTATGGGCCCTCATGACACGCTCGCGCATCGGGCTCGTGATGCGCGCCACGCAGGCTGACCGCGAGATGGCACTGGCCTTCGGAATACCCGTGGAGCGGGTCTATGCGCTGGTCTTCGGGTTTGGCGCGGCGCTCGCGGCACTCGCGGCGGTCCTGATCGTACCGATTCAACAAGCGCATTACCTGATGGGGGGCGACCCGCTTCTACTGTCCTTTATCGTCGTGATCATCGGCGGGCTCGGCAGTCTGCCGGGCACCGTTCTGGCTGCTGTCCTGATCGGCCTGAGTGACGGTATCATCTCCGTGTTCTTCTCGCCGACACTGGCCAAGATCATCGCAACATTGCTCGTTGCTCTTGTCTTGGTGTTCCGCCCACAGGGCCTGTTCGGAGGACGCAGGACGTGAGAGCGTATGCAATTCATGCCGGATTACTGGCCATCCTGCTGGCGCTGCATTTCACCCTGCCAGCCTATCATCACGGTAATCTGGCAAGGGTCATGGTCCTCGCAAGCTATGCGATGGGCTACAATCTGCTCTTTGGGTACACCGGCCTGCTGAGCCTGGGGCATGCACTGTTCTTTGCGGCGGGCATGTATGGCATGGGGCTGGGCATTCAGCATCTGGGGCTGTCACCGGCACCGGCGCTTCTGCTCGGTCTGGCGTCCGGGGCGGTTGTATCCGGCCTTTTGGCGGCGCTGGCGCTGCGCACCTCCGGCGTGGCCTTCATGATCGTGACCCTGATGTTCGCGCAGGCGGGCTATCTGACCGTGCTCTACTTTGGCGAGGTCACACGAGGTGACGAGGGGTTTGTAATCCAACAGGCGCAGCGCGTGCTTTGGGGGGTCGACCTGAGCGCGGAGGGCAACCGCTATATCGCGGCACTCCTCCTCTTTGGGACATGCCTCATGGTCAGCCTCTGGCTGGTGCGCTCTGCCTTTGGCCGGGTGCTTGTCGCGATCCGCGAGAACGAAGATCGCGTCCGCATGCTCGGATACGATGTGTTCGCACATAAATTGGCGGCCATGATGATTTCGGGCGGCATGGCGGCGCTGGCGGGCGCGGCCTATGGCCTATTGTTCGGCTATGTCGGCGCGACATTCGCGAGCGTCCAATATTCGATATTTCCGCTACTATGGGTCCTGCTCGGCGGTGCGGGCACGGTGCTCGGCCCCTTCATCGGCACGCTTTTCATGTTCTACCTGATCGACCTCGGCTCTGATCTGACAACAGCATACATGCTCATTGCAGGCGTCGCATTGGTGCTGCTGACGCTTTTCGCGCCGCAAGGCGTGATGGGCGAAGTGCGCCGGCGGTTCTGGCGAGAGTTGCCGTGATGCTGTTGAGCACGCGGGGCCTGTCCAAGACGTTCGCGGGGCTGCACGCCGTCGAGGCGGTTGATCTTAACATCCCCGAAGGCGAGATACGCGCCCTCATCGGCCCCAACGGCGCGGGCAAGACCACGCTCGTCGGCATGATATCCGGCCGGATTGCACCGTCTTCGGGTCGTGTCTTCTTTGACGGCGAGGATATCACCCGCCTGCCTGCGCATCGGCGCATTCGACTGGGGATGGCCTACACATTCCAGATCACCTCTGTCTTTGCCGGGCTCAGCGTCGCCGAAAATGTCTCGCTCGCGGCCCGGCGGCGGCTGCGTGGCAAGGCCCTTCAGGCCGAGGTCGACGCAGCCTTGACCCGGGTCGGGCTGCAAGACCGCCGCACCCAAGACGCGCGTGATCTGGCATATGGCCACCAGAGATTGCTGGAGATTGCCATGGGGATCGTGCAACGCCCAAGGCTCCTGATCCTCGATGAGCCGACACAGGGCTTGGCCGAGGGCGAGATCGCCGAATTCGTGAACCTCGTCCGGGACGTGTCGGACAGGACCACAATTCTACTGATAGAGCACAACATGCGCGTGGTCATGGACCTCGCACAGCGGATTACGGTCCTGAGCGCAGGCGCGGTTCTGGCCGAAGGCACACCCGCAGAAATTCACGCGAATGCCGACGTGCAGGCCGCCTATCTTGGGAGAGGTTCGGATGCTGAGGCTGGATAAGGTCAGTGCCGGATATGGCCGGGCACAGGTGTTGCACGACCTGAGCCTTGAGGTCACGGCGGGCGAGATCATTTGCCTTCTGGGCCGAAATGGCGCGGGCAAGAGCACGACAATGCGGGCGATCATGGGGCATTTGCCCCTCATGTCCGGCAAGATTTGGCTGGATGACACGGAATTGAGCGCGCTGCCGCCGCATAACGTGCCGCGTGCGGGCGTGGGATACGTGCCGCAGGGGCGCAGGCTCTTTGCCGAGTTGAGCGTCGCGCAGAACCTTGAAATAGGGCTACGGGCCCGCGGCAATGGCCCTGAAGTCCGTGAAGACGTCCTGACGCTCTTTCCACGTTTGCGGGAACGGTTGGGGCAAAAGGCGCAGACGCTCTCGGGCGGTGAGCAACAGATGCTCGCGATGGCCCGCGCGCTGTGCCTGCGGCCAGACGTGCTGCTTCTGGACGAGCCGACCGAAGGATTGCAGCCCTCGATGATCGCCGCGATCCGCGAGGTGATCACCGGCCTGCGTGACACGGGGGTGGCGGTGCTTTTGGTTGAACAGCGGATTGATGCGGTGCTGGACATCGCAAACCGGGTGGCATTCATCGAAAACGGCAAAGGCGGCCCGATCATGAGCGCCGAGGCGCTGCGCGCCGACCGCTCCGCCGTAGAGCGCTACGTCGGGGTTTAAGCAGGCAAGAGTCCGGCTTGGAGACGCCCGGACAGGCCAACCCGGCAGCAGTAGCCCCTTGCGCTTGGCTCATCATGCTTGACCGCGCTTGCGGTTTTTCAGGAGACAATATCAAAAGGGCCGCTTCCGATGGAAACGGCCCTCCAGAAGTCACGGAGGTGGGCCGGTTAGGCGCACCAATCCGGGTGGCTTTCGCCTCGGGGCTGCCCTAGACGGCGGCCTCCCGAACTGTTCCGACACCTCGCTCCAATACCTCTTTAGACACTGGACCACCTCCTTTCGTTTGTTGAACCTGTCTTGAGCCTGCCACAAATTTCGTGCTTGTCAAAACAAAATCATGTGGTCCTCAAGAAAAATTCCGCAGCATGCTGTTTACTTCGCCTGCAAAACCGCCACGCATTGGCGCGGCAGGTCCTGCATGGTCAGCTCGCGCCGCGGCTTGGGCGCGGGCGCGTCCGGATCAGGCGGAGGCGGGTTCAGGATGTTGCGCACCCACTCCTCGGCTTCGGCACAGCCATCGCCCGGCGGTGGTGCCGCTTGGGGCACGCAGCCTTGCGCGCCTTTCTGACAATTCAGACGCACATGGAAATGGTAGTGATGCCCATACCATGGCCGCACCTTGCGCAGCCACGCCCTGTCACTGCCTTGCTCTTCCTTGCACATCCGCACCTTGGCACCGGGAAAGATAAAGATCCTCGCAGTGCGCGGATCTTTCGCAGCGGCTTTGACGATCTCGTGGTGGGCGCGGGTCCAGTTGTCATTGGTATAGGCTCCCTTGGCGCGTCGCATCGAGATCGAAGAGATATTCTCTCGATCCACCCGGCTCAGCGCGAGATTATCGGCCGGTCTGAGCCAGATATCCGCATCGAGCCCCATCTGATGGCTCCGGTGTCCCGACAGCATCGGCCCGCCCCTGGGCTGGCTGATATCGCCCACATAGAGCCCATTCCAGCCCGGCTGCTGCGCGGCGGCACGTGAAAGCGTCTGAACGAAGTCGATCGTCTCGGGGTGCCCCCAATTGCGATTGCGGCTGAGGCGCATCGCCTGCCATGTCGGCCCGGTCTCGGCCAAGGTCACGCCACCGGCCATGCAGCCCTTGGCATAGCTTCCATATGCGGCAGCGGGCTGCACCGATGCGCGCTGATGGGCACCAAAAAGTTGCTTGGCATAAACACCTTGCATGTCCGCTGGAATGCTCTGGCTCGACAGGGTGCCGGTTGGCTGCGCCGTCGCTTTCGGCTCGGGAGTGGACTGCACGCATCCTGCAAGCCCGATCGTCAACGCGGTGATTAATGCGATCCGGCCCATGTGCCTGTATCCCCTTCCGCCTTCACCCATCGTAGCAGAACAAGGCCAATCACGAAAAGCAAAATAACCGGAGAAACCCCGATCCGGGCCGAGCCACTCAACGTTGTCACAAGTCCGATAAGCGCGGGGGCCATAAAGGCCGTCGCCCTGCCTGAAAGGCCATAGAGCCCGAAATTCTCGGTCGGGAGCTCCGGATCGGTGTGCCGGACCATCAAGGAACGGCTGGCGGCCTGCAACACGCCACCAAACCCGCCGATCAGAACGCCGCAGCCAAAGAAGATCATGTCAGGCAGGTTTGATCCGGGTGCCAGTGGTATTCCAAAGATTTGGCTACGGTCCATACCAACCACGATGATACAGACCGCGATCAAGGCCCAGATCGCCACGACGATCACGGGTTTCGGGCCAAACCGCTTGTCAGCCTTGCCACCGATCCAACTAAAGACCGCCCCGGCAATCGCCCCGATGATCCCGAACACACCGACCGAGGTGATCGACCAGTTGAGAACAAGAATGGCATAGGTGCCACCAAACCCATACAGACCGTTAAGCGCATCGCGGTAGAACATCGACGACCCAAGATAGGTGCTCAGGCTCAGCCTGTGCCGCAGCCCCTTGATCGTGTTGAGCAATGTGCAAAGCGCATCCGCCACCCCACGACCATGCCCCGCCGGTCCGGTATCGCGCACCCACAGAAAATAGGGCACCATGAAAACAACGAACCACAGCGCCGTGAACGGCCCGACAGCCCGCGTTCCTTCGCGCGCCACCGCATCCAGCCCGAGCGCCGGGTCAAGCCCCAGCAGCGTCTTGCCGCTCGACTGCTCGACAAAGAGCGCCAACACGATCAACAGAGACACGACACCCCCAAGATAGCCAAAGGCGAACCCCGAGCCCGACAGATCGCCCACCTCTTCAGCCGTCCCGAGCGAGGGCAGCTGCGAGTTGATAAAGATCAGCGCATATTCCGCCCCGATGAAACCAAAGCCAAAGGCCATAAGCCCCCACAACAGGTTCGATCCGTCCGGCATGGTGCCCCAGACCGCCGTGGCACCGATCACATACATCAGCGAAAACACGATGATCCATGGCAAGCGTCGGCCCGTGGTATCGGCAATGGCCCCCATGATCGGCGCCCCGAGGCCGATGATCAGCCCTGTCACCGTCAGACACCAGGACCACATCGCCTGTGCCTGGGCATCTGCCACCTCTTCGGTCAGCCCGGTCCCGATGAAATACTCAGAGGCAACCGAGGCGAAATAGGGACCAAAGACAAAGGTCACGAGCAGCGTGTGATAGGGCTGGCTGGCCCAGTCAAAGAAATACCAGCCCCAGATCCGCTTGCGCTGCGATATTGCCGTCATGCCATGCCCCCGTTTCACTCGGGGATATGACAATCCTTGCTGCCTATGCGCAAGCTATTCCTGCGTCTCCTGCATCGGCGGCCAGGGGCGTGTCTCATCCGCCTCGATCCAGGCGGCGACCCAATCGGGAAATTCCGGTGCGGGCATGTCTTGGTCCAGTTCGGCCACGATGCGGTCGGGCGGGACGATCCCCTCGCGCCCGGTGACGGCAGCGCGGTACAGAATATGGTTGGCGCACTCGCCATTGGCCTTCCACATGGATTGCTCCAAGTAGACGAACCGCGCATCCCATGTCACGAGACGCGAGCGCATCTCGATACGCTCGAACATACGGATGCGGCGACGATAGCGCACGCTTGCACCGGCAATGGCCAGCCCCCAACGATGGCGTCTCAGCACGCCGATCATCCCCACGCGCCCCGCGAGCGGGATACGCCCCAGATCGAAAATCGTGAGGGTTCGACCATTGTTCAATTCACGCCACAGATCTATGTCCCACGGCATGCAGATATGCCGCGAGACATGCGTGCCGGTGACGGGCAGACGCGGCGACTTGCGGTGCAGGAACAGTTGCCATAACAGGCGCATGACGGGGTACATAGGCAAACTCCTTCGCCGCCCGAGTGGCACCCGTTGCAGACAGGGTCAACCACGACGGCGCGTCAGGCTTGCGCTTTGGCGCTGGCTTGCTTAGGTCATAGACGTTTCAGAACCAGAGGACACCCGCCCATGCAATCGCTTTTCCAGATCCTGATGCTCCTGCTCGATATCCTGTGGTTCTTCATTCTCGCGCATGTGATCATGTCCTGGCTGATCAATTTCCAGGTCCTGAACCTCCAGCAGCAGTTCGTCGCGCAGATCTGGTACGGGCTCAACAGGCTGCTTGAACCGATCTATTCGCGGGTACGGCAATTTCTGCCGCCAATGTCGGGCATCGACCTCGCGCCTTTGGTGGTGCTGGTGGCGGTCTATGCGCTGCGTATCGTCCTGATAAACAACGCAGCCGCGTTTTACTGATCCGGGGTCTTGTTCACCGAATCTTAGTGTGAAACACTTCCCGTAAGAGCAGACAGATAAAATCTTACGGGAAATCCTCATGCCGAGCGCTGCCACGCTTTTGCGCGATGTCTTTGGATTCGATGCCTTTCGGCCCGGTCAGGAAGAGATCATTCATACCGTCGCCACGGGTTGCAATACGCTGGCGATCATGCCCACCGGGGGCGGCAAATCCTTGTGTTTCCAACTCCCTGCGCTGATGCGTGACGGGGTGACCGTGGTCATATCACCGTTGATCGCGCTGATGCGCGATCAGGTGCGCGCGCTCAAGGCCGCAGGGGTCGAGGCCGGGGCCCTCACCTCCGGCAATACCGAGGAAGAAACCGCAGAGGTCTGGCAAGCGATAGAGGCTGGCCGCCTGCGTCTGCTCTACATCGCGCCGGAGCGGCTTGCGGCCGGATCATCGCTTGGCATGTTGCACCGTATCGGTGTCAGCCTCATCGCTGTCGATGAGGCCCATTGCGTGAGCCAATGGGGCCATGATTTCCGGCCGGATTATCTGCGTATCGGAGAATTGCGTCGCGCCTTGAGTGTCCCTTTGGCCGCGTTCACGGCGACCGCAGACCCCGAGACCCAGGCCGAGATCGTGGACAAGCTGTTTGATGGGCAGCCGCCACAGATATTCCTGCAAGGGTTCGACCGGCCCAACATTCACATGGCCTTTGCCGCCAAGGACAACCCGCGCCGCCAGATCATGACCTTCGCCGCCGCGCGCAAGGGGCAATCCGGCATCATCTATTGCGGCACCCGCGCCAAGACTGAAACCCTCGCGCAGGCACTCGTCACCGAGGGGCACAACGCCTGCGCCTATCATGGCGGAATGGAGCCCGACCGCCGCCGACAGGTCGAGCACCGGTTCAGTTCCGAGGACGGTCTGATCGTCGTGGCAACCGTTGCCTTCGGGATGGGCGTGGACAAGCCCGATATCAGGTGGGTGGCGCATGCCGATCTGCCAAAATCCATCGAGGGCTATTACCAGGAAATCGGCCGTGCGGGCCGCGATGGCGCACCGGCCGAGACATTGACGCTCTTTGGACCCGATGACATTCGCCTGCGCCGCAGCCAGATTGACGAGGGTCTGGCCCCGCCAGAGCGGCGCATGGCCGACCATGGCCGTCTCAATGCGCTGCTTGGTCTGGCCGACGCGCTCACATGCCGCCGCGCCACCCTCCTGACCTATTTCGGGGAAACGGCAGGGCACTGCGGCAATTGCGACCTGTGCGATACGCCGCCCGAAACCTTTGACGGGACCGAGGCCGTGCGCAAGGCGCTCTCGGCCATCCTGCGCACCGGCGAGAGCTTTGGCGCGGGCCACCTGATCGACATCCTGACCGGCAATGCCACCGACAAGGTACGCCAGCGTGGACATGATGCACTGCCGACCTTCGGCGTGGGGCGCGACATGGACAAGCGTGGCTGGCAGGGTGTGTTCCGTCAGATGATGGGCCGCGATCTCGTTCGTCCGGACCGAGAGCGTCACGGGGCGTTGGTGATGACCCAAAGCGCGCGCCCCATCCTGCGCGGCGAGGACAGCATTACCTTGCGCCGCGATACGGTCGACCGCACCCCCCGCCCCGCCGTGCGCGCATTGGTCTCGGAAGAGGATGCGCCGCTCCTGTCGGCGCTCAAGGCGAAACGGCGCGCTCTGGCCGAGGCGGCCGGGGTGCCCGCCTATATCGTGTTCAACGACCGCACCCTGATCGAGATGGCCGAGACCCGCCCCGAAACGCTCGATGCAATGGCTGGCATCAGTGGCGTCGGCGGCAAAAAGCTGGAGCGCTACGGCACCGAGTTTCTCGAGGTCATCACCGGGGCGACAGAGCAGGTACACCCCACCCGGCGCAAGCTGGCGGGCAGCGGAGCGGGCGATGTCTATGACCGGCTCATGGCGGCGCAGAGCGATCTGGCCCGCGGCGAGGACGGTATAGACCGCCCAATGAGATGCTCGGCCTCGCTCTTGGCCAAGGTGGCCAGTCAGAGACCCCGCACCGAACAGGACATGGAACGCTTGCTCGGCGAGAAATACGCCGACCGTTTCGGCGCGGCTTTTCTGGACGTTCTGCGCGCGGCATCCTAGATCAGCTTCCAGGAATATCAAAAGGATCGCCGCATGTTGGTTGTCGTCTCACCCGCCAAGAAACTGGACATGACCCCCGTCGAAGGGGTGTCTGCGACGCCGCCGTCCTTTTCGGCCGAGGCGGAGGAGCTGGCGAATGTGGCGCGCGGCCTCGATGTGGGCGATTTGCAAAAGCTCATGAAGATCAGCGAGCCGCTGGCCAGGCTCAACGCAGACCGCTTTGCCGATTTCGGGCAGATGGATGAAAAACCTGCGGCGCTCGCGTTCGCGGGCGACACCTATCAGGGACTGGAGGCCAACAGCCTCGATCCCGAAGAGCTTGATTGGGCTCAGGATCACCTGCGCATCCTGTCCGGGCTTTATGGCGTTTTGCGACCGCTCGATGCGATCCAGCCATACCGGCTCGAAATGGGCAGCCGCCTCAAGACCGCGCGCGGCAACTCGCTCTACGACTATTGGGGCACTCGGATCTCGGAGGCCCTTAATCAGCAGGCCGAGGCGCTTGGTGCCCGAACGCTCGTGAACTGCGCCAGCCAGGAATACTTCGGCGCAGTCGACCGTGGCGCACTGCGCCTGCGGATCGTGACCCCGGTCTTCATGGAAGAAAAGGCAGGCACGCCCAAGATCGTGAGCTTTTACGCCAAGAAGGCGCGCGGGGCGATGGCGAGGTTTATCATCCAGCATCGTCTGGACGACGCCGATGCCCTCCGGGATTTCGACACTGGCGGCTATCGCTACGAGGCGACCCTGTCAGAGCCTGACAAACCGGTCTTCCTGCGCGCTCATCCCGCAGCCTGAACCGTGTCCACCACGGCTAAAGGCGCGCGCGCGGTCTTAGGGCACGCCTGCCGAATATGCTGAATGATGGTCTCCTTGCGGAGCGGTTTGGCCAGGTAATGGTCCAGCCCGGCGGCCAGTATCTCGGTATCGTCGCCGTTCATGGCATGGGCGGTCATCGCGACGATCGGCACATGCTGCCCGGATTTGGCCTCGATCTGCCGAATGGCCCGCGACGCATCCTTGCCATCCATCTCGGGCATTGAAATATCCATGAAGATCAGGTCCGGTGCAAAGGACTGGTAGAGCGCCACCGCCTCCTTGCCGTTTTCGGCAAAGGTCAGGTCTATGTCGAGCGACTGAACCATCTTGGAAAAAACCAGACGGTTGGTCTTGTTGTCCTCGGCCGCCAGCACGCGCATCGCACGACGGGGCCCTTTGCTGGACGGCTCCAGCGTGGCAAGCGCCTGATAGAGCGCGCGACGCGCGACCGGTTTTTGCAGGACCGCCTGCAAACAGTCGCGCGCCGGGTCCTGCTCGGCAAGGCCGGTATTGTGGCTCAACAGCACGAACGGCATGTCGTGGCCCGCCTCCCTCAGGGCCTCGGCCAGCTCTAGCCCGTCCATATCGGGCATGGCATGATCGCTGATCACGAGATCAATATTCTCGCCGGCCAGCGCAAGCGCCTCGGCGCCACTGCGGCAGCCGCTCACGTCCAGCCCCAATTGTCCCAATTGCCGCTCCAGAATACCACGGCCCGTTTCCTGAGGCTCCACGATCAGGACCCGATGCAATCCGGTGACAGAGACCGGATGATCGGCTTCTTTCGGGTTGCTCAAGGGCAACGTGATCGCGAACCCGAAGGTCGAGCCTTGGCTCGGCTCTGACTCGACCCAGATCTTGCCACCCATCAGGCGGATCAGCTTTTGCGAGATGGCCAGCCCCAGCCCGGTTCCCTCGAACTTGCGGTTGCGTTCGTCTTCAACCTGATTGAACTCACCGAAAATATGCTCGATCTTGCCGACGGGAATTCCGATCCCCGTATCCTCGACCGTGACATGAATGCTGGCAGTGCCGTCTTCGTTGCACGGGATCCCGGTCACACGCACCAGAACATGCCCGCTTTCGGTGAATTTCACGGCATTCCCAAGCAGATTGGTCATGATCTGGCGGATACGCCCCGGATCACCCACGAACCGCGTGGGCAGGAAAACATCGTAATCCACCAGCACATCCAGCCCTTTGTCACGGGCATTGGCCTGAATCAACGTGACCAGCTCGTGAATGCACCGTTCCAGATCGAACGGCTCTTCATGCAAAACGAGTTTTTCGGCCTCGATCTTGGAGTAATCCAACACATCGTTGATGATGACCAAGAGCGCCTCACCGGAATTCTTGATCGTAGATGTGAAGAGCCGCTGTTCCTCGTTCAGGGCGGTATCCATCAACAACTCGGCCATCCCGACCACGCCATTCATCGGCGTGCGGATCTCATGGCTCATGTTCGCAAGGAAGGACGATTTTGCCCGGTTGGCCGCCTCCGCCCTGCGACGAGCCTCCTTGAGCTCCTTCTCATAGCGGATCGTATCAGTGATGTTCAGCGCGAGGCTGACCACGTCGCCGCCATGGCCCCGCTGGTCAATAAGCTTGATGTACTGGCCATTCCAGAGGCGGATCACCTCGGGCTCGGGTGCCGGGCTCTGCCAGCGATCCAGCATCCTTTCGCGCCATTCATGCGGTCGCGCGCCACCGATATTGACGATGCCCTCTTCGGTTATGAATTGCAGGATCTCGATATAGCTCACGCCGGGTTTCACCGCCTCGAGCCCGTCGAACACGGCGAGGTAAGCGTTGTTCGCGGCGATCATGCGACTGTCGGCGTCAAAAAACGCAAACCCGTCCTGAATGGTCTCGATCGAATGCCACAGGCGGCGCTCCGCGATCTCGATCTTCTGATAGGCGACGTCGAGATCGGATTTCACCCGTAGATTTTCGTCGCGTATGTTCTGGACCTCGGCGCGCGTCTCGTCGATCTCGCTCGACAGGGCGCGCGCATGCTTGCCCAGCTTGCGGTTCGCGGCGTGCAATTCCGCCTGTTTCTGCTCCAGCAGACGTTCGGCGGCCAGCCGGGCACGCCGCTCGTCCGCCAGCTTGTTGGCAAGGCTCATGCCCATCCTCCGCCGTGCCGGACTGTGATCGGGTCACAATCCGGCATCGTCGTGAACAAGCGGTTAAAGCCTGCGAATAAAGCCTCAGAGCGCCTCGATCGCCAATGCGATGCCCTGACCGCCGCCGATGCACATGGTGATGAGCGCGCGCTTGCCCCCCGTCCGCTCCAACTCGTAAAGCGCCTTGACTGTCAGGATCGCGCCGGTCGCCCCGACCGGATGCCCGAGGGCGATGGCCCCGCCATTGGGATTGACGCGCCCTGCGTCGAGGCCGAGCCCCTTGTTGACCGCCAATGCCTGCGCGGCAAACGCCTCGTTCGATTCCACCACGTCGAAATCAGCGGCGCTGAGCCCGGTCTTGGCGAGAAGGGCCTCCACAGCCGGAACAGGCCCGATCCCCATCACCTCGGGGCGCACCCCGGCATGGGCATAGCCTAGGACACGCGCACGGGGCTTGAGGCCCGCGGCCTCTGCCGCCTCGGCGCGGGCCAGCACGAGGGCGGCGGCCCCGTCGTTGATGCCGCTGGCATTGCCCGCGGTGACGGTGCCATCCTTCTGGAACACCGTGCGCAGACCGGCGAGGGCCTCGGCGGTGGTGGGTTTGGGGTGCTCATCGGTGTCAAACGCCACCATGTCACGCTTGACACGCACCTCGACCGGCACGATCTGCGATTTGAACCGGCCCTCGGAAATAGCGAGCGCGGCGCGGCGCTGGCTTTCCAGCGCAAAGGCATCCTGATCGGTGCGGCTCACGTCATGCTCGGCCGCGACATTCTCAGCCGTTACGCCCATATGGCCGGTGCCGAACGGACAGTTGAGCGCGCCCAGCATCATGTCGAGCGTTTTGACGTCGCCCATCTTGGCCCCCCAACGCTGATCCGGGATGATAAAGGGCGAGCGGCTCATGTTCTCGACGCCCCCGGCGAGGCCGAAATCGGCGTCGCTCAGCATCAGCGATTGTATGACGGACACAATGGCCTGCGCGCCAGAGCCGCAGAGGCGGTTGACGTTCATCGCCGGGGCCGTGTCGGGGATGCCCGCGTCGATGGCGGCGACGCGGCTCACATACATGTCGCGCGGTTCGGTGTTGATGACGTGACCATAGACAACAGTCCCGATCTGCCCGCCGTCAACGCCCGAGCGCGCAAGCGCCTCGCGCGCCACGGTTGCGCCAAGGGCTGTGGGCGGTGTGCCGGCAAGCGCGCCGCCAAAAGTGCCGATGGCAGTACGGCAGCCGTCCAGAATCACGATGTCAGTCATGGATATCCTCCCCGGTTTCGATCCGCTTGAACCCTAGCGGCAACGCAGGCGATCTGGCAACGACGACCTTCCGTAAAGGCGGAGATAGACGGGCAGCCAAGGCACGCATGAGCAAAAGCCGGCATCCGGGATGGCCTTGCGCCCGATATGTGCTCTTTCCGCGGCACAGATGAGGTGCGATTTAACGATATCAGGTTAATGGACATCACCGAAACGGATGTTCTAATTCAGGCGGCTCGGGGCCAAACACGGTCTTGCCGCGAGCGCCCTGAGCCAAAGAGTGGCAGCCTCCTCGGTCGCGCCGGGTGGCAGCGCATGGTGAATAAGGAGTGCTCGCTCTACGACCACGCCGATTTGCGCAAATCGTCAAACGCGCGCAATTCGGCGATGAGCCCCGCCATCTGATCGACCGGGATCATGTTGGGCCCGTCCGAGGGCGCATTGTCCGGGTCCTGATGGGTCTCGATAAAGAGCGCCGAGACACCGACAGAGACAGCCGCCCGCGCCAGAACCGGCGCAAACTTGCGCTGCCCGCCCGAGGTCGCCCCGAGGCCACCGGGCTGCTGAACCGAATGGGTCGCATCGAACACGACGGGATAGCCGGTCTCTTCCATTGTCGGCAGGCCCCGAAAGTCGCTGACCAGCGTGTTGTAGCCGAACGATGTCCCGCGATCGCACAACATGATCCGCTCATTGCCGGTAGAGGCCACTTTGCGCGCCACATTGCCCATGTCCCAAGGGGCCAGAAACTGGCCCTTCTTGATGTTGATGGCCGCACCGGTCTCACCGGCGGCGAGCAACAGATCGGTCTGACGGCACAGGAATGCCGGGATCTGGATCACGTCGCACACTTCGGCGGCGGCGGCACATTGACCAGCATCATGCACATCGGTCAGAACAGGACATCCAAACTCGGCCTTGATCTGATCAAGAATTTTAAGTCCTGCGTCCACCCCGAGGCCGCGCTCGGTGTCGATGGAAGATCGGTTCGCCTTGTCATAACTCGCCTTGAAAACAAACTTCGTGCCCGTCGGGGCGCAGGCTTCGGCGATTTTCGAGGCCATCATGCGGGCATGGTCCAGACTCTCGAGCTGGCATGGGCCGGTGATGAGTGCAAACGGATGACTGCCGCCGATCTCGATATCCTTAACGGTCACGATCCTGGTGTCGATTCGGTCCATCACATGTCCTTCAATACAGTTTCGATCCGCGCCACATCGGCCGGATTGTTGAGCTCCCAAAAGACCCGCCCACGCCCCTCAACGATGACACAGGCCACGATGCGTCCGTTTTCCAGAAAGCGCAGCTGCTCCAGCCCTTCGCGCTTTTCCAGCGATCCTTCGGGCCAAGAGGTATATTGCGTCAGCGCGTCCGGCCGATAGGCATAAACGCCAACGTGGTGATAAACTGGAATATCGGCCTCGGGCACCTTTGCCGGGTCTATATAAGGCAGCACCTCTTTCGAGAAATAGAGCCCGTGACCGGCGCGATTGAAGACAGCGGTGGTGCCGCCGACGCGGCCCGCTTTGCGGTCCTCGATGAACATGTCATAGGTCAGCCGGTCACATTGCAACACAGGCGTCGCGATCTCGGCCTCCGGGTCCGCCTTCATCGCGGCGATCAGATCCTCGACGAACCAAGGCGGCGTCAGCGGCGCATCGCCCTGAAAGTTAACGATCAGATCGGCCTCGATACCGCCCTTGCCGAGCGCATCGGCACAGCGCGCCGTGCCGTTCTCGCACGCCTCCGACGTCATGATAACGCTGGCCCCAAAGGCCTCGGCGGCCTCGCGGATACGGCTGTCATCGGTCACGACATGGACCTCATCCACGCCCGACACACGCAGCGCCGCCTCCCAGCTCATGCGGATCAGGCTTTTCTTCGTTCCATCACCCTGCGTCAATTCCACCAGTGGCTTACCCGGGTATCTGGTCGAGGCATAGCGGGCGGGGATCAGGATGACGGTCTTCATGCAATACCTGCGCGAAGGCAATCGTGGATATGCAACACGCCTTGGGGACGGCCCTCATCGTCCACTGCGATCAACGCGCCGATCTTGCGCTCGTTCAGAATGGCAAGCGCCTGCGCGGCAAACGAGGCGGGTGAGATCGTGACCGGGTCGGGGCTCGCCACGTCGCCCGCCATGTGCGACATGAGCCCCTCCATCTTGCGCCGGAGGTCGCCATCGGAAATCACGCCAATGAGCTTGCCGGCCTCATCGGTGACACCCGCGATACCAAAGCCCTTGGACGTCATCTCCAGGATGGTTTCGGGCATCGGCGTGTCGGCTTTCACCAGCGGGATCTCCGCACCGCCGTGCATGAGCTGCGCCACTGTCGCCATCTGCGCGCCAAGCTTGCCACCGGGGTGGAAAATGCGAAAGTCTTCCGGCATGAAGTTGCGCTGGTTCATCAGCGCCACCGACAGCGCATCGCCCAATGCCAACGTGAGCGTGGTCGATGTCGTGGGGGCCATCCCGATACTGCACGCTTCCGGAGCAGGCGGAAGGAGCAGCGTGTAGTCGGCGGCGTTCATCAGCGTGCTGTCGGGCTTGGACGATATCGCAACCATCGGTATGGAAAAGCGCCGGGTATGCGCGACAATATCGCGAAGTTCGGGGGTTTCGCCGGAATTCGAGATCAGGATGCAAATGTCATCGCGCGAGATCATGCCAAGATCGCCGTGGCTCGCCTCTGCGGCATGCACGAAATGCGATGGCGTTCCGGTCGATGCCAGCGTTGCGGAAATCTTGCGCCCGATATGCCCGGATTTGCCGATCCCCGAGACGATCACCCGCCCCCGCGCCGCGAGAATGAGCCGCACGACATCCACAAAATCTTGGGGCAATTGCTCGGCAAGCAGTGTGATCGCCGCCGCCTCTGCCTCAAGAACGCGCCGTCCTGCATCGATGATCGGATTGGGCTCTGGGGTCAATTCATTCACTTCAGCAACCACTTCCTATGCCGAACGACCCTGAACATGGTATTCAGAGTTTCAGTAAACGGGCCTTCAAACCGCGCCTGTCGACACAGCCTGAAACGGACGTTCGCTTAACGCTTTTCATAGGGCAGCGCAAGATATGGAAGTGAATAGGTGCTATGGTGCTGCTGGGGAGGATTGAACTCCCGACCTCACCCTTACCAAGGGTGCGCTCTACCACTGAGCTACAGCAGCACGTGGCGCGCTGATTAGACGCTAATGCCCCATCGCGCAAGGGGTAACTGGACGGTTTTTGATGGCTCCTGTAAGAGGGGCGGCATGAACAGGAAAACCACACCAAAGCAACCCGTGAAAAACGCGCAGAGCCGCGAAGACAGGCTCAAATCGGCGTTGAAGGCCAATCTCGCGCGGCGTAAGGCGCAGATACGCGGGCGCGGTGCGGACGAGGCAGGTAAACCGGAAACCGGTGACAAGGACAAAGGGTAGAGCAGATGGATTCGATCGTCGTCACGGGCAATGGCCCTCTCAAGGGGCAGATCCCGATCGCGGGGGCCAAGAACGCCTGCCTCACGCTGATGCCCGCCACCCTGCTCAGCGAAGAGCCGCTGACCCTGACCAACGCGCCGCGCCTGTCGGATATCAAGACGATGAGCACACTCCTGCAATCGCTCGGGGCGGAGGTCACGCAGATGCAGGGCGGCAAGGTGCTGGCGCTGTCGTCGCATGCGCTCGACAATCACGTCGCTGACTATGACATCGTGCGCAAGATGCGCGCCTCGATCCTCGTGCTCGGGCCCATGCTGGCGCGCGACGGGCATGCGGTCGTGTCACTGCCCGGCGGCTGTGCCATCGGCGCGCGCCCCGTCGATCTGCATCTCAAGGCGCTGGAGGCCATGGGCGCCGAACTCGACCTGCGCGAGGGGTATGTCCATGCCAAGGCCCCCGGCGGGCTCAAGGGCGGCCCCTTCGAGTTTCCCATCGTCTCGGTCGGGGCCACGGAAAACGCACTGATGGCGGCGACGCTGGCCAAGGGGACGACCGTGCTCAAGAACGCCGCGCGCGAGCCCGAGGTCGTGGATCTGGCGCAGTGCCTGCGCCGCATGGGCGCGCAGATCGAGGGCGAGGGCACCTCGACGATCACCATTCAGGGGGTCGACCGTCTGGGAGGGGCGACGCATCCCGTGGTGCCCGACCGGATCGAACTGGGCACCTATATGCTGGCCCCGGCAGTCTGCGGCGGCGAGGTGGAATGCCTCGGCGGGCGGATCGACCTTGTGCAGGCGTTCTGCGAGCGGCTCGATGCCGCCGGTGTCTCGGTCGAGGAAACCGAACACGGTCTCAAAGTCAGCCGCAAGAACGGTCGTGTCCGGGCCGTTGACGTGATCACCGAGCCCTTCCCCGGCTTTCCCACCGACTTGCAGGCGCAGATGATGGCGCTGATGTGCACCGCCGACGGCACCTCGGTGCTGGAGGAACGTATTTTCGAGAACCGCTTCATGCATGCACCGGAACTGATGCGCATGGGGGCGAGTATAGACGTGCAGGGCGGCACCGCGACCGTCGCCGGCGTCGAGCATCTCAAGGGCGCGCCGGTGATGGCCACGGATCTGCGCGCCAGCGTTTCGCTCATCCTCGCCGGATTGGCGGCAGAGGGCGACACGGTGGTCAACCGGGTCTATCATCTGGATCGCGGCTATGAGAGCGTCGAGGAGAAACTCGGCAATGTCGGGGCGAAGATCGAAAGGATCAGCGGCCAATGACCGAAGACGCCAAATTCGAAGACGGGCGCGAGACGCCGCTCAATCTGGGTGCGTTTGATGTCGACGATCTGCAGGTGATCTCCAGCCTCGCGCAGGATGCGGTCTTTCCGATCACCGAAATGACATGGCGCGCGGGCGAGCGGCGCTTTGGCCTGCTGCTCAACCGCTTCCGCTGGGAAGATCAGGGCCGCGAGCGCCACGCCCCCGAGCGGGTGCAATCGGTGCTGGTGGTCGAGAACGTGCTGCGCGTCGCGAGCCAGGGCATCGACCGCAATGACGCGGACACGATCCTGTCGCTGATGTCGGTCAGTTTCGAGCCGACCGGCGACGGCGCGGGCCATCTGCTGCTGACGCTTGCCGGTGACGGCGCGATCCGGCTCGAAATCGAGGCGCTCGAGGTCACGCTCAAGGACGTCACGCGGCCCTATCGCGCGCCCTCGGGCAAGGTGCCCCGCCACGACGCCTGATAGCCTGTGGCAGGCGACGGGATTTGAGTATTTTTGCCATAAAGAAACCCGGGGCTTGAGACACATTCGCCCGCCCGTTATCTGCCTCGCCGAAAGGACATGCCATGCCGATCACGCTCGATGCCACCACTGCTGATTTCGAGGCGCAATTCACCGCCCTTCTGAGCATGAAGCGCGAGGACAGCCCGGACGTGGACGACACGGTCGCCGCGATCATCAAGGACGTGCGCGCGCGGGGCGATGCGGCGGTGATCGACCTGACCGCGAGGTTCGACCGGCTGGAGCTGACGCCGGAGACCTTGCGCTTTTCGCCCGAAGAACTGTCGGCTCTGGTCGCTCAGGTGCCTGACGCCGAACGCGAGGCACTGGAACTCGCCGCCGCCCGCATCCGGGATTACCACGAACGCCAACTGCCCGAGGATGCCAGCTGGACCGAAGAAAGCGGCGCGACCCTCGGCTGGCGCTGGACGCCGGTGGGCGCGGCGGGGCTTTATGTGCCCGGCGGCCTCGCCTCTTACCCGTCCTCGGTGCTGATGAACGCGATCCCGGCCAAGGTGGCGGGGGTGGAGCGGCTGGCCATCGTGGTGCCGACACCGGACGGCAAGGCCAATCCGCTGGTCCTGCTCGCGGCACAGATCGCAGGCGTGGACGAAATCTACCGCATCGGCGGCGCGCAGGCGGTGGCGGCGCTGGCCTACGGCACCGAGAGCATCGCGCCGGTGGACAAGATCACCGGGCCGGGCAATGCCTTTGTCGCCGCCGCCAAGCGGCGGGTGTTCGGCAAGGTGGGCATCGACATGATCGCGGGCCCGTCGGAGATCCTGGTGATCGCCGACAAGGGCCAGAACCCCGACTGGATCGCGCTCGACATGCTGAGCCAGGCCGAACATGACGAAAGCGCGCAGGCCATCCTGATCACCGATGATGCGGGCCTCGCGCGCGAGGTGGAGGCGACCATCGACCGCCACCTGCAAACGCTGGAGCGGCGCGCCATCGCGGGCGCAAGCTGGCGCGATTTCGGCGCGATCATCACCGTGCCCGACCTCGCCACCGCCGCCACCCTGAGCAACCGCATCGCGCCCGAGCATCTGGAGCTTTGCGTAAGCGACCCGGACGCGCTGAGCCGACGCATCACCCATGCCGGCGCGATCTTTCTCGGGGCCTGGACGCCCGAGGCCATTGGCGACTACGTGGGCGGGCCCAATCACGTGCTGCCCACGGCGCGCTCGGCGCGGTTCTCGTCGGGCCTGTCGGTGATGGATTTCCTCAAACGCACCACGCTGGCCAAGATGACACCCGAGGCCCTGCGCACCATCGGCCCCGCCGCCGAGACGCTGGCCAAATCCGAGAGCCTCGAGGCACACGGATTGTCGGTGCGCGCGCGGCTGGATCATCTCAACGGGTGAGGCGGGGCATGTCGAGGCATTAAAATACCTCACCTCTGTCTGGCCATCGCATTGTGATCGCCGCCACACTTGCCAAGCGTGTTGAAAGAGTAGCTACTCAGGCTGATGAAATTGGCCTCGAGGCCAAATGGGGCATGGCGCGTTCTTAATGAGCAAGATCACAATTGACATCCGCACTGACACCGAGCTCACCGAAATCCTAGCCTCAGACGAACGCCTGTTATGGACAGGACATCCATCCTATGGCCATGGATTCTTTCAGCCAATCGGGGCGGAGCGGACCTATCTCTTCGCCATGTGCGTCGGTGCCTTGGTGATGTGGGGCAGTGTTCCGTATATCGCGCGTACGGCTACAACCGAGCTCTTGAATGTCTATGTGGTGTATGGTGTCGCGTCACTCGCGCTTGCTCTGACAGCATTCGTATTGGCATCCAACCGGCAATACGTCTTGTGGAACGTGGTCTATCTGGTCACGGACAAGCGCGCCATCGTTTGCCGTCGTGGGCGAAACTGGCGCTTTGGGGTCAGGCTCTACGTGGTGTCCAACCCGCATTCTTCCGCGTATCCCTATGAAATCGCGCCGACCCGCCCCTATCCGTCACTGAAAGTCGGCGCGTTACACGACGAACAGGAGATTCAACCGTTCGGGCTCGGATTGTCCCATCCGGGGCAGCCGCCCATGTGGGGCAAAGTGACTGTACCAGTCGCCTTCGAGCAGATACCCGACGCCTGTGAGGTGCTCGAATTGATCAGGTCGACGATCCGGGCGCAGACGCCTTTTGATACCGAACTGTGAGACGTTGCGCGACGGCGGCATCAAGACTTTTGGATGATTGTGGCCACAGGCGCATTGGCCCGCATGCCGAACACCCCAGCAGAAGCATGGCCTCGGGCCATTTGGCGCATGATCCCGCATCTTGCGGCGGTTTGGTGCTTACAGGCTTCAAACAGCCCCTTTCGCCCGTGCAACCCGCCAACTATAAGGGCATTTGCCCCTCGACCCCCCGAGTCGCGGGGTAAATCTTCATTGGGGCGACAGGACACAGACGTAAATGGCGATGTTTGACAGAATTCCAAGTCTTTTTTCATCAGACATGGCGATTGATTTGGGCACCGCGAATACGCTGGTTTACGTCAAGGGCCGCGGTATCATCCTGAGCGAGCCGTCCGTTGTGGCCTATCACGTCAAGGACGGCGTCAAGAAGGTGCTCGCGGTGGGCGAGGATGCCAAGCTCATGCTGGGCCGCACGCCGGGCAGCATCGAGGCGATCCGCCCGATGCGCGAGGGCGTGATTGCCGATTTCGACACCGCCGAAGCGATGATCAAGCATTTTATCCGCAAGGTGCACAAGCGCTCGACCTTCTCCAAACCCAAGATCATTGTCTGCGTGCCGCATGGTGCGACCCCTGTCGAGAAACGCGCCATTCGCCAGTCGGTGCTGTCGGCCGGTGCCCGCCGTGCGGGCCTGATTGCCGAGCCGATTGCGGCGGCCATCGGTGCAGGCATGCCGATCACCGATCCCACCGGCAACATGGTCGTGGATATCGGCGGCGGCACCACCGAGGTCGCGGTGCTCAGCCTTGGCGATATCGTCTATGCCCGTTCGGTACGCGTGGGTGGCGACCGGATGGACGAGGCGATCATCAACTACCTGCGACGTCAGCAAAACCTGCTGGTCGGCGAATCCACCGCCGAGCGGATCAAGACCAGCATTGGTACGGCGCGCATGCCCGATGACGGGCGCGGCAGCTCCATACAGGTACGCGGGCGCGATCTGCTCAATGGGGTGCCCAAGGAGATCGAGGTCAGTCAGGCGCAAGTGGCTGAGGCTCTCGCCGAACCAGTGCAGCAAATTTGCGAGGCGGTGATGACCGCGCTCGAGGCCACGCCGCCCGATCTGGCAGCGGATATCGTGGACAGGGGCGTGATGCTGACGGGTGGTGGTGCGCTGCTCGGCGATCTGGATCTGGCCCTGCGCGAACAGACCGGGCTTGCGGTTTCCATTGCCGATGACAGCCTGAATTGCGTGGCTCTCGGAACCGGCAAGGCGCTGGAATTCGAAAAGCAACTGCGCCACGCAATTGACTACGACAGCTGACGCGCCCACCTTTTAGCTCAAAAGGGGGATCCCGTGGCCAAGGACCGGGGACAAAGCGAAGACTACAGCGGGCCGCTGAAGCGTTTGTTTCTGGGCGTTTTGATCGTGTGCCTGCTTGGTCTTTTCCTGCTGTGGCGCATCGACAGTCCCCGCGTCGAGCGGTTTCGGGCGCAGGTGGTCGACCGGGTCGTACCCTCATTTGATTGGGCCATGGCCCCGGTCACAGGCGCCGTGAACGTGCTGCGCGACTTTCAGAGCTACCAGCGCATGTATCAGCAAAATCAGGACCTGCGCCGCGAACTCCAGCAAATGAAAGCCTGGAAAGAGGCCGCCCTTCAACTTGAACAGGAAAATGCGCGCCTGCTCGATCTCAACAATGTCCAGCTCGACCCTCGGCTCACCTACGTGACCGGTGTTGTCATGGCCGATAGCGGCTCTCCGTTTCGCCAATCCGTGCTGATCAACGTCGGCGAACGCGATGGCATCATGGATGGATGGGCCGCGATGGACGGTCTGGGCCTCGTGGGTCGTATTTCGGGCGTGGGGCGCAATACCGCGCGGGTGATCCTGCTCACCGACACATCAAGCCGCATTCCCGTGACCGTTCAGCCCTCCGGTCAACGCGCCCTGATCATCGGTGACAACAGTATCGCACCGGTGGTTGATTTCATCGAGAACCCCGATCAGGTGCGACCGGGCGACCGGGTGCTGACCTCCGGCGATGGCGGCGTCTTTCCGGCCGGCCTCCTAGTGGGGCAGTTGGCCGAGGACCCGGGCGGTCGCATGCGGGTGCGGATCTCCGCCGATTACGAGCGGCTCGAATTCCTGCGGGTTCTGCGCAGCTACGAAAATGAGCGGCTGACCGATCCCGGCCAGTTGATTGCCCCGGCGATCCTGCCCGGCAAAGACGGGCCCGACACAGACCGCGCGCAAACCGTGGAGGCCGGCGATGGCTGAAACACTCGTTCCACGTCACTGGGTCATGCGCGCGCTTTATGCCGCGCTTTGCGTGTTACTGGTGTTTGCCTATCTCCTTCCATTGGGCCACCTGCCGCCAAAACTGGCCGGGCCCGATCTGGTCATGGCCCTGACCTTTGCTTGGGCCGTGCGCAGGCCGGAGTACGTACCCGCCCTTCTGGTCGCCCTCATTGTGCTGGCCATGGATTTGCTGTTGCAACGCCCGCCGGGCCTGTGGGCAGCGTTGATGGTGATCGGTACAGAGGCCCTGCGCCGCCGTGCTGCGGGTCTGCGTGACCTGACCTTCGCCGCAGAGTGGGCCTCGGTCGCGAGCACGATGGTGGCCATAACGGTGGCCTACAGGATCGTTCTCATGCTGCTCATGGTCGATCAGGCCCCTCTCGGTCTCAGCCTGATGCAGCTTCTGGCGTCCTTGCTCGCCTACCCTCTGGTCGCGCTCGTGTCCCATGGGCTGTTCGGCGTGCGCAAGCGCATCCCCGGCGATCTCGACAATCGGGGGCAGCGCGCATGAGACGTCCGCCGCGCGACAACGCCGCGAGTCAACGCCGGGTCACGCGCCGTGGGCTTGTGATCGGCGGTCTTCAGGTCGGCATCATGGGGGCGCTTGCCTTGCGCATGCGCCACATGCAGCTGGATCAGGCGGACCAGTTCCGGCTGCTGGCGGATGAAAACCGGATCAATATCCAGCTTATCCCGCCAACCCGCGGTCGGATCTTTGACCGCGAGGGCCGGGTGGTCGCGGAGAACGTCCCGAGTTACCGCATCACCATGGTCCGTGAGCAGGCCGGCGATGTGGATGACATCATCTCTCGCCTCGCCAGACTGGTTGAGCTGGACGCAGGCGAGCTTGAAAAGGCGCGGCGCGAATTGCAGGAGTTGCGGGGCGACACCCCTGTAACCGTTGCAGACCGCGTCACATGGGACGCGATCAGCCGCGTCGCGGCCAATGCCCCCGCCCTTCCCGGCGTCCACCCCGAGGTCGGGCTGTCACGCCGCTATCCGCTGCACGAGGATTACGCGCATGTGGTGGGATATGTCGGCCCGGTCAGCGACCGTGATCTGGAGCGGATCGATGCGCCGGAACAGCTCTTGCGCCTGCCCCGGTTCCAGATCGGCAAAATCGGCCTTGAAGCGCGGCGCGAAAATCTGTTGCGCGGTTCGGCGGGCACGCGGCGGGTCGAGGTGAATGCAGCAGGCCGCGTGATGCGCGAGCTCAACCGCCAAGAGGGCGAACCCGGAGCCGACCTCCAGATCACGCTCGACAACGAGCTGCAATCCTACGTAAACGCACGCCTCGCAGGCGAGAGCGCGGCCGTGGTCGTGCTGGATTGCGACAGCGGCGATGTCCTCGCCTGCGCCTCGTCACCAAGCTATGATCCCAACCTGTTTGTCCGCGGCATTTCCGTGGCCGATTATCGCGCCCTGCTCGACAATCCCTACCGCCCCCTCCCCAACAAGGCCGTGCAGGGGATCTATCCCCCCGGCTCGACCTTCAAGATGGTGACGGCCCTCGCGGCGCTCGAAGCGGGCGCTGTGACCCTTGACGAGACCGTCTATTGTCCGGGTCACATGGAGATCAGCGGACGCCGGTTCCATTGCTGGAAACGCGCGGGGCATGGCAACATGAACTTGCACCTGTCCCTGCGCGAGAGCTGCGATGTCTACTATTACGATCTCGCCATGCGCACCGGCATCGAGAACATAAGCGCCATGGCCAAGCGGCTGGGTCTCGGCGTCCAGTTCGACCTGCCGATGACCAGCGTCGCGCAGGGCCTCGCCCCGACACGCGACTGGAAGCTGGCCAATCGCGGAGAGCCTTGGGTGATCGGCGATAGCGCCAACACGGCGATCGGTCAGGGCTTCGTGCTGGCCTCACCGCTGCAACTGGCGGTGATGACGGCGCGGCTGGCCACCAGCCGCAGCGTGACACCGCGCCTGATCAAATCCGTGAACGGGGTCGAGCAACCCACCGGCCATGGCGAAGATCTCGGGCTGAACGAGAACCTGCTCCGCGAAATACGCCGTGCCATGTTCGCCGTCAGCAATAGCAATCGCGGCACAGCCTATCGCAGCCGGATTGTCGAGGATGCGTTTCGGATGGCCGGCAAAACCGGGACCAGCCAGGTGCGAAACATCTCTTCGGGCGAGCGCGCCACAGGCGTGGTGAGAAACGAAGCCCTGCCTCGCGAGCAGCGCGATCACGCGCTTTTTGTGGATTTCGCCCCGTTCGATGCGCCAAAATACGCGGTCGCGGTCGTGGTGGAGCATGGCGGCGGCGGCTCTACCGCCGCAGCGCCGATTGCACGGGATGTCACCCTTCAGGCGCTCTATGGCGAAGATCCCCCGCTTGCCGCCTATCCCTCTGTCGACCGGCCGCGCATCAAGACCCAGCAAGAGCAACTTCGCAAAGCACGCCCGCGCCCCGGACGCGGGGAAAGCGACCGCGCATGAGCTATCTTGAGCATACGGTCAAAACCACGCCGAACGGGGTGCGCAAGATCCTGTTTCTCAACTGGCCCCTGATCGTTCTGCTTGTCGCCGTGGCCTGTATCGGCTTTCTGATGCTCTACTCTGTGGCGGGCGGCAACCTGTCGACTTGGGCAGAGCCCCAGATGAAACGATTTGCACTCGGTCTGGGTGTCATGTTGTTCGTTGCGATGGTGCCCATCTGGTTCTGGCGCAATGTCTCGCTTCTGGGCTACCTGATTTCGCTCGCGCTTCTGGTCGCCGTGGCGCTGATTGGGATCGAGGGCAAAGGCGCGCAGCGCTGGCTCGATATCGGTTTTATGCGGCTGCAACCGTCCGAACTCGTCAAGATCACCCTGGTCATGATCCTGGCGGCCTATTACGACTGGCTGCCGCTGTCGCGGGTGTCACGGCCGGTCTGGGTTGTCATACCGGTGGCGATCATCCTCGTTCCGGTCGCGATGGTCTTGCGCCAGCCTGATCTTGGCACATCAATCCTGCTCTTGGCGGCCGGCGGAGTGATGATGTTCGTGGCCGGCGTGCACTGGGCCTATTTCGTCTCGGTCATCCTCGCGCTGTCCGCGCTGATCTTTGCCGTATTCGAGAGTCGCGGGACGGATTGGCAGTTGCTCGAGAACTATCAATATCGTCGCATCGACACGTTCCTCGATCCCGAGATCGACCCGCTCGGCGCGGGATATCACATCACCCAATCCAAGATCGCGCTCGGCTCTGGCGGCTGGACCGGCCGCGGCTTCATGCAGGGCACACAGTCACGGCTCAACTTTCTGCCGGAGAAACATACCGATTTCATCTTCGTGACCCTCGCCGAAGAGTTCGGCTTTATCGGAGCGATCTCCATCCTCGGGCTTTACGCGCTGATCCTTGTATTCTGCATTTCTGCGGCTCTGGCCAACCGTGATCGGTATTCGTCGCTGCTGATCCTCGGTGTGGCGATGACATTCTTTCTGTTCTTCGCCGTCAACATGGCAATGGTGATGGGCCTGATGCCGGTCGTCGGCGTCCCGCTGCCGCTGGTCAGTTATGGCGGGTCGGCAATGCTCGTGCTCATGGTGGCCTTTGGCCTGGTGCAGAGCGCGCATATCCATAAACCAAGGTAGGAAACATGTCTGTGAACGTCCTTTTCGCCGCCCGCGCCGAGCAGTGGCAGGCCTACGAAGCCCCCCTGAAATCCGCACTGCGAGACGCCGGATTAGATGTGACCCTCGCGACCGATTTGCCACCGGAGGAGGTCGATTACATCGTCTACGCCCCCAACAGCCCGGTGCAGGATTTTACCCCCTACACAAGGCTCAAGGCGGTTCTCAATCTCTGGGCAGGGGTCGAGAATATCGTGGGCAACCAGACCCTCGATGTGCCTCTGGCGCGCATGGTCGATCACGGCCTGACCCAGGGCATGATCGAGTGGGTGACAGGCCACGTGCTGCGCCACCATCTTGGTATGGACGCGCATATTCATGGCCAGGATGGGGTCTGGCGCAAAGCGATCCCACCACTTGCAGAGGATCGCAACGTCACGATTCTGGGGCTCGGGGCGCTCGGACAGGCCTGCGCCGAGGCGCTGCGCGGTCTGGGCTTTGACGTCACCGGCTGGAGCCGTGGGCCCAAGGACATCTCAGGGATCACCTGCCTTTCAGGCGATGAGGGCCTGCAAGCGGCCTTGCATCATGCCGAAATTCTCGTGCTTTTGCTGCCGCTTACCCCAGAAACGGAAAATCTGCTCGACGCAGATACGCTGGCGATGCTGCCAGAGGGCGCGATCGTGGTGAACCCCGGGCGCGGGCCGCTCATCGACGATGACGCCCTGATCAAAGCCCTTGACGCGGGCCATGTCGGACATGCCACGCTGGATGTGTTTCGCGTGGAGCCGCTGCCGGAAGATCACCCCTTCTGGGCGCATCCAAAGATCACGGTCACACCGCATATCGCCTCCGAGACCCGGCCCTCCACAGCAGCGCAAGTGATTGCCGAGAATGTCCGCCGGGGCGAGAGCGGCGAGCCATTCCTGCATCTCGTGGACCGCGAAAACGGCTACTGACGCACGGCCTCTCTCCCCCGTCATCCTCGGGCGTGACCCGAGGATCTATACCGACTATCGCAATCGCGGTGGCCGCTCGGGGTCCGATCCCGGCGCGGCGCGGGGCGCGGCCTCTGGCGCCTCCGGCAAATCAAACCGCAATCCGCAGCGCGCCAGCCGCGCCGCGACCGGGTCGGAGGCGTCAAAGAAGGCCACGTCGAGCGCAGCTGCCTCCAGACCCGAGAAAACCAGAACCTCCGACACCGCCCGCGCCAATGCGCCTTGCGCCTCGGGCACGGCCCCGACAAAGCCCAGCATATGCCCACGCGCACCGCTCTCATAGGTCACGCCCACCAGATAGGCCATGCGCGCCCGCCCCGTCATGGCGGCGAGCCGCGCGTCGAGCGCAGTCAGCATCGCCTCGGGCAACCCCTTGGGCGCACTGAATTCTTGCGCCCGCGCCTCGACCTCGGACGGCCCCTCCGACAGTGTCTCGGCCAGCCAGTCCACCGCCTCGGGCGGCAGCAGGATCGCCGAGGGGGCGACGTCAAGATTGACACCCAGCCCGACCCCCTGCCCCATCAGCATGCCGGCTATGCTTCGCCCGGTCACTGCAGCATAGGGTACGGCGCGCCCCGAAAATTGCGCCAAACGGTCCTCGCGATCAAAGACCAGAACAAAAGAATGATCCGATAATTCAAAGACTTCCGGATCGAGCACCTCGCCCTCCGGCTCGGATTTGAGCATCAGATACAGCTCGCTCGCCGCCAGCACCTCGTAGAACCGCAGCCGCGCGCCCGCATCCTCGGGCGCGGCTTCCATCGCGGCGTGAACTTGATCGAGCCGAGTCGCGTCAGTCATGGATAACTTTCTGAACGTGCGCACGTAATTCGGGCAGCACGTCGGCCTCGAACCACGGGTTTTTCCTCAGCCAAGCGGTATTGCGCCACGACGGATGCGGCAAGGCGAAAAGCCGTGGTGCATGGTCGCGCCACGCCCGCACCGTCTCGGTCACGCCGGTTTTCACCCCCAGATGGTACTTCTGCGCATAGCCCCCCACCAGCACGGTCAATTTCACGTTTTCAAGGGCTTGCATCACCCGGTCATGCCAGGTGCGGCCACAGATGCGCGGCGGCGGCAGGTCCGACCCCTTGGCGTCATAGCCCGGAAAGCAGAACGCCATCGGCACAATGGCGACGCGCGACGTGTCGTAGAACTCATCCGCGCTCAGCCCCAGCCACTCGCGCAGTCGGTCGCCCGAGGGATCATCGAACGGCTTGCCCGAACGGTGCACCCGCATCCCCGGTGCCTGCCCGGCGATCAGCATCCGCGCGGAGGGTTGAAACCACACCACCGGGCGCGGTTCGTGGGCGGTATGGGTGGCGGCGAAACGCTCGGCACAAAGCCGACAGGCGCGGATATCGGCGGCAAGATCGCTCACGCAAAGACCACCCCCGCCTCCCGCATGCCCGCGAGCGCCGCGTCGAGCGAGCCATCAAGGTCGATGCCGCGCACCAGATCCTGCCGCACCGTCACGCGATATCCCAGTCGCGCCGCATCCACCGCCGAGAAGTTGACGCAGAAATCGGTGGCCAGCCCCACCATGGTCAGATCGTCAATGCCGCGCGTCTGCAAATAGCCGTGCAGCCCGGTGGGGGTGGCGTGGTCATTCTCGAAAAACGCCGAATAGCTGTCGATTGCCGGGTTATAGCCCTTGCGGATGATCAGATCGGCCCGGTCGGTATCCAGCCCCTCGTGAAACGCGGCCCCTTGGCTGCCCTGAACGCAATGATCCGGCCACAGCACCTGCGGCCCGTAGAGCATGTCCACCATGTCGAACGGCGCCTTGCCCTCATGCGACGAGGCAAAAGACGAATGCCCCGCCGGGTGCCAATCCTGCGTCAGGATCACCGCCGGAAACTGCGCCATCAGCGCGTTGATGCCGGGTACGATACTGTCACCTTCGGGCACGGCAAGCGCACCCCCGGGGCAGAAATCGTATTGCATGTCGATCACGATCAGGGCGGATGTCATGAGCGGGCCTCCTTTGCCCAATAGGGGTAGGTGCGCAGATGCGGCCCGTCAATGGCAGGCCCTTCTCAAGAGCGATGCCGTTGTTGCCTGATCCGCCGCCCCATGGCACTCTGCCAAAACGCCGATTTTCAAGAGATACCTTAATGAGGGAGAAATTTGATGATGAGGATCGTAACGCTCTGCCTGACGGCCTGCATGTTGGCGGTGCCCGCCACCGCGCAGCAGTTCATGGGCGAATATTTCACCAGCATCCAAGCCGAGGACATGCGCAATTCGCGCGGCCAGCCGCTACGCGATTTCTGCGCCATCGTGCAGCAGGATCGGGCGAATTATCACCGCTTCGGTATCCGTCACGACGGCGATCAGGGCGATCCGTTCTTTACCACGCCCGAGATGCGGGCGCGCATTGCCAGATCCTGCTATCTTGTATCCGGGTCGGAATACGTCGCGGAGCGGGTGCTCTCCGGCAGGCCCAAATATATCTGGGTGCGGATTTTTGGAGTGAACGGGGTGCCGACAGCCTTGTGGGTCTCCGAAGGCGCAGGATAGGCGCGATCAGGGGGCCTGCCCTCTTGCGGGACGGGCGCAGTGGGCGTAAATCGCGCGCCATGTACAGGATTGCCGCACTCTACCACTTCACCCGGTTTGACGACCCATCCGCCCTTCAAGGCCCGCTTCAGGCGCTCTGCGAGGCCGAGCGCATCAGCGGCTCGCTGCTTCTGGCACGCGAGGGGATCAATGGCACGATTGCCGGGCCGCAGGCGGGTATCGAAAGGGTTCTCGCGCATATCCGCGCCCTGCCCGGATGCGCCGATCTGGAGTGGAAGGACAGCCAGAGCGCCGAGCAGCCGTTTCGCAGGATGAAGGTGCGGCTCAAGAAAGAGATCGTCACTATGGGCCAGCCCGATGTCGATCCGCGCGCCAGTGTGGGGCATTATGTCGAGCCCTCTGAGTGGAACGCCCTGATCCAGAGCCCCGATGTCGCGGTGATCGACACCCGCAACGATTACGAAGTGGCGATCGGCACGTTCGAGGGCGCGGTCGACCCCGAGACGCCAACCTTTCGCGATTTCCCGGCGTGGTGGGAGGCCAACAAGCACCGGTTTCACAACAAGCGGATCGCGATGTTCTGCACCGGCGGCATCCGCTGCGAGAAATCCACCAATTACCTGCTGGGCCAAGGGGTGGAGGAGGTCTATCACCTCAAGGGCGGCATCCTGAAATACCTCGAAGAGGTGCCCGAGGATCAGAGCACCTGGCAGGGCGACTGCTTTGTCTTCGATGGTCGCGTCTCGGTGGGTCACGGGCTGCGGACAGGGCCGCACCGTCTGTGCCACGCCTGCCGCCGCCCGATCCTGCCCGAGGATACGGGCCACCCCGACTATGAAGAGGGGGTCGCCTGTCACCTCTGCGCGCAGGAAACATCGGACGCGGACAAGGCGCGGTTTCGCGAGCGCCAGAAACAGATGGCATTGGCCGAGGCGCGCGGCGAACGGCATATCAAGATCGTCCATGAGATTTAGGGCCCGCGCCGGCGCGCAAACGGATATGGCATGTGATTGCCTCGCACGATTTTCCGTGTAACCGTCCCGCATCAGGGATGAGGGAGGACACCACCATGCAGGGCCAGATGATGCACCGGCCGCTCCGGATCATCGACATCCTGACCCACGCCGCCGAGGCGCATGACAATGAGGGACTGGTTTCGGCGCGTGTCGAGGGGGACATTCATAGCCAAAGCTATCCCGAAACGCTGGCGCGCGTGGGGCAGCTTGCCCATGGTCTAGCGGCCTTGGGCGTGACGCCCGGCGACCGCATCGGCACGCTCGCCTGGAACGGCTATCGGCATTTCGAGCTTTACTATGGCGTGGCCGGCCTCGGGGCGGTGTGCCATACGATCAACCCGCGCCTTTCGCATGAGCAACTGGTTTACATCATCCGCCATGCCGGGGACCGGCTGCTTTTCGTGGATCTGACCTTTGTGCCTCTGGTCGAGAGCCTGCTGACCGATTTGCCTGATGACCTGCGGATCGTCATCCTGACGGATCGGGCGCATATGCCCGATAGCGCGCTGAATGCGCTGTGCTATGAAGATATTCTGGCAGACCAGCCCACGGCATTTGAGTGGCCCGAGTTTCCTGAAGAGACCGCCTCCAGCCTGTGCTACACTTCCGGCACAACCGGCCATCCGAAAGGCGCGCTTTATTCGCATCGCTCGACCCTCCTGCACGCCTTGCAGGTGCCGCTCTGTCAGACCACCAGCTTTCACGCCGGGCGACGCATCATGCCGGTGGTGCCCCTTTTTCACGTCAACGCATGGGGCCTGCCCTATACCGCACCACTCACTGGCATGACGTTGGTCATGCCGGGCGCAGCGTTGGACGGGCCAAGCCTGTTTCGCCTCATGGACACCCAGCGCGTTTGGTCCGCATGGGGCGTGCCCACAGTCTGGGCAGGGTTGATGGACGAAATCAAGGAACAGGGCCGCATCCCGGACGGCTTTGGCGATCTGGTCGTGGGCGGCTCTGCGGCGCCGCGCGTGATGATCGAGGACTATGAGGCCCGCGGCGTGAACGTGGCACAGGCCTGGGGCATGACCGAGATGAGCCCGATCGGCACCCATGGCGTGCTGCCTGCGGCACTGCATGACGCCCCCGAGCCAGAGCGTATCGCCGCCAAGTGCTGCGCCGGACAGCGGCTGTTTGGGGTGGAGTTCAAGATCGTGGACGACGACGGCACCCGCATGCCGCATGACGGGCAGGCGAGCGGAGAGCTATACGTGCGCGGTAATACCGTGATCAGCGGCTATTTCGAGAACGAGGCGGCGACGCGGGATGCCATGGACTCCAAGGGCTGGTTCGGGACCGGCGATGTGGCCTCGATCAGCCCCGATGGTCGGCTGTTGGTCCGCGACCGCGCCAAGGATCTCGTGAAATCGGGGGGCGAATGGATCAGCTCGATTGATCTTGAGAACGCCGCACTTGCCCATCCCGACATCGCGGCCTGTGCCGTCGTGGCCATTCCCCACCCCAAATGGGAGGAACGGCCCGTGCTGGTCGCGGTGGCAGCCGGACACGCGCGGCCGGATCTGGATGCGGTCCACAACGTGATGGCGCCACATTTCGCCACGTGGCAACTGCCGGACGACCTTATATGGGTCGACGCGTTGCCGCTCACCGCAACCGGCAAGGTGTCCAAGCTGACGCTGCGCCACCAGTTGGCCAACTATGTGCTGCCCGAGTTGCGCGAGGACAAGGCATGAGCACAGATCTGGACACAGCTGCCGTTGCGGACTGGCTCGATGGCCGTCTTCCCGGCTTCGAGCGGCAGGTCGAGGCCGTGAAGTTTAGCGGCGGGCAATCCAACCCGACCTACCTGCTCCGGACAGCCGCGCAAAATTACGTGCTGCGCCGCAAACCACCGGGCGTGTTGCTGAAATCCGCCCATGCGGTTGAGCGCGAATTTCGCGTACAGCGCGCCCTTGAGCCAACCCGCGTTCCGGTCGCGCATATGCACTACCTGTGCGAGGACGAGGCGGTCATCGGCTCACCCTTCTACATCATGGATGAAGTGTCCGGGCGCAGCTTCGATGCGCCGACCCTGCCCGAGCTGGAAAAGGACCAACGCCACAGCGTTCTTGACGAAATGAACCGGGTTCTGGCCACGATCCACGATGTCGACCTCACAACCGCGGGGCTGCTGGATTACGGCCCCTCGGGCAACTACTACCGCCGACAGATCGACCGCTGGATCGCACAATACCATGCAACCCGGACCGAGGACCTGGCGGACATGGATGCGCTCATGGATTGGCTGGATGCACATATCCCGCCCGATGACGGACAACGCTGCCTCGTCCATGGTGACTATCGGCTCGACAACTTGTTGTTTGCGCAGGACGGAACGGCATGCGTCGCAGTGCTTGACTGGGAACTGTCCACCATCGGCCATCCCTATGCAGACCTCGCCGCCGTCATCATGCAATGGTCCATGCCCGCCACCCGCGAGGGGCGCGGCCTAGACGGAGTGGATCGCGCCGCGCTTGGCCTTTGGTCAGATGCCGACTTCATCGCCGCCTATTGCAACCGGCGCCGGCTCGCACCTATCAAAGGGTTCAATTTCTACCTCGCCTTCACCTATTTCCGCATGGCCGCCATATTGCAGGGCGTCAAGAAACGCGCGATGGACGGCAACGCCTCCGATCCCGCACGCGGTCTGCGGCTTGGTCGCTATGTACCGGAATTCGCCCGCGTCGGCCTGATCGCAACCCAGGAGTAACCATGACCCACGATATAGACCCTGCCCTGATCGAGGCCCCGTCCGCCCTGCAAACCCACCTTGGCTATCGGCTGACGGGCTGGGGCACAGATTTTGCGCGGGTCGAGTTACCGCTGGCCCCCTTTTTGACCAACCGGCAGGGCCTGCCGCATGGCGGCATCCATGCAACGCTGCTGGATACCGCAATGGGCTTTGCCGGGTGCTACACCGGCGATCCGGAACGCTCTCAGATGGCACTCACCCTGTCGCTCACCGTCAATTATCTGGGTCAGGCACAAGGCGCGACCCTGATCGCCGAGGCACGGCGTACCGGCGGCGGCAAATCGACCTATTTCGCCGAGGCCACGGTGCGGGACGATACAGGAACCTTGATTGCGACAGGCACAGGCGTGTTTCGCTACAGGCGGGGCACACCAGCCTCAGACCACAAAAGCCATAGTTAAAAACTATCTTTATGGTTAGTAAATCCAATTATTAATTATCATATATCTCTGCTATGTGATGCGAGGAAAACGCGCATGGCAAGTGGAATCACTCTGACAGCAGTCATGACACCGGTGCCAGATCACAGACGACACACATCAATCAGGAGACGAAAATGGACGGAAACGACATAGGCAAATGCCCCGTCATGCATGGCGGGCTGACCGAGAGCGGCACGAGCGTCACCAGCTGGTGGCCCAATGCGCTCAACCTCGACATTCTGCACCAGCATGACAGCAAGACCAACCCGATGGGGCCGGACTTCGATTATGCCGAAGAGGTCAAGAAGCTCGACTTCGACGCCGTCAAGGCCGATGTCACCGCGCTGATGACCGACAGCCAGGATTGGTGGCCCGCCGATTGGGGGCACTATGGCGGCCTGATGATCCGCATGTCCTGGCACGCGGCGGGCACCTATCGCCTCGCCGACGGGCGTGGCGGCGGCGGCACCGGCAATCACCGTTTCGCGCCGCTCAACAGCTGGCCCGACAACACCAATCTCGACAAGGCCCGCCGCCTGCTGTGGCCGGTCAAGAAGAAATACGGCAACCGCCTGAGCTGGGCCGACCTGATGATCCTCGCGGGCACCGTGGCCTACGAGTCGATGGGCCTCAAGACCTACGGCTTTGCCTTTGGCCGCGCCGATATCTGGCACCCCGAGAAAGACACCTACTGGGGCGCCGAAAAGGAATGGCTCGCCCCGTCGGACAGCCGTTATGACAGCGTCGAGAACCCCGCGACGATGGAAAACCCGCTCGCCGCCGTGCAGATGGGCCTCATCTACGTCAATCCCGAAGGCGTCAACGGTCAGCCCGACCCGCTCAAGACCGCCGAGCAGGTGCGCGAGACCTTTGCCCGCATGGCGATGAACGACGAGGAAACCGTCGCGCTGACCGCAGGCGGCCACACCGTCGGCAAATGCCACGGCAATGGCGACGCCGAACTGCTCGGGCCGGAGCCCGAGGCGGCGGATGTCGAAGAGCAGGGCCTTGGCTGGAACAACCACACCAAGCGCGGCGTCGGCCGTGACGCCGTGACCTCCGGCATCGAAGGCGCGTGGACCACGCACCCAACGCAGTGGGACAACGGCTATTTCCACCTGCTGCTGAATCACGAGTGGGAGCTCAAGAAGAGCCCCGCAGGCGCATGGCAGTGGGAGCCGGTGGACATCAAGGAAGAGGACATGCCGGTCGATGTGGAAGATCCCTCGATCCGCCTCAAGCCGATCATGACCGATGCCGACATGGCCATGAAGATGGACCCGGTCTATCGCGAGATTTCCGAGAAGTTCTACAAGAATCCCGAACTGCTCGACGAGGCCTTCGCCAAGGCGTGGTTCAAGCTGACCCATCGCGACATGGGCCCCAAGGCGCGTTACATCGGGCCCGAAGTACCGCAGGAAGATCTGATCTGGCAGGATCCGATCCCGGCAGGCGCAACCGATTACGACGTCGCCGCCGTCAAGGCCAAGATCGCCGAGAGCGGGCTGAGCCTGTCGGACATGGTCAACACCGCATGGGACAGCGCCCGCACCTATCGCGGCTCTGACATGCGCGGTGGTGCCAATGGTGCGCGCATCCGCCTGGCCCCGCAAAAGGACTGGGAGGGCAACGAGCCCGAGCGTCTGGCCCGTGTTCTGGGTGTGCTGGAGCCGATTGCAAAGGACAGCGGCGCAAGTCTCGCTGACGTGATCGTGCTGGCCGGGAATGTCGGTGTCGAGCAGGCCGCCAAGGCCGCCGGCTTCGACGTCGAGGTGCCGTTCCATCCAGGTCGTGGCGACGCCACGGACGAGATGACCGATGCCGCATCCTTCGACGTGCTCGAGCCGCTGGCCGATGGCTATCGCAACTGGGTCAAGAAAGACTATGTCGTCAGCCCCGAAGAAATGCTGCTCGACCGCACGCAACTGATGGGCCTCACGGCGCATGAGATGACCGCGCTGATCGGTGGCATGCGGGTCATGGGCACCAACTATGGCGGCACGTCACATGGCGTCTTCACCGACAAGGTTGGTGCGCTGACGCCCGATTTCTTCACCACGCTGACCGACATGGGCAACAAGTGGGAACCCGCCGGAAATGGCACCTACACCATCGTTGACCGCAAGTCGGGCGAGACGAAGTTCACCGCGACCCGCGTCGATCTGGTGTTCGGCTCCAACTCGATCCTGCGCGCCTATGCCGAGGTCTATGCCCAGGACGACAATGCCGGGAAATTCGTGCAGGATTTCGTCGCCGCATGGACCAAGGTGATGGAGGCGGACCGCTTCGATCTGGCCTGAGCCGGGATAGGTACTTTGACTGAAGGGCGCGGCGAGCCATCGCCGCGCCCTTTTTCAATCACGACAAACGCTGTTCTATCGCAGCCCGCCGCGCGCAATCTCCAGCGCGAGGTCGCCCACCGCCTGGGCCCGCGCAGCGGCGAGCGCGGGCGCACCGCCTTCAATGTCCACAGGAACGCTGAGATCAAACAACCGCGCGCGCGCACGTCCGCTCTCGGATGTCACGAAATATTGCCCCGCAAGGCGAAATACACCGGCATCCCGCGCCAGCATCTCCTCGATCCGAACCTCGACCTGCGCCTCGGCGAATTCCTCGAAGGGCCACGGCTCCGACGCGGCACGAACGCCGGTGATCTGGGAGAGATGCCTTGACAGCTCAAGGGTGATCGCGCGCGACGGGTCATCGGCCCATAAAAGGCCCGGCTGGGTATTCAGCAGCCCCGCCGCGTCCCCCACAAAAATCTCCTCGCCCGCCGCATAGTTCGGCAGCGACACCTCGCGCAACAACACCGAGCCGAACGCGATCCGCTGCTTCGCCTCGACAGGTGCGCGCGGCACCGTCACTCTTTGATCCGGAACTCCGGTACAGGCCGCAACCATCGCAACTGCGGCCAATGCCACGGGCAGGGAAAATCTGTTCATGTCACTCAACGTCCTAACAGCAATGAATTCGGATTACGCTCTATGGCCCTCGCCAATGATGACACAGCCTTGGCCGCACGTTCAACCTCGCGCAGGGCCGTCTTGGCATCGCGGCCAACCCCACTCTCGGCGCCATAGCCCGCAAGCGTGTTGCGCGCCTGGGTCAAAACCGCCTCGGCCTCCGAGATGAGCCCCGGCAGATCTCGGCCGGCAGCGGCAAACGTATCCGCCGCATCCCGGGCCGAGCCAAGCGCAGCCGTGGCATTCTCGACAACACCACCATCGCGCAACTGCGCAAGCACGGCGCTCAGTTCTTCGAGCGCGCTGTTGAGCGTTCCGGGCAGCGCCTGCGTCTCGTCTGCGGCCAGGATCGTTTCCGCCGTGCCGATCAACTCCGTCAGTTTCGCAGCCATCGCGTCAATCTCGACAGCCTCGGCCTTTTTCGCCACCGCATCCAGTTGTGCGACCAGATCCGGGACACCGGCCACCGCGTCGCTTACGCCTTGCGCGGCGTCAGAGGCATCGCTCAGCGTGGCCCCCAACCGCGCCGCAAGCGCCTCTTGCGCGATTTGCGCAACCAGCGCCTGAATGTCCGACAGAACCCCATCCAGGCGCCCCGGAAGGGCTTGTATCTCAGGCGCACCAACGACACCGCGCGCATCACCAAGCAAGTCGTTGACATTTCCGGGCAAGGCGCGGGTCTCGTCACTGGCAATCAGCCTGTTGGTGTTTTGCATCAGGGAAATAGCCTCTGCCATCACCTCTTCGACAGGCAGGGCGTTGATCCGTTCAAAGACGCCCTCGGCGGTGGCAGACACATCGGCGATCTCGCTATCGGTTGTGGGCAAGAGAAGCCCGTCTTCGCCAAAGGGCTCGATCTGGGCCGGCTCAGCCCCCGCCTGTTCAACCAGTTCAATCTTGAGCCCGCCAGTGAGTAGAGAGGCCGAGGCAAGCCGCGCGCGCAGCCCTTGGCCAACCCGGTCGCGGAGCAATGCGAGCGCCGCGTCCCGCCCGGCTCCGTCTATACCCTGCTCTGCATCAAGCCCGAGGCGTCCGGGCCGGATCGCGAGATTGGTCAACAGCCGCACGCGGCTATCCCCGAACCGCTCTTCGTCAACCAGCCCGTTCAGCGCGGTTACGCGACCGATCCGAAGACCGTTCAGTTCGACCGGCGCATCGACCGCCAGACCGGCGATGTTGTCCTCGAACACGGCAGACAGCATCAATGTCTCGCTGTCATCCCCGGCAAACAGGCTCTCGCGCGCGGCCGCTTCCTCCGGAAATACGGTATATGTCGCGCCGGTCTCTGCCGGTGCGCCGCCTGAAATCATTGTGTCGAATGTCACCCCGCCAGAGACCAGCGATGCGACCGAGGAGAAATCCAGATTCGCCCCGCTCGGCCCAAGGGAAAAGGAAAACCCGGACGCATCCCAAAACCGGGTCGCGGTGTTGATCAAGCGGTCATGCGGCGCAAAGATCAGCGCCTCGGCCTGCGCGGTAGACCCGTCGGCAGTGATCGACGGGGCACCGATACGGCCCACCTCGATCCCACGATAGAGGATCGGCGCCCCCTCGACGAGGGACGATTTGCCCGACGCCCGCAGAACGAGATGCAGCCCGCTTTGCCCCACCCGCTCCAGCGGAGCATCGGCCAACCCGTCGAACCGCTCGACCATCGCGCCGGGTTCATCGTCCCACAGCCCCTCGATATAGACCCCCGACAGCACGGTGCCCAAACCGCTGACGCCACGCGCTGTTACCTGTGGGCGCACCACCCAGAACCGTGCCTCGCTATCCACATAAGGAGCGACCTCCTGGTCGACACGCACCTTGACCAGAACGTGCCCAAGACCGGGGGCAAAACTCACCTCTTCGACAAGACCGACGGTCACATCCCGGTAGCGCAACTCGGTCGTGCCCGGCTTGACACCCGATGCGTTCTCAAAGCCGATCTCGATCAGCGGGCCGCGTTCGGCATAGCTCTGCCACGCCACGCCCAGCACAGCCAGAAGCGCCGCCAGCGGCAAGAGCCAGATCACCGAAACCCGCTCCAGCAGGCCGGGCCCGGCCGTCTTGACCGGGGGTTCCGGCGGTGACGTGTCATCCGAAGTCATTGAGCAAGATCCTCTTTCCCGTCGCCACCGCCGAGGCTATCCCAGATCAACCGGCTATCAAAACTCTGCGCAGAGAGCATCGTGAAAATCACCGAAAGCGCGAAAAACAGGCTCGCGCGGCCCGGCGTAATCGTGGCAAGCGCCTGTAATTGCACCAATGACGACAGGATCGCCACCACAAAGACGTCGATCATCGACCAGCGTCCGATATATTCGACGATCTCGTAGAGCAGGTGCCGCCGGGTCTGTGATCGGCGTGACCCGCGCCACACCCCGATCGCCAACCCGGCCAGAGCAAGGAACTTGGCCACCGGGATCAGCACACTCGCGACAAGGATGATGATCGCCACACCCCAATTTCCATGATGCGCCAATTCCACCGCGCCCCCTACGATGGTATCGCTCTGGCTGCTCACCAGCGTGCGGGTTTCGAGCATCGGGTAGAGATTAGCCGGGATGTAACACCCAAGCCCGAGAAACCACCACGCCCATACCTTTTGCAGCGCCAGAGGATCGCGCGAATGAAGCGGGCTGCCGCATCGCGGGCAAACCCGCGTGCCCATCGGAGCAACGCGCATACACCGCGTGCATCCTACCAATCCCATGTCGCGCGCGGTTCTCATTCGTCCAGCGACGTCCATATCGAGTAGCGGCACATCAGGCTGTCGGTCGCCACCACCAACACGACGAGCACCGCGAACATCCACGCCGCCGGACCAAAGACCACATCCGCCAGATCGCTCAGCTTGACCAGCGCCACGGCACAGCCAAGGGCAAAGATCTCGGCCATGGACCACGGCACAAGAGCCTCGGACAATCGAAACGCGGCCCGCGCCAGAGGCGCGGGTGGACGGTCCCGGATGATCGGGGTCAGGACATAGATCAAGAGCATCAGCCGCGTTGCCGGAATGATGACAATGAAAAACAGCACCGCAACGGACAGGATCGAAAGCCCGCCATCAAACGCAAAGGCAGCCTCGATGATCGAGGCATCATGGTGCAACCCGCCTGCGCCGATCGACAAGAAGGGAAAGAGCGTGGCCGCGACGATCAGGATCAACACTGTCATCGCAAGCGCGATGAGCTGCTTGCCCGCCTTGCGCCTTGGCGCAATGAGCACGGTATGACATCTTGCGCATTCCGCCTTCTGTCGCACAGCCACGGGCGGCGCGCTATACACCAGATCGCATTCCGGGCAGGCAATGAGCCGCCCGAGGTCATCCTCGTCCTGCGTCAATTCATGGTTCAAAGAGGCTCACCACACGCTCAGGACCGCTTGAGCAGCGCCAGCAGCTCTTGTGACGGCAGGCCATCCGCCCGGACCCCGACCGATTGCTGAAACGCCCGAATGGCGTTGATCGTGTTCGGCCCGATGATCCCGTCGATCTTCTCAACGCCAAAGCCCTTGCGCCGGAGCCGCCTCTGCATCTCCATTTTCTCGTCAAAGGACAGCGGGTTGTAGCCGCGCGGCCAGCTGGCCTGTATGTCGCGCCCTCCGCCAATCCGATCCGCCAGATGGCCCACTCCCATCGCGTAGGCATCGGAATTGTTATAGCGTTTGATCACACCGAAATTGTCAAAGACCATGAAGGCCGGCCCCTGCAAGCCAGCGGGCAAATAGACCGACGCGCGGCCATGATTTGGCACCGCACGCCCGTTCAGGCCGACCACGCCTTGCGCGGCCCACTGCGACGGCATCCGGGTCGCCTTGGCCGCCCTCGTGCTAAAGCCGCGCGGCAGCCGCACCTCGACGCCCCAAGGCTGGCCCTTGGTCCAACCGAACCGCTTGAGATAGGCCGCCGTCGATGCAAGCGCATCGGTCGGGTTATCGGACCAGATGTCGCGCTTGCCATCGCCGGTAAAATCCACCGCATAGGCCTCGTAGGAGGTCGGAATGAACTGTGTATGTCCCATTGCGCCGGCCCACGAGCCTTTCATGTTCTCCGGTGTCACGTCACCCGATTGAAGAATCCTGAGCGCGGAAACCAATTGCTTCTCAAAGAACGCGCCACGCCGCCCATCATAGGCCAATGTCGCCAGCGATTGAATGAGCGGCAGGTCGCCCAAACGCTCCCCATAGGTGCTCTCCATACCCCAAACGGCGGTGACCACCTCTTTTTCGACACCATAATGCGCCTCGATCCGTTGCAATGCGCGCCGGTGGCGGCGCAGCGCCTTTTGCCCGTTCTCGACCCGAACCGGCGACACGGCACTGTCCAGATAATCCCAGATTTCACGTTTGAATTCAGATTGATTGCGATCCTTGTTCACGATTTCAGGATCAAATCGGACACCACGGAACGCCCGGTCAAACACCCGGCCATTAATGCCCTGAGCCACGGCCCTGCCCTTGAACCCCGCCACCCAACGGTCAAAGCCCGGATCGGTCGAGGCCAGAACAACGGTCTCGTCACCCAGACCATCGGGGCGCACCTGCGGGCGGAGGCTTCGTACCGGCAGGTCAGCCGAGACGACAGCCGCCGTCGTAATCAGCCCCGATCCGGGGCGCATCTGTGGGCGCGGGGATTGCTCCACGGCGCTTGCCAATGACGTCCCCAATCCCAACAAGACACTCGTAAGTCCCAGAATTACTGCTCGCATCTCACGGCCCCCTTGTGATGTGGCTCTTACCTGAGAATAGCCCGATTGTTTCCGAATCAAAAGCAATCTCGCAGCGCGCTCACATGATCTTGCCGATTGCAGGACATGCGCCCGACAATTCGTGATCCACGAGCTTTATAGGCCTGTCGCACATGGCCAACGCGGCACATCAACCCTCAGCAGAGCAAGTCCTGAGCCGTCAACGTCGCTTGCGCTCTACCTTGCGCTTGGCCTTGGCGGCCTTGTGCTTGGCGGCGGCCTGCTTGCGCCGGGGCGGCTTGCCGCGCCCGCCGCGCCCGCCCTTGGGCATCTGTTCGCCCTCGATGCTCACTAGATCGAGCGCGATACCGCCCGACACCGGCGCCGCCTCGGCCAGCCGCACCGTCACACGCTGTCCCAGCCCGATGGTCAGCCCGGTATCCGAGCCCATCAGCGTGCCCGCCTCGCGGTCGAAATGAAAGAACTCGCGCCCGAGGCTGCGCACCGGAATAAGGCCATCCGCGCCCGTTTCATCCAGCCGCACGAAAACGCCGAACTTGGCGACACCGCTGATCCGCCCGGTGAATTCCTCGCCCAGCCGTTCCGACAGGAAGGCCGCCAGATAGCGGTCATTGGTGTCGCGCTCGGCCATCATCGAGCGGCGCTCGGTCTCGGAAATATGCTGTGCCGTCGCCTCCAGCCGCTCGATCTCGGGGCCCTTCAGCCCGTCCTCGCCCCAGCCATGCGCGGCGATCAAGGCACGATGCACGATCAGATCGGCATAACGCCGAATGGGCGAGGTGAAATGCGCATAGGCCTGCAAGGCAAGGCCGAAATGCCCGAAATTCTGCGGCGCGTAATAGGCCTGTGTCATAGCGCGCAGGGTCGACATGTTCACGACTTCGGAATGATCGGTGTCGCGCGCGGCATGCAACAGCGCGTTGAGATGCGCGGTGCGCAACACCTGCCCCTTGGCCAGCACCAGCCCCGCCGCCTCGGCCACGTCGCGCAGCGTCTCCAGTTTTTCGGGGGCGGGTTCCTCATGCACCCGGAACAAGAGCGGCGACTTGCGCGCCACCAGCGTCTCGGCGGCCGCCACATTGGCCAGCACCATGCATTCCTCGATCAGTTTATGCGCGTCCAGCCGGTCGGCAAAATTGACCGAGAGCACCTTGCCCTCGTCGCTCAGCACCACCTTGCGCTCGGGCAGGTCCAGATCGAGCGGCTGCCGTTTGTGACGCGCCTTTTGCAGTGCATCATGCGCGGCATAAAGCGGGCGGATCACCTCGTCCATCAGCGGCCCGCACTTGTCATCCGGCGCGCCATCTATCGCGGACTGCACCTGCTGATAAGTCAGCGAGGCGGCAGAGCGCATCAGCCCCCGCACAAAGCGATGCCCGACCTTCTCGCCTGCGGCGTCGATCTGCATCCGCACCGCAAGGCAGGCGCGCGGCACGCCCTCGTGCAACGAGCACAGATCTCCCGACAGCCGGTCTGGCAGCATCGGCACCACGCGATCCGGAAAATAGCTGGAATTGCCGCGTCTGCGCGCCTCGGCATCGAGCGCCGAGCCGGGGCGCACATATTGCGCCACATCGGCAATCGCCACCCAGATGACATGCCCGCCCTCATTCTTGGGGTCGTCATCGGCATGCGCCCAGACGGCATCGTCATGGTCGCGCGCGTCCGACGGGTCGATGGTGATCAGCGGCAGGTCGCGCAGATCGTCGCGGCCAGACAAACCAGCCGGTTTCATGGCGTCCGCCTCGGCGATCACCTCGTCGGGGAATTCGTCCGGGATACCGTGCTGATGAATGGCGATAAGAGACACCGCCTTGGGGGCCGAGGGGTCGCCCAACCGTTCCAGCACCCGCGCGCGGGGCAGGCCAAGGCGGCTCTTGGGTCCGGCCTGTTCGGCCTCGACCAACTCGCCATCCTGCGCGCCGCCTGTGGCATCGCGGGCGACCAGCCACTCCTTGCCATCGCCCTTGTCGATGGGCACGATCCGGCCGCCTTCCTCGCCATGGCGAAACACCCCCAGCACCTTGCGCGGATTGACCCCGATACGGCGGATGAGCCGCGCCTCGTAATGATGCGCCTCGGCCTTGACCTCTTGCAGGCGCGCAAGGATGCGGTCGCCCTCGCCCAGCGCGGGATCAGAGGCGCGCGGGATGAACAGCACCACCGGCTCGACCCCCTCGCCCTGCCATTCCAGCGGCTTGGCCAGCAATTCGCCATCCGGCGTTAGCCCCGAGATCTGTAACACACTCACCGGCGGCAGGCGGTCGGGATCGCGGTAGGTCTTCTTGCGCTTCTCAAGATGGCCCTCTTCCTCCAGCTCCTTCAAAAGGCGCTTGAGGTCGATTCGCGCAGCCCCCTTTATTCCAAAGGCCTTGGCGATATCGCGTTTCGCGGTGAGGGTCGGGTTGTCCGAAATCCATTGCAGAATGTCGGCCTTGCTGGGCATCTGACTCATGGCATGGCCCTAGCACGTAGCCGTCCTGCCGTCATCCGCGAAACCGCGGCCCATCAGGCGAACCTTAGAGATTTCTTCACCGTTTCGCCGCTATCTTCGTTTGAGGTCGGGACAAGGGTACGCAATGAACAGCTCCACTCCATTGGCGCGGATAGGCGGCACGGCACCGCACGGCGCCGCCCCGCATCTGACCCGCACACAAAAGGCCGCGATCATTGTCCGCTTCCTGCTCAACGAGGGGGCGGAGATTTCGCTGTCGGACCTGCCCGACGGGTTGCAGGAGCGGTTGACCACACAGATGGGCACGATGCGCTACGTGGATCGCGGCACTCTGGCAGACGTGGTCGCCGAGTTCGCACAAGAGCTTGAGGGCATGGGCCTGACCTTTCCACGCGGCGTGGCCGGCGCGCTCTCCGCGCTCGATGGGCGCATCAGCCCGCAAACCGCCGCGCGCCTGCGCAAAGAGGCCGGCGTGCGCCAGTACGGCGACCCTTGGGAGCAGGTGAAACAGGCCAAGATCGATGCGCTCATCCCGATCATCGAACGCGAAAGCACCGAGGTCGCTGCCGTCATGCTGTCCAAGCTGGATGTCTCGAACGCCGCGGAGTTGCTCGGGAAATTACCGGGCGATCTTGCCAGACGGATCACCTATGCGGTCTCGCAAACCGGATCGGTCAGCCCCGCAGCGGTGGACCGCATCGGTCTGGCCCTCGCGGCGGAATTGCACGATATCCCCGACTCCGCCTTTGCCGAAGGCGCGGTGGAGCGCGTGGGCGCGATCCTCAATTTCTCTCCAGCCGCCACGCGCGATGACGTGCTGACAGGGCTGGACGAGACCGACCAGGATTTTGCCACGCTCGTGCGGCGCGCGATCTTTACCTTCGTGCACATTCCGGAACGCGTCGAACCAGGCGATATTCCACGCATCACCCGCGAAATGGATCAGACCGTGCTCGTCACCGCGCTCGCCAGGGCGGCATCGAGTGATCTTGCACCGGTAGCGGAGTTCATTCTCGGAAATCTGGGCAAGCGCATGTCCGAGGCGCTTCGCGAGCAGATGCAGGAGCGCGGGCGCGTTCGGCTGCGCGACGGCGAAGATGCCATGACAGACATGGTCAATGCGATACGCACACTTGAGGCGGCAGGCGAGATCGCCTTTGTCAGCCCCGAAGACGACGACGAGGAGGAGGACGCACCCGCCTGACCACTGGACAAGCAGAAATGGCCCGCCTAGGCTGAGACCATGAGCGATTGGAATGGACGCCGCTGGCACGACATGGGCGGACAGGCTGCCGGGCCTGTGCCGATGGATGGCCATGATTTTGCCCTCTGGGAAAAGCGCGTCGATGCGCTGATGGTGCTCTGCGGTCAAAAGGGTCTGTTCACTGTCGACGGGTTGCGCCGCGCGCTCGAGGACATGGGCGAAGACGCCTTTGACACCATGAGCTATTACGAGCGTTGGGTCGCCGCCGTGAACCAGAACCTGCTAGAGACGGGCGCCTACAGTATCGAAGAGCTTGGCACCCGCATGGACGAGATTGCCACACGCGGCCCGACCTATGCCGAGGCTCAAAATGGCTGAACGCGTTCGCGTCAAGACGCTGATGCCTCCGGGGCATGTTCGTGCGCCGTGGTATCTGCGTGGCAAGGTCGGCGTGATAGAGCGGCGCTTGGGCGCGTTTCACAACCCCGAACAATTGGCCTATGGCCTCCCCGCCGCCAAGAAACCACTGTATCGCGTGCGGTTCACCATGGCGGACATCTGGGGCAACGAGGCCGAAAACCCGTCTGACACGCTCGACGCCGAGATTTACGCGCATTGGCTGGAAGAGGCGGACACCCATGCCACATGATCATCACGACCACGATCATTTTCACCACGAGGGCATGAGCCCCTCGGGCCATCCCTATCGCGCCGACAATGACGGCCCGCTCACATACTGGCAGCGTATGGAGATCGCCATACGCGAATTGTTGATCGAAAAGGGCCAGCTGACCCCGGCAGAAATATCCGGGCAGATCGACGCGATGGATGCGCGCAGCCCGGCCAACGGCGCGGCTGTCGTGGCACGCGCTTGGGTCGATCCGGCATTCAAGGCGCGGCTTCTGAGCGATGCCGCGAGTGCAAGCCGCGAGATGGGCTTTGACATAGGCCCGCTCAATCTGATCGCGGTCGAGAACACGCCGCAGACGCATAACCTGATCGTCTGCACGCTCTGCTCGTGCTACCCGCGCAATCTTCTCGGCCTGCCCCCCGACTGGTACAAGACCCGCGAATACCGGAGCCGCGCCGTCCGCGAACCGCGCGCCGTCCTGCAAGAGTTCGGCCTCGACCTGCCAGACACGGTCACCGTGCGCGTGCATGACAGCACCGCCGACATGCGGTACATCGTGCTGCCTGCGCAGCCCGAGGGCAGCGAGGATATGACCGAGGCCGAATTGGCCGATCTGGTCACGCGCGATTCGATGATCGGCACAGGCCTGCCACGCCAGCCCTGACAGGGTTGTGATCGCGTCCGGGCGCGCGTATCTGTCCCGGCAGCAGTACAAGGCAACCTGATGAGCGACGATCGTCCCGCTTTCCCATCGCGTCTGACCGACACGGCGATCGGGATGGCACTGTATGCGCCCATCGCCGTGACCAGGCTGTTGCCTTACCGCTGGCGCATTCCCGTGATCGGCTGGCTCTCGGCGAGGGTCGTGGCCCCGATTGCAGGCTATGACAAACGCGTGCGTGACAATCTCGCGCATGTGCTGCCCGACCTGCCCGAAACCGAAGTCCGCAAGCTGATGCGCGCCGTGCCGGACAATGCCGGGCGAAACATGGCAGAGCTCTACTCCACCAATGATTTCATCGCACGTGCGCGGCAGTCCCGCGTCAGCGGCCCCGGCCTGGAGGCAATCCGGCAGGCGCGCGCCGACGGCCGCCCGATCATCTTTGTCACAGGCCATTTCGGCAGCTTCAACGCCGCGCGCATCGCAATGATCGACCAGGGCTTTTCCATGGGCATCTTTTATCGCCGCATGCACAACCGCTGGTTCAACCGTCGCTACACCGCCGCAATGGCGGCCCTGAGCCAGCCGATGTTCGAGCAGGGCCGGCGCGGCATGATGCAGATGGTCAAGCATCTGCGCGGTGGCGGTGTGCTGGCGATCCTGACCGATCTCAACGCGCATGATGGCGTCCCGCTCGATTTCTTCGGCAAACCGGCCCTGTCGCCGCTGGCAACCGCCGAGCTGGCACTCAAGTTCAACGCACCCTTGGTCCCAACTTGGGGCATCCGGTCCGACAACGGCCTTGATTTCGAAATCCTGGTGGAAGAGCCGATCGAGCCGACCGACCCGGTCACCATGACCCAGGCGGTCAATGACCGGCTCGAGGCCCAGGTGCGCAAGCGCATGGATCAATGGTTCTGGATTCACCGCCGCTGGAAAGACGGGACCGGGCCACTGGCCGATCGCGGTGCGGCGCAACTTGCGGCGCATCAAGATATCAACACCTGAGTTTTCCAATGTGCGGGCGTTTCGTCATCACCCTGCCCCAAGACGCCATGGCGCGTCTTTTTGGGGCCGCCCCCGACAATGACCTGCCCGGCGCACCCGATTACAACGTGTGCCCCACAACGCGCATCGCGGTCGTGCGGCAGGGTCCAAACGGCCAGAGGCGGCTCTCGGCGCTCCGCTGGGGCTTCTTGCCAAGCTGGTATGACACGCCCACCGATGGGCCGCTCCTGATCAACGCCCGAGCCGAGACCATCGCCGACAAACCGGCCTTTCGCGAGGCCGCACGCAGCCGGCGCTGCCTGATCCCCGCCACAGGCTTTTACGAATGGACCCGTGACGCGGACACCCGCCTGCCGTGGTTCATCCAGAGGCGGGACGGTGCGCCTCTGGCACTGGCCGGGATATGGCAGAGCTGGACGCGCGGGCCCGACACCCTTGAGACATGCGCAATCGTCACCTGCGCCGCAAACGAGACCATGAGCCGCCTGCACCACCGCATGCCGGTCATTCTCGACAGCGATGACTGGCCGCTATGGCTCGGAGAAGCCGGGCACGGCGCGGCGCGGCTGATGCGGCCCGCCTCCGAGGACATGCTTGAGATGTGGCGCGTCACGCCGCGCGTAAACTCCAACCGCGCCACCGGAGCCGACCTGATTGACCCCATCGACGGCGAGACAGGGGCCTGAGGGGCTTCTTTGATGCCGCCCCCCTTTTCTAACCCCATGCAAAGGATATATAGAGCCGTTGAACAGAGCCCAGCCCCGTGACACACATTCGACAGCGCGAGACAGATGATCAAGCATCCGATTCACATGACCGGGCATGACGAGGACGCGGACGACCCGTCGGTCGTGGTCGCCACCAAGCCCAAGACCAAGCGCCCGCCGCTCTACAAGGTCCTTCTGCTCAATGACGATTATACCCCGATGGAGTTCGTGGTGGCCGTTCTTGAACGGTTTTTCGGGATGTCCCATGCGCAGGCGTTTGAAATCATGTTGACCGTGCACAAGAAAGGTGTCGCCGTCGTGGGTGTATTCAGCCACGAAATCGCCGAGACCAAGGTCGCGCAGGTGATGGATTTTGCTCGCCGTCATCAACACCCGCTGCAATGCACCATGGAAAAAGAATAATTTGGCCACCGCAGCGCGCCTGACCCATGCCATTGCCGAACGCGCCGTGACGCTGCCCGGGACAGGCCGCATTGCCGTGTTCGCGCCACGCGCCGAAACCGATCTTTCAGCCCTGCCAAAAGAGCGCGTTCAGGTCTTGACCACGTTCAAGCCGGATCACGATCATTTCGCGTCACTGGGGTATGACTGTGCCGTTGCCCCCGAAGGCCGCTATGCGGCCGCTATCGTGTGTTTGCCCCGCGCCAAGGCCCTGACACGCGCCACGCTCGCCTTGGCGGCGTCAGTGACGGACGGGCCTGTGATTGTCGACGGCGCCAAGACCGACGGGATCGAATCGATCCTGCGCGATTGCCGCCGTCGCATGACGGTCGGCACACCGATGTCCAAGGCGCATGGCAAGGTCTTTGCCATAGAGGCCGGCACGGACCTGACCGATTGGGCCACCTCAGAGCCGCGGACCATCGAAGGCGGCTACATGACGGCACCCGGCGTCTTTTCCGCCGATGCAATTGATCCGGCCTCGGACATGCTCGCCCGCAATCTGCCACCCAAGCTGGGCGCGCATGTCGTAGATCTGGGCGCAGGCTGGGGCTATCTCTCCGCCAATGCCCTGACACGCGCAAGCATCGAGCAGATTGATCTGGTCGAGGCCGATCATGCCGCGCTCGCCTGCGCGCGGACCAATGTCACCGACCCGCGCGCCCGGTTTCACTGGGCGGATGCCACCCGCTGGCAGGGCGAGGCCCGCGCCGACAGCATCATAATGAACCCGCCATTTCACGAGAGCCGCAGCGCCGACCCCGATCTTGGCCGTGGCTTCATCCGGGCCGCGGCAGGCATGCTCAAACCTTCGGGGGCGCTCTGGATGGTGGCCAATCGCCACCTGCCCTACGAGACAACGCTCGCGGAGTGCTTTGCCTCGGTCTCGGAGGTCGCGGGCGACACGAAGTTCAAGATTCTTCACGCAACGCGCCCGGCTCGTCAGCTTCGGCAGAATCGCCTAGACTGAGCGACGCAGATACAACCTGAAAGGCCAATCATGTCATTCTCGATCTCTGGCAAGACCGCCATCGTCACCGGCGGTGCCAATGGTGTCGGCCTCGCCATCGGGCGCCATTTTGTCGACAAGGGCGCGAATGTCGTCTTTGCGGATATGGACGAGGCGCGACTGATCAAGGAATTGGGCGAGAATGACGACAACAGCAACATCCGTTACTTCGCCGGCGATTTGCGCGAAAAGCTGACCCAAGCCAATCTGCTCTCGGCCACGATCGACGCCTTCGAGCAGGTCGATATCCTCGTCAATGCGTGCCGTCAGGTGGTGCCCTCTGACCCTTTGAATCCGGATGACGACGCTGTTGAAATGCTCTTGCAGCAAAATCTTCTGACGTCGCTTCGGATGAGCCAGCAGGTCGCCAAGCGCATGATCAAGCAATCCGGCGATCAGACCGAAGGTGTGGCCGGCACCATCGTAAACCTGTCGTCCATCGCCGCGCGCCGCACCCATCCCGACCTCATGGCCTATTCGATCTCCTCCGCCGCGCTCGACCAGATGACCCGTAGCCTCGCCGTGGCCCTCGCGCCGCATCGCATCCGGGTCAATGCCGTGGCCTTCGGATCGGTCATGAGCGCCTCACTCAAGGAAACACTGCGCGAGCACAAGGATTACCGCGAGGATATCGAATGCCACACGCCGCTTGGGCGGATCGCCTCGGCAACAGAGCTGGCAGAGGCGGTGCAATATCTCTCCTGTGACGGCTCCAGCTTCATGACCGGGCAGATCATGACCATGGATGGCGGTCGCACCCTGCTTGATCCCGTGGCCGCGCCCGCGCATTAATAGCCAAGCCGCTGCACAGGAATGACCGATGAGTGAAGACTTTACCGAAAAGAAAGCCCGCGCCGCGGCGTGGTTCCGCCACTTGCGTGACGAGATCGTCGCCGCGTTCGAGGCGCTGGAAGACAACCACGCCAACGGCCCCATGTCAGATGCCGAACCGGGCCGGTTCGAGGTCACCAAGACCAGCCGCACCAGTGACGATGGTTCGGACGCAGGCGGCGGCCTGATGAGCGTGATGCGCGGCGGACGCGTGTTCGAAAAGGTCGGCGTCAACGTCTCCGAGGTCTACGGCACGCTTGGCGAGGCCGCGCAAAAGGCGATGGCGGCGCGCGGCGTACCGGGTATGGACGACGACCCGCGCTTCTGGGCCTCCGGCATCAGCCTTGTGGCGCATATGCAAAACCCGCATTGCCCCGCCGTACACATGAACACCCGGATGTTCTGGACACCCGGCGCGTGGTGGTTCGGCGGCGGCTCCGATCTCAACCCGTGCATTGAATATGCCGAGGACACCGCGCATTTTCACGCTCAGCAAGAGGCGCATCTCGCCCCGCATGGCGAGGATCTTTACGCGCGCCTCAAGGACTGGGCGGACGAATATTTCTATATCCCGCACCGCCACCGGGCGCGCGGCGTGGGCGGCATATTCATGGATGACCGCAACACTGGCGATTGGGAGGCGGATTTCGCGCTGACCCAGGACATCGGGCGCGCATTCCTGCCGGCCTATGTCCCCCTCATTGAAAAGCGCCGCTCACAGGAATGGTCAGAGGCCGACAAGGACGCGCAGCTTGTGCATCGCGGTCTCTACGCCGAATACAATCTGGTTTATGATCGGGGCACCAAGTTTGGCCTTGCCACCGGGCATGATGCCAATGCCGTCCTGATGAGCCTGCCGCCCATGGCAAAATGGGTGTGAACAACGGCCAACGGCGCGAAGATTTCGCTTGATGCGCATCAAGCGGCAGTGCTATCCAGAGCGCCGCGGCGGGTATGGTGAAAAGGTATCACGAAAGCTTCCCAAGCTTCAGTTACGGGTTCGATTCCCGTTACCCGCTCCAGGGCTTTTTCGCGAAATCAGGTGCGCAGCTCCGCAAGGATCGCGTCCGCTGCGGCGCGCGGAGCATCCGCCGCCCAGATCGGCCGCCCGACGACAATGTGATCCGCCCCGTCGGCAATGGCCTGAGCCGGGGTCGCCACCCGCTTTTGATCACCCAATGCGCTGCCCGCAGGCCGCACGCCGGGCGTGACAATCAACCGGCCCGTGGCCTCGGGCAAGGCCCGGATCATTGCGGCCTCCTGAGGGCTGGCAATCACGCCATCGGCCCCGGCCTCAAAGGCGCGCCCCGCGCGCTCGGCCACCAGATCGGGCAGATCTCCCGGCTTGATGAGACCGGCATCCAGATCGGCACGGTCGAGCGAAGTGAGGATCGTCACGGCAAGAATCTTGAGCGGCTTGCCCGCCGCCCCCTCCTTGGCGGCACGCACCACATGCGGGTCGCCATGCACGGTCAGGAAATCGAGATCGAATTGCGCCAGCCCGCGCACTGCGTTCTCGATGGTCGCCCCGATATCAAACAGCTTCATATCGAGGAAAATGCGCTTGCCATGCTCTGATTTCAGCTCGTTGGCCAGCGCCAGACCGCCCCCCGTGAGCATCCCGAGACCAATCTTGTAAAAGCCTACAGCATCCCCCAGTTGCTCTGCCAGCGAGAGCCCTTCGAGCGCGTTCGGCACATCGAGCGCCACGATCAAGCGGTCATCGGTCATAGCGGCGCTCTCCTTGTGTCAGGTCTCGCGCCCTTGTTGCGGCAGCACTGCCGCACGTCAAGCCTACCTGTGCAATTCGTCAAACGCCGTGTCCGCCGCAGCGTCGCGGCGCAGGTCTTCCACTCTGATTCTCAAGATATGCATCACTGTTACCCCATTCGATCATTACACTGTCAACGGATAGCGCCATCGACATTTTACATGCGTATGCCTAAGCCACCTGCGCGGCGAAATAAGGGGGGAAGATCCTGCGCCCCTTCCCTGCAAGCGCCGGGAGCTTTGGACCATGCCGCACAGCGTTTCCTGCCGCCTCCGTCTTGAACCTCACGTCGGCGTTACCCATTTATCACTCAAGGTTCCCGACCGCCGCATGCCTATCTCAGGGTGCGCGACCGGGGTAACGCTTGTAAAAAGGAGAACGCCCATGGACTTCAACAAGTTCACGGAACGGTCGCGCGGGTTCATTCAGGCCGCACAGACCATCGCGATGCGCGAAAGCCATCAGAAACTCGCCCCCGAACATCTGCTCAAGGCGCTCTTGGATGACCCCGAGGGGCTGGCCAGTAACCTGATCAAACGCGGCGGCGGCGATCCCGCGCGCGTGACGCAGGCCAATGATCTGGCCCTGGCCAAGATCCCGCAGGTCTCGGGCGATGCGGGCCAGACCTACATGGACCAGCAGACCGGCAAGGTGCTGGCCGAGGCCGAGAAACTGGCGCAAAAGGCCGGTGACAGCTTCGTTCCCGTGGAACGTATCCTGACCGCGCTTGCCGTCGTGAAAAGCCCCGCCAAAGAGGCGCTCGATGCCGGTGGCGTCAGCGCGCAACAGATCAACGAGGCGATCAACGACATTCGCAAGGGCCGCACCGCCGACACCGCGAGCGCCGAGGACACCTATGAGGCGCTTGAAAAATACGCGCACGATCTGACAAAGGCCGCCGAAGAGGGCAAGATCGACCCGATCATCGGGCGTGACGACGAGATCCGCCGCGCCATGCAGGTGCTCAGCCGCCGCACCAAGAACAACCCGGTGCTGATCGGCGAGCCGGGCGTGGGTAAAACCGCCATCGCCGAGGGTCTCGCCCTGCGCATCATCAATGGCGACGTGCCCGAGAGCCTGCGCAACAAGCGCCTGCTGTCCCTCGACATGGGCGCGCTCATCGCCGGGGCCAAGTATCGTGGTGACTTCGAGGAACGCCTCAAAGGCGTGCTGAACGAGGTAACCTCTGCGGCAGGCGAGATCATCCTCTTCATCGACGAGATGCACACGCTCGTGGGCGCGGGCAAGACCGATGGCGCGATGGATGCGGCGAACCTGATCAAGCCTGCCCTCGCACGCGGTGAGTTGCACTGTATCGGTGCGACCACGCTCAACGAATACCGCAAGCATGTGGAAAAGGACGCGGCCCTTGCCCGCCGGTTCCAGCCGCTTGTGGTCGAAGAGCCGACGGTCGAGGACACGATCAGCATCCTGCGCGGCATCAAGGAGAAATACGAGCTGCACCACGGCGTGCGCATCTCCGACTCGGCGCTGGTGACGGCGGCGACGCTCTCGCACCGCTACATCACCGACCGCTTCCTGCCCGACAAGGCCATCGACCTGATGGACGAGGCGGCCAGCCGCCTGCGCATGGAAGTGGACAGCAAGCCCGAGGAATTGGACGCGCTCGACCGCGACATCCTGCAAAAGCAGATCGAATGCGAGGCGCTGCGCAAAGAGGACGACGCCGCCTCCAAGGACCGGCTGGCCAAGCTGGAACGCGAACTGGCCGAGTTGCAGGAGCATTCCTCCGAGATGACCGCGCAATGGCAGGCCGAGCGCGACAAGCTGGCCTCCGCCCGCGATCTCAAGGAGCAGCTTGACCGCGCCCGCGCCGAGCTCGACATCGCCAAGCGCGAGGGCAATCTCGGCAAGGCGGGCGAGCTCAGCTACGGCGTGATCCCGCAGCTTGAGAAAAGGCTGGCCGAAGCCGAGAACCAGGGCGATGACGATGTCATGGTCGAAGAGGCCGTGCGCCCCGAGCAGATCGCGCAGGTCGTGGAACGCTGGACCGGCATCCCGACCGCCAAGATGCTCGAAGGCGAGCGCGAGAAGCTTCTGGGCATGGAGAGCAACCTGCATCGCCGGGTGATCGGTCAGGACACCGCGGTCAAGGCCGTGGCCAATGCGGTGCGCCGCGCCCGCGCGGGCCTCAACGACGAAAACCGGCCCCTGGGCAGCTTCCTCTTTCTCGGGCCAACCGGCGTCGGCAAGACCGAACTGACCAAGGCGGTGGCGGAATTCCTCTTTGACGACGACAGCGCGATGGTCCGCATCGACATGTCGGAATTCATGGAGAAACACTCCGTCGCCCGCCTGATCGGCGCGCCTCCGGGCTATGTCGGCTATGACGAGGGCGGTGTGCTGACCGAGGCCGTGCGCCGCCGTCCCTATCAGGTGGTGCTCTTCGACGAGGTCGAAAAGGCGCATCCCGAGGTGTTCAACGTCCTGTTGCAGGTTCTCGACGATGGCGTTCTGACCGATGGACAGGGCCGCACCGTTGACTTCAAGCAGACGACCATCATCCTGACCTCGAACCTCGGGTCGCAGGCGCTCAGCCAAATGCCTGAAGGCGCGGACGCCGCGGCGGCCAAGCGCGATGTGATGGATGCCGTTCGGTCGCATTTCCGGCCCGAATTCCTCAACCGTCTGGATGAGATCGTGGTCTTCGACCGGCTCACGCGCGACCAGATGGACGGGATCGTCGATATACAGATGGCCCGCCTGCTCAAACGGCTCGCCACCCGCAAGATCCAGTTGGATCTTGACGATGGCGCCCGCAAATGGCTCGCGGACGAGGGGTATGACCCGGTCTATGGGGCACGGCCCTTGAAACGCGTGATCCAGAAGGCCCTGCAAGATCCGCTGGCAGAGGCGATCCTGGCAGGCGATATTCTCGACGGGGCTGTCGTGCCGGTGACCGCCGGGGCCGAAGGGCTCATCATCGGCGAGCGGGTTGGCACCACCAACCAGGAACCGCCGCAGGACGCGGTTGTGCATTAAATATCAAAGCGCCCCCTGACATGCTCAGGGGGCGCTTTTGGTCCGGGCCGAAAATTGGGGGCCTCGCTAGGGCACTTGCGCACCATCGCCAATGACCGCGTCAGGCCACCCCCCATTACCGCCCATGACTGCGATCATAGCCGTTGCGCGCCGGGCTTTGCCAGCCGCGCAACGCCCCCTCCACAGGCCGAAACACCTCGACCATCAGCGGATAGCAGGCGGCGGAATCGCTGGTATGTTCCGCCGAACAATCCCCACCCGGGCACGCACTCAACGCCCCCAGCAGGTCGATCTCGGCAAGGAACTCCAGATAATCGCCGGGCCGCACCGGGCTCGCCTTCATGAAATACTGCCCGGTGTCGCGGGTGAACCCGGTGCACATGAAGACGTTGAGCACGTCATGCACATGCCCCTCCGCCTCGGGCAGCGACAGGCCCAACTCATCCGCCACCGCGCGCGTCAGGTTGGAATGGCAGCAATGGTGATACTGCACCCCCGACAAGAGGTTGCCGGTATAGGGATCGCAGCGCGTGCCGATCACGTCATGCACCGAGCCGCCGAACGCGTCGATCCCGTACCATTCCAGCGTATCCTCCACGATCGTCGCCATCGGGCGCAGATGCGGAAACGACGACCACAGCCGCTCGCCCCGCGTCACATGGGTGCCATGCAGCGCCCGCGTCTTGCCGGAATAGAACCGCTCCGACAGGTCATGCGCATTCCACAGGTTAAGGTCGCCGACCTGCGGCCCCTCGATGCTGCTGATCCGGAAAAACTCGCCCGCGCCCACGCGAAAACAGGCCGCCTCGCGCGGCGGCACCACTACCTCGGCCACCTTCTCCGCCCCCTCGCGCGCCGCCGCATAAAGCGCCAGATCGGGCACCGGCAGCGTCTCGTTGGGATAACAGATCACAGGGGCCACGGCGCGGCGGTCGGCGGCATCGGCGGGGGCTTGGCTCATGGCATCACGTCCTCTTGCGGCGGGGGTCGTGGCAGACCTTCGGCGCGGTCCCGTCGGATGTAAAGACCTCAGCGCCACAGGCCACGCAATGCCAGCGCCGCCGCAGATCGCAGCCGCTCACCCGGTATTCGCGCCACCTGCAATGCCGCGTCGCGCGGTTGGAAAAGATCAGCACGAGGACAAAGGCAACGATCAGCCCGACGACAACGATCACGCGCCCTACCCCCTGGCCAGCGCGTCTATCATGTCACCGAACTGGCTGTAGCTGCGTGCCTGTTCCTCCGGCGAGGATCCCGCCGCCGGATGCCCCTCGGGCGCATCGGCATAATCGAAATTCACCCCGGTCCCCTCGATGATCCGGTTCATCATGTTAAACAGCGCACAGACCTGCACCGCCTCGTAGAGCGCGCCCTCCGACCAGCCCGCATCATAAACCGCCTGCGCGTCCCGCTCCACCAGCTTGCTCGGCAGGGTGTTGAGCTTGGCCACATAGGCCAGCACCGGGCGCAGCCTGTCGTCCACCGGCGCGCTCTCCACATCGTCGATCAGCGCATCTATCAGCGCGCCATCGATCCCGAACACCTCGGCATAGGCGCGATGCGCCCCCGCGCAGAACGTGCAGGCATTGAGCGCCGAGACATAGGTCGCGATCAACTCCCGCTCGCCCACGCTCAGCTCGCCCTCGCTTCGCAAGATGCCATCGGTATATTCCAGCAACGGGCGCACATTGTCGGGGTAGCGCGCAAAGAGGTCCATCAGATGCGCGGGGTCGGGCAGGCTCGGCAATAGCGGCATATCGGTGTCTCCTGTGTTGCGCGCGATCCTCCCGCAGCCCGGCCCAAAAGAAAACCCCCCGCCCCAACGGGCAGAGGGAACATTGCTGTGAGCGCAGGATACAGGCGTGTCTCAGCCGTCGTAATAGGCGTACATCTGCTCCAGCACGCTCAGGCTCGGCGCCTCGGGCCGGTTCGCCGGGGCCTCGGGGGTGTAATAGACCTCAACCCAATCAGGCAGCGCGGGGAACGGGATCACAGGTTTCTCGACCGGATAAGCCATTGCTTTTCTCCATTTTTCGGACAGGACAAAGGTAGTCCTCTGCGCTGCGGCGAAAAACCGACAAACCTGCATGCTGGCCATGCAGGATTTGCACATCTCACCCGATCATGAGATCACCGGACAGGCCGAGCGTGAACCCCAGAACAGCCCCCAGGGCAGGTGACCATTTGCCCCCGTCATAAGAGCCGGGCGCGATATCCTGAAAGATCAGGTATAGAATACCACCCGCCGCGAACATCATGACGAACCCAAGCACAGCCGGCATGTCCGACAAAAAGACAAATCCGATCCCGGCACATGCCGGACCAAGCAGCGCAAGGCTGGCAAATAGCGCGACGATCCTTATGCCCCTGACCGCGCCATCCCGCACGATGTCGCGGAACGCGGCAAATCCCTCCGGCACATTCTGCAAGAAGATCAGCCCGGCAAGAAGGATCGCGCGCTCGGTCTCTGCCGCAAGGATCGCTCCGATTGCCAGCGCCTCTGGCAAATAGTCAAGCAGCATGGCCAAGAGCTGCGCACCCCGACCACCGCCTGACTCGAGCCGCCGATCAATAACATAAAACGTGGCTCCCCCGCCTGCAAAGGCGGCCAAGGCGACCGGCCCGGACAGGGCCTCACGGCCATGCGGCACAAGAACCAGGGCAATCGCGGCAAGAAGAGCACCGCCGCCAAATGCCATGATACCGTGTGTGACAGCACTCGGGAGTTGTCGGCACGTCGCGGATAACGCCAAGGCGGCACCGAGCGGCATGGCCGCGCCCGCCACAAGGGTCAGGAGCAGCGCGGACCAAATGTCACCCATTGCAATGCTCTACTCCATATCACACGTGCCGCTCGACCATCATCTTCTTGATCTCTGCAATCGCCTTGGCGGGGTTCAGGCCCTTGGGGCAGGTCTTTGTGCAGTTCATGATCGTGTGACACCGATAGAGCTTGAACGGGTCTTCCAGATCATCCAGCCGCTCGCCCGTCGCCTCGTCACGGCTGTCGATGATCCAGCGATAGGCATGCAGCAAGGCCGCCGGCCCGAGATACTTGTCGCCGTTCCACCAATAGGACGGGCAAGACGTAGAACAGCAGGCACACATCACGCATTCATAAAGCCCGTCGAGCTTTTCACGATCGTCGATCGACTGCTTCCACTCTTTCGCGGGCCGGTTGGTCTTGGTCTCCAGCCACGGCATGATGCTCTCATGCTGCGCGTAGAAATGCGTGAGGTCGGGAATGAGATCCTTGACCACCGGCATATGCGGCAGCGGGTAGATCTTCACGTCGCCCTTTACCTCGTCCATCCCGTAGATGCAGGCAAGCGTGTTGATCCCGTCGATATTCATCGCACAAGACCCGCAAATCCCCTCGCGGCATGACCGGCGAAAGGTCAGCGTCGGGTCGATCTTGTTCTTGATGTAAATGAGCGCATCCAGAACCATCGGCCCACAATCGTCGAGATCGACGAAATAGGTATCCACCCGCGGGTTCTGCCCATCTTCAGGAGACCAGCGATAGATCTGGAATTTGCGAATCGTACCACTGGTTTCAGGCTTGGGCCATGTCTTGCCCGTCGTCATCCGAGAGTTCTTGGGGAGTGTGAGTTGAACCATTTTCTACTCCTTTCAGCCGCCCAGCAGGGTCAGGCTATTAGCGGCGATGCATTGCACGGCCTCGGGGCGCTGTGCGATGCCGACAATCTCTTGTGCCACCTCGGGGGTCACCCCGGTGACACTCGCTCCGGCGATCCGGACAATCTCGCGGGCCGAGGCCGCGTCGATGATGCAATCCGTGACAGGCGCGGCATTCACAGCGGGAAACCGCTCGGCCACCACCGTGTTGACCACGCTCTTGGCCCGCTCTCGCGCGATAGTATCCGCCACCTGATTGGTCGCCTCGCAGGCCCCGAGGGCCAGCAGCGCGACAGTCGCCAGCAGCATCCGCATCAGAACGTCCGTTCCTTCGGGGCAATCTTCTTCAGGCTGATACCGCCCGCGTCCTCGGGCGTGATCGGGTCCTCGATGATCGGGCGATAGCTGAGGTCGACATCGGTCTCGCCGATCCGGGCGATGGTATGCACGCGCCACTTCTTGTCGTCGCGCTTGCTGAAATCCTCATGCGCATGCGCGCCCCGGCTCTCCTTGCGCGCCTCGGCACAAAAGATCGTAGCGAGCGCATTGGGCATGAGATTGGTCAGCTCCAGCGTTTCCATCAGATCACTGTTCCAGACGAGTGTGCGGTCGGTCACCTTGATGTCAGCCATCTTGGCCGCCACGCCCTTCATCTTTTCCACGCCCTCTGCCAGCGTCTTGGAGGTGCGGAACACAGCGGCATCGGCCTGCATGGTCCGCTGCATCTCTAGCCGCAGATCAGCAGTCGACACCGCACCATCGGCATGACGCAATCCATCGAAGCGGTCGAGAGCCTTGTCGACCTCCGGGACATTCGTGCCGGGCACGGCGGTCTCGGGGTCAACCACCTTGCCGGCCTTGATCGCCGCAGCACGGCCGAACACCACAAGGTCAATGAGCGAGTTCGAGCCCAGTCGGTTGGCACCATGCACCGAGGCACAGGCGGCCTCGCCCACGGCCATCAGCCCCGGCACCACGGCATGCGGGTCGTCCTTGGTGGGGTTGATCACCTCGCCCCAATAGTTGGTCGGCACGCCGCCCATGTTGTAATGCACCGTGGGCAGCACCGGAATCGGCTCTTTGGTGACATCCACCCCGGCAAAAATCTTGGCACTCTCGGAGATCCCCGGCAGGCGCAGGTTCAGCGCTTCGGGCGGCAGGTGCGACAGGTTGAGGTGGATGTGATCGCCCCCCGATCCCACACCGCGCCCTTCGCGGATTTCCATCGTCATGCAGCGGCTGACATAGTCGCGCGGGGCCAGATCCTTGTAGTTGGGCGCATAACGCTCCATAAACCGCTCGCCCTCGGAATTGGTGAGATACCCGCCCTCGCCGCGCGCACCCTCGGTAATGAGACAGCCCGCGCCGAAAATGCCCGTGGGGTGAAACTGCACGAATTCCATATCCTGAAGCGGCAGACCCGCACGCGCGACCATGCCACCACCATCGCCGGTGCAGGTATGCGCACTCGTGGCGCTGAAATACGCCCGGCCATAACCACCCGTCGCCAGCACTACCATCTTGGCGTTGAAGACATGCATCGTGCCATCGTCCAGCTTCCAGCAGACAACACCGGTGCAGGCGCCATCGGTCATGATCAGGTCAATGGCGAAATACTCGATGTAGAACTCGGCCTTTTCCTTGAGACTCTGACCATAGAGCGTGTGCAGGATCGCGTGGCCGGTGCGGTCAGCGGCGGCACAGGTGCGCTGCACCGGCGGGCCTTCGCCATATTCCGTCGTGTGCCCACCGAACGGGCGCTGATAGATCCGGCCCTCTTCGGTCCGCGAAAACGGCACGCCGTAATGCTCCAGCTCATAGACCGCCTTGGGGGCCTCACGCGCCAGATACTCCATCGCATCCGTGTCGCCCAGCCAGTCCGACCCCTTGACCGTGTCATACATATGCCACTGCCAGCTGTCGGGCCCCATGTTGCCAAGGCTCGCCGCGATGCCGCCCTGCGCCGCCACGGTATGCGAGCGGGTCGGGAACACCTTGGTCACGCAGGCGGTACGCAGCCCCTGTTCGGCCATGCCAAGCGTCGCGCGCAGCCCGGCCCCACCGGCCCCCACGACCACGACGTCGTAATCATGCGTCTCGTATTCATATGCAGCCATTTAATCAGTTCCTCACAGCGCGATCTTGGCGAGGGCGAAAAGCCCGGTGGCGATCATCCCGTAACTTAGAACGGTCACGCCGATAATCAGGGCCCGGCGCGTCATGCCATGGGCATAATCCTCAATCATCGTCTGCGCGCCGCCTGCATAATGTCGCAAGCCGAAAAAGATCACGAGGCCGGTGAGGATCGCCATGGCGGGATGCGAAAAGGCGTCGAGCACCTCGGCGCGGTCGCCACCTAGCGCGCGCCCGAAGGCCACCAGAAAGACGGGGGTGATGATCGCAAGGCCAACGCCCGACATCTTCATGTACCAGAAATGCTCGGTGCCGGTGCCAGCAGCGCCTTTGCCCTCGGCCCGTTTACGTGCAGTCAGATAACGCATCTTTCCCTCCTCAGACCAGAAACAGCGTGATGACGGTCAGAACGACCGAGCCGATGATGCAGCCCCAGCCCAGCTTTTCCGCCGTTGGAATGTCGAGGCCCTTGCCCGCATCGAAATAGAAATGCCGCAGCCCTGCGAGGTAGTGATACCAGATCGCCCAGAGCGACAGCGTCATCACCAGATCGCCGAACCACGATGTCAGCACGGCATTTGCCATCGCGAAATATGCGTCCGAGGTCGAGGCCGCGAGCAGCCACCACACGATCAGCAGCGCCGCCACAATCAGCGCGTTCCCGGTGATCCGCGTCAGGATCGACGTGATCGAGGTCAGCTGCGGGCGATAGATTTGCAGATGCGGCGATAGCGGGCGTTCTACCTGTTCGGTACGGGCCAGATCGGTTTCGGCCATGGTGAACCTCCTGTTGCAAATGGCGGCGGCGCAGGGGCCGGCTCAAGCTGACCCTGTTTTGAAACTTTTTCTCGGCGCTGTCACCTGTTGGAGGCCAGTTTTCCCTCAATCAGGGCAATTCGCCGCAAAAACTTTGTCTTTGTGATCACATCAATAATCGTGTGATCACAAAGAACGGCTGCGCGGAGCATTCCATTTGTGAACTCCGGGGCGAGTCTCTACTCAACGCGCAGGCAAGCCCGGCAACCGGGCACGATCTCGATGCAAATTTTGTGATCACAATATTGTGCGCTCAAAATAAAAGGGCCCGAACCGTCACCGGACCGGGCCCTTCAAACTTCAGCGGAACCGCTCAGTGCAGCTTTGCTTCAACCTCGGCAATACCGTTGTCGATCAGCGTATTGCCCTCGGCGGCGGTCATCTGCTTGGCGATCACGTCACGCGCGGCGGCCACGGCGACGTTCACGGCCTGATCGCGCACGTCACGGATGGCCCGCGCCTCGGCGCTCTTGATCTGGTCTTCTGCGGCTTGCAAACGGCGCGCGATCGAGGCCTTGATGTCATCCTTGGCCTCGGCGGCAGCCTGATTGGCCTCGTCCTTGGCCTGTGCGATGATCCGATCGGCCTGATCCTGCACGTCCTTCTGCTTGCGCTCATAGCTCGCCAGCAGGGTCTGTGCCTCCTCACGCAGCGCGCGCGCCTCGTCGAGTTCAGACTTGATGCCGTCTGCCCGCTCGTCCAGCTTCTTTCCGATCAGGCCCGGCACCTTCATGTAGGTCAGGAAGCCGACGAACAGCAAAAATGCCAGCAGCACCACGAAATCGGTGTTGCTCAACGAAAAGAACGGGCCAGAGGCTGCCAGCGCCGGGCTGGCAATCACGGATGCGGCGACGGTCAGGGTCAGCTTGCGCATGGCACTCATCCTTTCATCCGGGCGTTGATCGCAGCGGTGACACTGCGGCCATCGGCCTTGCCACCCATGGCCGAGACGATCTCGGCAGCCGTGTCCTTGGCCACCTCGCGCACGCTCTCCATGGCACTCTCCCGGATCTCCGCGAGCTTCTTTTCGCCCTCGGCGGTCCGTTCCGCGATCTCGGCATCGGCCTCTTCATTGGCGCGGTCGAGATCGGCTTTGATCTCGGCCTTGGTCTCGGCGATGATCTTCTGCGCCTCGGCACGGGCATCGGCCAGCGCCTTGTTATACGCCTCCTCGGCCTCGACCGCCTTGGCCTTGAGGTCCTCGGCGGCGGCAAGATCGTTGGTGATCGTCCCCTGACGCTCGGCCAGCACAGCCGCGATGCGCGGCAGCGCCACGCGCGACAGGATGAAGTAGATCACGACCAGTGACACCAACAGCCAGAAGATCTGGTTGGAGAATGTCGTGATATCGAGCTGAGGCAAGCCCGTTGCGGCCTCGGCCCCTTGCGTTTCGCTCGCCATGTCGTCCTCCCTCGGGAATGTTCCGGTTACACCGGAAAGCGGCGCATCGCCGCCCTCCGGCCGTAAGGATCAGATACCCGTAAGGCTCAGACGGCGAACATCAGCAGAAGCGCGATGAGGAACGAAAAGATCCCCAGGGCTTCGGCGAATGCGATGCCGATGAACAGCGTCGCGGTCTGACCGGCGGCAGCCGACGGATTGCGCAGCGCGCCCGCGAGGAAGTTGCCGGCCACGTGGCCCACACCGATCGCGGCAGCACCCGAACCGATGCCTGCGAGGCCTGCACCGATGAATTGACCCAGTTGTGCGATATCGCCTTCCATGAGATGTCTCCTTACGTTGGAATTGGCATTGCTAGGTTGGTCGTCAGGCGGGCGAACCCGCCGTCGTTTGGTTGTTCATAGGGTGGGGGATGCCCACCGCCACCCTCAGTGATGCGGATGCAGCGCGTCCTTGAGATACACACAGGTGAGGATGGTAAAGACATAGGCCTGGATGAAGGACACCAGCACTTCGAGCCCGTACATCGCCGAGACCGCGAGGATCGACAGCGGGGCGATCATCGCCACCTGGCTGAAGCCCGCGAACACCTTGATCACCGCGTGACCGGCCATCATGTTGCCCGCCAGACGAATGGAGTGGCTGACCGGGCGCACGAAATATGAAATCAGCTCGATGACCGCCAGAATGGGCCGCAACGCCAGCGGCGCGGAGCTGACCCAGAAAAGGCTCAGGAAGGCCGGGCCGTTTTTGACGAAACCGAGGATCGTCACCGTCAGGAACACCATCATCGCCATCACCGCCGTCACGGCGATATGGCTGGTGGTGGTGAACGCCATCGGCAAGAGCCCGAGGAAATTGGCGAAGACGATGAACATGAACAGTGTCATGATATAGGGAAAGAAGACCAGCGCTTCCTTGCCCGCCACATCCTCGACCATCTTGCGCACGAAATCATAGGCCAGTTCGGCCACCGACTGCATGCGCGACGGGATCGTGGCGCGCCCCGAGGTGCCCATGACCAACAGCGCAAAGATCGCCAGAATGGTCAGCGCCATCCAGAACGTCGCGTTGGTCAGGGTGAACATGCCCACTTCGCCGTCACCAAAGAGCGGCTTGACCAGAAACTGATCCATCGGGTGAAAAGCAAGCCCGCCTTCACCGGCCCCATGCGCTTCAGTCGCCATCCTTTTCCCTCTCTTCCGCGCCCGCCTTGGGCGTCATCGCGTCCTTTTGGATCTCCTCGGCGCTGCGCATCATCGTCTTGACGCCCGCCGCGAGGCCCAGAAATGTGAATATGACAAGGAATATCGGAATGGTGCCGAAAAGCTGATCCAACCCGTATCCCATGCCAAAGCCGATCAAGAGACCAGCCACCAGTTCAATCACCATCCGCCAGGCCAGCTGTGCCTGAGAATAATGCTCTTCCTGATGGGGCTTTGGCGCGCTCTTGCCCTTGAGCTTGGCGATCCTCGCGTCCAGCTCTGCCAGTCGCTCGCTCTGCTCGGGATCGGTCACGCAAGGCCCCCTTGGAATGTTGCGCCTTTGCTATGTCCAGAGCGCCAATGAGTCAAGCGCGTGTGGCGTCGCGATGAAATCAAGTTAAACACTTGTAATTAAAGAAAATTAAATCGTGAAACAGCAAAGCTGCCAATCTGCCCAACCGTCCCCGGGGCGCCCGGGGACGGTTGGGCATATTCAACCGCTTGGTTGAGCTTTAGCGGACAACAAAAACCGAGACCTTGGCATGCTGCGCGATATAGCCACCGTGCGAGCTGAAAATATGCTCCAGAATGCCCGGCACATGGCTCGCCATGATAACCAGATCGGTGCCGGTTTCATCAATCGCCTTCATCAGCGCAGACGTGGTTTCAACCTCGGGGTCATGGCTGATGATCGTCTCGGCCTCGACATTGACACCGTATTTATCCCGCAGTCTGTCGGCGAACTTTTTGACCGTCTCTGTGAACTCTCCCGCGTTATGACCCAGCTCATTGGGCAACTCGCCGCCCACACTGACAACCTTGATGGTCGCACCATGCCGCTTGGCAATGTCTCCGGCCACGTCGAGCGCCTTGTCGAGGGTGTCCTTGTGCACAAGGTCGACAGGAACCATGATTGTAGAGAACATGTTCTTTCCTTTCGCGTTTCCGTTTTTTGTCAGACGACCCTAAAGGGCCGGGACCGTCAACACCTTGTCACAGATCAAACCGGCTTGCCGACCCCTTTTCTTGAAAATCGAACGCGGTCGGCGCGCATATCCCGTTGACGCCGGGGCTCTGCTTGGGCTTATGAAAAGCATGAAAGCCGCCCCAACGCTCGATACCGTGTTCGCCGCCCTCGCCGATCCCACCCGGCGCCGGATCCTGTCGATGCTGCTCGAGGACGACATGGCAGTGACCGACGTCGCCGCCCCCTTCGAGATGAGCCTTGCCGCGATCTCCAAACATCTGGGCATCCTCACCCGCGCCGGCCTGATCAGCCAGGAACGCCGGGGCCGGGTGACATGGTGCAAACTTGAGCCGGATGCGCTGCGCGACGCCTCGATCTGGATGCAGGGCTTTGGCCAATTCGAGGCCGTCAATCTCGACGCGTTCGAACGCTTCCTGCACAGTGAGATCCCGGATGACACCTGACGCGCGGCACCTGCCCGCATCCGGCATAGACATGGTGCCGGGCGCGGTCCTTATGCCGATGACCCCGGACACCGGCATGGCGTGCGGTGCGCTTGGCCCGGATGGGGCGCCCTTGCCAGCCGCACGCACCCTCCTTTCGGGCAACCGGTTCACCCCCGACCCCGAGATGCCAAAAGACGCTCCGGCGCACCTGCCCGGTCGCTGGCTCTTTGCCGGGGTCGGGCGGCATCATTTCGGGCATTTCCTGCTCGAAGCCATCCCGCGCCTCTGGGCCCTCGATCACATTGCGCAGCCGGTGGACGGCATCGCGCTCATCCCGATGTACGGCCGCGATATCGCCGCCGTGCTGCGCCGTCGTCTCGGACCGCTGCTGGCGCTATTGGGCCAGAACCTGCCGGTACACTTGATCGACAGACCCACCCGTGTGGATATGCTTGTCCTGCCAAGCCAGGGCTTTGGCCATCTGCATTGGAGCCATGGCACCCCCGAGGCGCGGGCCTATATGCGCCGTCTGCTTTGCACCGACGCGCCGCCCGGCGGACCCGACAAGATCTACATCTCGCGCCGCCGCCTCAAAAGCCCCGCGCAACAGGTCCCGCATGAAAAGCAGATAGAGCGATGGATGTCGCAGGCGGGCTATGCTGTCCTGCACCCTGAGCGTCTGACCATAGCCGACCAGATTGACCACTACCGCGCCGCAACCACGATCGTCGGTCCCGACGGGTCTGCCTTTCATTTTGCACCATTCGTGATGCCAAGAGGCGCACGTGTCGGCCTGATCCAGCGCCGCACCCGGCAGGCGACCTTTGACGCCATCGCGCGCCAGATCGAAGGCTTTGCAGACGCGGATTTGATCACCACGTCAGCGATCGCCAGACTGGATAACGCGCCACAGGATCTCGACAGCGACAGCGCAATACCTCCTGAGCTGCGCCAATTGCGCGCCGATCTGAAGGCGGCTGGTTTCATCTGACAGGCGCGCTCTCGTCCTTGAGCAGCAAAAGCAGCGCAACAACCGTAAGTCCGACGCCCATCAATACCATGACCGGCGGCAATGGATGCCCGAGCGCTGCCTGCCAGATCGCAACCCATGTGGGTGTCAGATAGGTATACGCCATCACTTTGGCGCTCGGCAGATTGAGGCTGGCGAATTGCATCAACACGAATGTCATCGCCGTCGCAAAGACGGCGGTGTACAGGATCGTGACCCAGACGATTGGCGGCAGGCCCGCCCAGTCGGTCGCGCGGATATCGCCCCAACCCGCCACCGTCACCAGCAATGCCGCCCCGAGCATGGTGCCGAACGAGAAAACCACCGGCCGTTCACCACGATTGAGCATGCGAACCAACGGGATGTAGACCGCATGTGCTGCGCAGCCCCAAAGGTAGATCATCTCGCCGCGTCCGACCTCGAACGCCGTCAGAGCGCCCCAATCGGCGCGAAAGATCACCCAGAGCGCCCCCAGCGCACCGACCGCCAGCGCCAGCGCCATGCGCGACGTCGTGCGTTGACGCAAGAGAGCATAGCCCGCCAGTCCGGCCATGATTGGCGTAAGAGTGAAGACCGCCGCCGCAGAAACCGGCGGCGCCGTCTTGAGGCCCTCGAACATCAACAGGAAATATAGCCCCATTGCCCCGCCCAGCAGCAGGTAGCGCCAGGGCGCATGCCAGGTCTCACGTGGAATCCCCGTGCTCGTCATCGCGCCAACGCCCAATATGACCGCAGCCAGCACAAAGCGCGGCGCGTTCAGCGCCGCCGGCTCGACATGCTGCGCCGCCATCGAGCCAAGTGCAAAAGATCCGGCCACAAGCCCCGAAAAGCACAGCATCGCCAGATGTCCCTTGAGATCCGGCGTCATTGCGTCGGCCACATCTTGGACCGCTCCTTGAGAAAGCTGAGAAACGCCTGCACCTTGGTCGTGCGGTGCAGATCCATGTGAGTGACCAGCCACAGCGGCGCAGCCCATTCCGGCTTGGACTCCATCACCCGCACCAGCCCCGGCACCTCCGCCGCCTGCAACACCGAGGTAAACCCGATCCCCGCCCCCGCAAGGATCGCGTTGCGCTGCGCATGCACGTCGCCCGACCGAAAGACGATATTCTCACCCGGCACATTGTCCTGCAACCAGCGGTGAAACGGCGCGCGGGTCTTGGGGTCATCGGCCCCGATAAAGCGATGCTTCGGAAAATCTTCACAACCATTCGGGATACCGTAGCGGTCAACGTAGACGTCACTGGCATAAAGCGTGAATTGCTGCTCGAAAAACGGCTGTACCACGTTGTCGGGCTGATCGGGCACCGCGCCTGCCCGGATCGCCACATGCGCCTCGCCATATTCCAGCCGAAACAGACGGTCCCCGGTCAGGTAGCGCACCACCAGATCGGGATACCCCTGCTGAAACTCCGCCAGCACCGGGGCAAGCAGATGGCTCAAGCCCCCGATCGAGGTCACCACCAGCTCGCCCGACACGTCATTGCCGCGCCCCTTGATCCGGCCTGCCAGTTGATTGAATTGATCGTCGGTCGCCTGCGCCACGCGCAACAGGTCATCCCCGGCCTCGGTCGGCGTATAGCCCCGCGCATGCCGCTGAAACAGCTTCACCCCCAGCCGCTCCTCCAGCGCGTCGATATGGCGGATGACGGTGGCATGATGCACGCCCAGCACCTCCGCCGCCCCGCTCACCGTACCGACCCGCGCCACGTTATAGGCGGTCCGCACCTCGTCCCAATTGTCCATCACACCGATCACCCTGTCCGCTTGTTCTCTGGCCGCGCAACTATGCGGCGGCCTCACGACAGTTGCAATCATCCGAGCGGCGCGTATCCTCCGGCATCGCTGCTCCGGGACGCCCCCATGAAGATCACCCGCACCACCCCCGATCTGCTGATCGCCCAAGAGATACCGTGGTTCATCGCGGTGATGCTCTCGCTCGGGCTGCTCCTCTTCGTGGGTGTGGGCCTGCTGGTCAGTTCGCAAACCCTCATCGGTGCCTTCGTGATGGGCGGCATCGGCGGCGGCATGTGCTTTGCCGCGATCTGCATCTTCGTCGAACGGCTGCAAATCATCCTCGACGCACGGGCGGGCACCGCCACCCTGCGCGCCCGCACCATCCTGCGTAGCCGGGAAACGGTGTTTGCGCTGCAAGACCTCCTCGGTGCCACGGGCGAATCAACGCTGTCGGGCGGCACCACAAGCGATGATCCCGCCCGCGTCCGCCGCAAACTGCACCGCCCCTCGCTGGTCCTGTCCGACGGCGCGGGCGGCGAGGTGCTACACCCGATCACCGAGATCTACGACAGCAGTTCCACCTCGGGCACGGTCGTGCGCGCGATCAACGACTGGCTGACGCAACTGCGCTGCACCGATGCCGCCCCGCCCGCTTGACTCGCCCGCCCCGCGCGCGTAAACGCCACCCCAACACCCCGGAAGCCGCATGCTTCCGGTCCCGGGCGCGGTCCGGGATCGCCCCCCGTCAGCGCGTTGCGCCCACGGGGGCGTTTATCGTTTGAACCGTCGCCCCTATATCGGGTGACAGATGAGCAACCGGCGAAGGAGCCCGAGTGATGTTTGAAAATCTGTCCGAACGCCTCTCCGGCGTCCTCGACCGGCTGACCAAGCAGGGCGCGCTCTCCGAAGAGGATGTCAAGACCGCCCTGCGCGAGGTGCGTGTGGCGCTGCTGGAGGCCGACGTCTCGCTGCCCGTCGCCCGCGACTTCATCAAGAAGGTGGAAAAAGAGGCCACCGGTCAGGCGGTCACCAAATCGGTGACGCCGGGCCAGCAGGTCGTCAAGATCGTCCATGACGCCCTGATCGAGACGCTGCGCGGGACCGAAGACCCCGGCGCCCTCAAGATCGACAACCCGCCCGCGCCGATCCTGATGGTCGGCCTGCAGGGCTCGGGCAAGACCACCACCACCGCCAAGCTTGCCAAGCGCCTGAAAGAGCGTGACGGCAAGAAGGTGCTGATGGCGTCGCTCGACGTCAACCGCCCGGCGGCGATGGAACAGCTCGCGATCCTGGGCAACCAGATCGGCGTCGACACCCTGCCCATCGTCAAGGGCGAAGACCCGGTTGCCATCGCCAAACGCGCCAAGACGCAGGCCTCGCTTGGTGGCTATGACGTCTACATGCTCGATACCGCCGGTCGCCTGCACATCGACACCGACCTGATCGCGCAGGCCGCAGCGGTGCGCGATGTCGCCAACCCGCGCGAGACGCTGCTGGTCGTCGATGGCCTGACCGGCCAGGACGCCGTCAACGTTGCGACAGAGTTTGACGACAAGATCGGCGTCACCGGCGTCGTCCTCACCCGGATGGACGGCGACGGACGCGGCGGCGCGGCCCTCTCGATGCGCGCCGTTACCGGCAAGCCGATCCGCTTCGTCGGCTTGGGCGAAAAGATGGACGCCATCGAGACCTTCGAGCCCGAGCGCATAGCCGGCCGCATCCTCGGCATGGGCGACATCGTGGCGCTGGTAGAAAAGGCGCAGGAAACCATCGAGGCCGAACAGGCCGAACGCATGATGCGCCGCATGGCCAAAGGTCAGTTCAACATGAACGACCTGCGCAGTCAGCTTGAACAGATGCAAAAGATGGGCGGCATGGAGGGCGTCATGGGGATGATGCCCGGCATGGGCAAGATGGCCAAGCAGGTGCAGGAGTCAGGCTTTGACGACAAGATGATCCTGCGCCAGATCGCCCTCATCCAGTCGATGACCAAGAAAGAACGCGCCAACCCCGCCCTGTTGCAGGCCAGCCGCAAGAAGCGCATCGCCAAGGGCGCCGGGCAAGAGGTGTCCGACCTCAACAAGCTGCTGAAGATGCACCGCCAGATGGCCGACATGATGAAGAAGATGGGCAAGGGCAAAGGCGGCATGATGAAACAGGCCATGAAGGGCATGTTCGGCAAGGGCGGCGGCATGCCCGACATGAACGACCCCAAGGCAATGGAAGAGGCCGCCAAGGCCATGGGCGGCAAGCTGCCCGGTGGCTTGGGCGGCATGGGCGGCGGCGGCATGGGCCTGCCCCCCGGCCTCTCCGGCTTCGGCAAGAAGAAATAACGTCATGCTTTCAGCGTTCCCCAAATACTCAAATCCGACCACGCAACCGGCATGCCGCCGGGGAAAGGCGAGGCCATGACCCTCACCCAGGCCCCAGAACTCGAAACACCGCGCCTGATCCTGCGCGGACCGGAGCCGCAAGATATCGAGCCTATGATTGAATTTCTGCTCGATAAGGACCGCGCGGGCGGTTTCGGCGCGGCGGCCAATCGCGGCGAGGCATGGCGCTGGTTTGTGCTCAACGTCGGCCATTGGCATATCCATGGCTACGGGTACTTCACGATCGAAATGAAGGACACAGGCAAGACCGCCGGGATCACTGGCATCTGGAACCCCGAAGGCTGGCCCGAGCCCGAGCTGGGCTGGGTGGTCTTCGATGGCTTCGAGGGCAAGGGCATCGCCTACGAGGCGGCGGCCCGGGCCCGGCGCTATGCCTATGAAGACCTGAGTTTTGACACGCTGACGTCGAACATCGTACCGGGCAACAGCCGCTCCATCGCCCTGGCCGAACGCTTGGGAGCCTCGTTCGAGCGCGAATACGAAAACATCCATATGGGCCACGACCTGCTCTATCGTCATCCCGGGCCCGACACGACCCCGGACGGCGACGATGACGACGGCTCGGTCGAGGCTTACGCATGACCACCTACCCCGACATCCCGGTGATCGAGACCCGGCGCCTCGTGCTGCGCGGCCCCGAGGTGGGCGATTACCCGGATTTCAAGGCGACCTTCGCCTCCTACCGCTCACGTTTCATGGGCGGGCCGCTCAATGGCTACGAGGCGTGGATGCTCTACGCCGCCGAGATCGGCCATTGGGCGGTGCGCGGCTTCGGCATGTGGATGATCCACGACAAAGAGACGGACGAGACCTACGGCATGGCCGGCGGCTGGTTCCCCGCCAAATGGCCCGAGCGCGAGATCGCCTGGATCATCTGGCCCGACAAGGCGGGCAAGGGCTATGCGCTCGAAGCCACCCACGCCGTGCGCCGCCATTTCTACGAGCGCCAGGGCTGGGAGGCGGCGGTCAGCTATATCGACCCCAAGAACCTCGACAGCATCCGGCTGGCCGAGCGTCTCGGCTGCACCAAGGATCATGACGCCGCCACCATCGACGGCTCGGACGCAGTCTATCGCCACCCGGCGCCGTCGGCCGCCGCCTCGGGGCAGCTGCGCGACGGGATCGAGCTTGAGATTGATCATTATTGCGACCCGATGTTCAAGCCAAAGGGGATGCCCATTGACTGACATGAGCCTGACCCGCGCACCGACGCGATACCGACGGAATACCGACGTGATACAGCCCCGCATGTTCGCCGCCCGGGAGAACCGCCATGACCAGTGACGCCACCCGTGCCGCAGCCTTTCTGGCCGAGCACCGCGAGAGCATCGACCGCCTCGACGCGATCCTCGTCTTCACCCTGGCCGAGCGGTTCAAGCACACCCAGGCGGTGGGCAAGCTCAAGGCCGAACACGACCTTCCCCCGTCCGATCCGGCGCGCGAAGCCGCGCAGATCGAGCGGCTCGAAGACCTGGCGACCTCCGCCGACCTTGACCCGGAATTCGCCCGTGAATTCCTCAACTTCATCATCGCCGAGGTGATCAGGCATCACCAGAAGCATCAATCGTAGGGTGGGGCTCGACCCCACCAAACCCCCGCCATTAAAGGAGAATATCAAATGGCCATGAAAATCCGTCTCGCCCGTGCTGGCTCGAAAAAGCGCCCCTTCTATCGCATCGTGGCGACTGACAGCCGCATGCCGCGCGATGGCCGCTTCATCGAGAAGCTGGGCACCTACAACCCGCTCCTGCCCAAGGACAGCGAAGACCGCGTGAAGATGGACGTGGAGCGCATCCAGCACTGGCTGGCGCAGGGCGCACAGCCCACCGACCGCATCAGCCGCATGCTCGAGGCCGCAGGCGTGATCGCCAAGAAAGAGCGCGCCAACCTGAAAAAGGCCGTGCCGGGCAAAAAGGCGCAAGACCGCGCCGAAGAGAAAGCCTCCAAGGCCGCCGCCGCCGCCGAAGCAGCGAACGCGCCTGCCGAAGAGTAAGACAGGCAAGGCACTGGAATGTCAGAGTTTTCCCAAGACTTCCAGACCAAATTGCGCGATCTCATGCGGTGGCGGCGCGACGTGCGCCGCTTCCGCAGGGACGCCGTGGACGAGGCTGTGCTGCGGGACTGCCTCGACACGTTCCTGCTCTCTCCCTCCGTGGGGCTAAGCGAGCCATGGCGCGTGATCAGGGTGCAATCCCCCGGGGCGCGCGCCGCGGCACTCGCCAATTTCTCTACTGCCAACGCCCGCGCCCTGTCAGGCTACAGTGGCGACAAGGCACGTCTCTACAGCGGCTTGAAACTCTCTGGCATGCAAGAGGCACCGGTGCAGTTGGCGATCTACAGTGACGAGGGCACCGACAAGGGCGCGGGCCTTGGCGCCGGTACGATGCCTGAGATGCGGCGCTATTCCGTTGTAGGGGCGATCACCCATTTCTGGCTCGCCGCGCGTGCGCAGGGTCTCGGTGTGGGCTGGGTCTCGATTTTGGACGCGGATCAATTGTCGCGTGACTTGGATGTGCCAGATGACTGGGCTCTGGTCGCGTATCTCTGCGTTGGCTGGCCCGAGGACGACAGCGACACGCCGGAACTGGAGCAAGCGGGATGGGAAACCCGCCGCGCCAGCCTGCCGACAGAGGTGCGCTGAGCATGCCAAGCAAGAGATTGCAAAACTATGACCGTCAGCCGATCATGAGGCACCGCAATAACCCGGAGATCATCGCATGAGCGACAGCGATCGTATTTGCGTCGGTGCAATTGGCGGTGCCTTTGGCGTGAAGGGCGAAGTGCGGCTCAAGAGCTTTACCGCCACGCCCGAGGACATCGCAAGCTATAGCCCGCTCGCCTCCGAGGATGGCACACGCCGGTTCGACATCACCCTCACCGGGCAGACAAAGAACGGCTTTACCGCCCGGCTTTCGGGTGTGACCAGCAAAGAAGCCGCCGACGCGCTACGGGGCACTCGCCTCCATGCGGAGCGGTCGCAACTGCCCAACCTGCCGGACGATGAGTTTTACCATGCCGATCTCATCGGACTCTCGGTCTTTGACACCGGCGGTACGTTCTTGGGACAGGTGCGGGCGGTGCTCAATCATGGTGCGACAGACCTGCTGGAAATCCATGGGCCCGACCTCAAGTCAACCGTCCTTTTGCCGTTCACCCTTGAGGCCGTTCCGACGGTAGATCTCACCGCAGGCCGCATCATCGCCGATCCGCCAGAGGGGCTGATATGAACAGCACTCCCCGCTCGCACGGGCGCAAGTCGATCCGCGCCACACATGAGCCCCGCGAGTTACTAACACCGACGCCAGAGCTGGCAGGCGTGTGGACCGCCCGCGTGATCACCCTTCTGCCACAAGCCTTCCCCGGCATCCTTGGCGAGAGCCTGACCGGGCGCGCGCTGCAAAATGGTCTTTGGGCGCTAGAACAAGTCGATCTGCGGGGATTTGGCGAAGGCCGCCATCGCAATGTCGATGACACCCCCGCAGGCGGCGGTGCCGGAATGGTCCTGCGTGCCGATGTGATGGGCCGGGCGATCGACGAGGCCATGACAGGCACGCCCCCCGGTTGGCCCCTGATCTATCTCAGCCCGCGCGGACGGCGCTTTGATCAGGCAATGGCGCGGCGTTTGTCAGAGGGGCCGGGCGTCACGCTCATTTGCGGCCGCTTTGAAGGGTTGGACGAACGGGTGATCGAACATTACGGGATCGAAGAGGTCTCGTTGGGCGACTTTGTCATGACCGGGGGCGAAATTGCCGCGCAGGCCATGATAGACGCGACTGTTCGGCTGCTCCCCGGTGTTCTGGGCAATGCCGAAAGCGTCGAGGACGAGAGCCATTCGAATGGCCTTTTGGAGCATCCCCAATACACCCGGCCTGCCGAGTGGAAAGGTCGTCCAATCCCCGAGATATTGACCTCTGGCGACCATGCACGGGTGGCGACATGGCGCCGCCAGATGTCCGAGCACCTGACCAAGGAACGCCGCCCGGACTTGTGGAGCCGGCACCTTCACGCCCAGCCTGACAAGGCTTGATCCGCCTTTCGTTTGCTTCTATAGACCGTCAGGTCTGGATTCGCTTGCGTGGGTCCGGACCTGTTCGATATTGGCAGCACATTTCCGTCTGACTTTCTTCGGTCATCCGCGGCGGTGCCATCAAACAGATCAAATAGAATGACGACCTGACCTCTGGCGGGCGCAAGGCGAACCCGGAAGAAGACCGAGAGCTCTGAGGACGCGAGACATCTTTGCGGAACAAACCGCAAGTAAATCAGGAGTGAAGCGATGGATATTATCGCTCAGTTGGAGGCCGAACAGATCGCCTCGCTCGGGAAGGAAATTCCCGATTTCAAGGCCGGCGACACGATCCGCGTTGGCTATAAAGTGACCGAAGGCACCCGCACCCGCGTGCAGAACTTTGAAGGCGTCTGCATCAGCCGCAAGAATGGTCATGGCATTGCCGGATCGTTCACGGTGCGCAAGATCTCGTTTGGCGAAGGCGTCGAACGTATGTTCCCGCTCTATTCGACAAATATCGAAAAGATCGAGGTCGTGCGCCGTGGCCGTGTGCGCCGCGCCAAGCTCTACTATCTGCGCTCGCGCCGTGGCAAATCGGCCCGCATCGCGGAGGACACCCATTACAAGCCCCTCAAGGGCAAGTCTGCGTAAGGACTGGCACGATGAAAAAAGACATCCACCCCGATTATCACCTCATCGACGTCAAACTGACCGACGGAACCGTCGTGCAGATGCGCTCCACCTATGGGGCGGAGGGCGACACGCTCTCGCTCGATATCGATCCTTCGGTTCACCCGGCCTGGACCGGCGGTAACTCGCGCCTGATGGACGCGGGCGGCCGTGTGTCGAAGTTCAAGAACAAGTATGCCGGTCTCGGCTTCTAAAGCCGCTTGCCGCACAGCTAAAGAAAACGCCGCCTCTCGGGGCGGCGTTTTTCGTTGCCAAGCGTTTTAGACGGTTTCAGCTTTGGACAGCGACGCTCAGACCCGTTTGGATCTCCGCCGCTCCATCATCCGTCCTCGAAGCTTACGGGCATGTCCATGCCGTGCGCCTTGAGCAACGCGTAGCGGCGGGCCGTCTTGAGGTCCTCGGCCACCATCTCGGCACACATCTCCTGCGCTGTGATTTGCGGCACCCAGCCCAGTTTGGCCTTGGCCTTGGACGAATCGCCCAACAGCGCCGCGACCTCGGCAGGGCGGAAATAGCGCGGGTCGATCCGCAGAATGACATCGCCGGGCCTGATCGCCGGGGCCTTGTCACCGCTGACGGCCTCGACCACCGCGATTTCATTCATCCCCTCGCCGGAAAAGCTCAACTCGATCCCCAATTCCTGCGCGCTCCACAGGATGAACTCACGCACACTGTACTGCCTGCCGCTGGCGATCACGAAATCTTCGGGCGTGTCCTGTTGCAGCATCATCCACTGCATGCGCACGTAATCCTTGGCATGTCCCCAATCGCGAAGACTGTCGATATTGCCCATATAGAGACAATTTTCCTGACCCTGCGCGATATTGGCAAGGCCGCGGGTGATCTTGCGCGTCACAAAGGTCTCGCCGCGTCGCGGGCTTTCATGATTGAAGAGAATGCCGTTGCAGGCGTAGAGGCCATAGGCCTCACGGTAATTGACCGTTATCCAATACGCATACATCTTGGCCACCGCATAGGGTGAGCGCGGGTGAAACGGTGTTGTCTCGCTTTGCGGCGTTTCCTGAACAAGCCCGAACAGCTCTGATGTGGAGGCCTGATAGAACCGCGTCTTTTCTTCAAGCCTGAGAAAGCGGATCGCCTCGAGCAGACGCAAAGCGCCCATGGCATCCACCTCAGCGGTGTATTCCGGGGCCTCGAAGCTCACTGCGACATGGCTCTGCGCGCCAAGATTGTAGACCTCATCGGGCTGCACCTCGCTCAGAACGCGCGTGAGATTTGAGCTGTCGCTCAGATCACCGTAATGCAGTTTGAAGTTCTGGTTGGTGACATGCGGATCTTGATAGATATGGTCGACACGTTGGGTATTGAACAGCGAAGCCCGGCGCTTGATCCCATGCACCTCGTAGCCTTTTTCAAGCAGGAACTCCGCCAGATAAGACCCGTCCTGGCCCGTAACACCGGTGATGAGGGCTTTCTTCATGAATTGCTCCCGATGTAGCCTCGCCCGAATATGCATCTACGCTCGCATGTCGTAGTCGAGTAGTGGATTTTCTGCAAGCGAGCCAAGGGATCAGGAGAGCACGAGGGGCCGCACGTCCGGCCCCCCGCGCGGGTGTTTACTGCACCTCACCCGTCGGGCGGGGTGTCTTCAGCGTCTCAGCCGGCAGCACCGGGTAAACAACTTCGGGCATCTTGCCGGTCAGCGCACCGAGGAAGGCGACGATCTGATCGGTCTCCTGATCGTTGATCTCGGTGCCGAGTTGCGAGGTGCCCATGATCTGCACCGCGACCTTGAGATCCCAGACCTTGCCGGAGTGGAAATAGGGCGCGGTCTGGTCGATATTGCGCAAAGGCGCGGCGCGGAACACGTAGGAATCATCCGCCGTCTCGGTCACCGCAAAGCGGCCCCGGTCATCGGGTGGCAGCACGTCGGCCCCCGGTTTCTCGATCAGGCCGAAGGGATAATAGCCGTTGCCGCCGAGGTTGACGCCGTTGTGGCAAGCCGAACAGCCCTTTTCCATGAACAGTTCCAGCCCGGCCACCTGCTCGTCCGAGAGCGCGCCATCGTCGCCGTTGAGCCATGCATCGAACGGCGCAGGGGTGATCAGCGTGGCCTCATAGGCCTCGATCGCCTTGGCGAAGTTGTCGAAGCTGACCGGGGCCGCCTCTTGGGGGAAGGACGCCTCGAACCACTCCACGTATTGCGGCATGGAATTGAGCGTGTTGACCACGTTATCAGGCGTGTTGGCCATCTCGACACCGGCCTGTACCGGGCCCTTTGCCTGTTCGGCAAGGTCGGCGGCGCGGCCATCCCAGAACTGCGCATCGTTGAACACGGCATTGAGCACGGTGGGCGAGTTGCGCGGGCCTTTTTGCCAGGCATGGCCGATCGAGGTTTCCATGTTGTCGTCACCGCCGGTGGCGAGGTTGTGGCACGAGTTGCAGGAAAACACGCCCGATGCGGACATGCGCGGATCAAAGAACAGCGCCTTGCCGAGATCAATCTTTTCGTCGGTGATGACATTGTCATTGAGCGCCGGGATGGTCGAGGGCAGCGGCGCAAACATGTCTTGCGCACGCTCGCGCAGGTCTGATGCGGCGGCCCCCTGAGCGAACGCCAGTGCGGAAACTGTGCCGAGAATGAATTTGCGGGGAAGTGTCACGGAGTTGCTCCTTGCAAGATGAACAGTCGCGCGTTCAGAATTATTCTAAAATTGCGGAGCGACAGGCACCTTGATCAGGATCAACGGATGTCGAAAACTCGAAGTTCGATGGATGAACCTTGTCCAAACATAATGCGTTTCAAAACGTCATTTGAAAGACATGTTCTCGAAGGCATCGGGACAAAAGTGTAAAATTCGCGCGGTAATTAAAGTAATGGCTATCGCCCCCACATCACTGGACCTCCAAAGCACAAACGATTACTCCTTTTCTTGCAGACGTTGATGACGCAAGGAACACGAGAGAATGTCCACTATATATTTGCATATGGGATCTCAAAAAGCTGGCTCTACTACTTTGCAAGCTTCTTTCTTTGCCGGGCGTCAGGCGCTTTTTGAACGCGGCATCCATTACATCGGTCGCGATAATTATTACGAGGGCTTATACCCCGCATTCCAAGAACGTCCCGAGACATACTCTGGTTACGTCAAACGCAATCTGTCTCTCGAAGAAATAAGGAAGGAAAATCAGTACACCAAGATGGTTCTGACCAAATCTCTCAAAGCTGCTGTTTCACAAGGCGCAGAGTCCATCATTCTATCGACTGAAAACCTGAACAAAATGCAGCCAACGGAGATGGAACGGCTCCGCGCCTATCTCAATCAGTTCGGTGACGTTAAAGCCGTCTACATCTACCGGAATCTTACTTCTTGGTGGGCGTCTTTTTCAGGGCACGGAGCCCGGGTTGGGCGGCATGGACCGATTTCATATCGTGAAGCTCTCGGGACGGTTTACGACAGCCCTCAGAACATTATTGACGTTTTCGGACGTGAGAACACGATTTTCCTCAAGTTCGAAAACGCCGTGAAAGAGGGTATCTGCAACGCGTTTCTCAAGAGCATCGGAGCGCCAAGCGCAGACGACATCGGGATCGACGAAATCTATGCAAACGAAGGCCTAACAGAAACGGCCGTTGAGGCAATGTTTCTCTACAACTCGTTTAATCCGGTGGGTTCAGGCACGCGCACCAGCCACGCGATTAAAACGCTCACCTCACTTCCGGGCCCTAAATATCGCCTGCCAGGAATGACACCCACGGAGCTGGAAGATTATCGCGAACGGTTCAAGGAAATCGAAGGGACGATCGGCTTGAAAGTCGAATCGCCAGATGAGGTTCCCACCTATGAGACGCCGCCTCCCCGATCCGTGCGCCTTGATGCCTTGTCGGCTCTTGTCGAGGATTATGGTGAAACTTCCTTTGCTTTGACGAAAGCTAAAAAGCAAAGACTTGAGTTGAAAGAAGAGATCGAGACGCAAGCTTCGGAAATCGCTGAGTTACGGAGCAGGTCAAAAGCGCTCGAGGCGCAGATGAAGAAAATTCAGCTCAACAACTCGAAGCTTGAGACCGCTCTCAGTGCCGCCGCGAGCAAGGCAGAAATGCTGTCTGTCAGCCTAAAGGATGCCAAAGCAAAGGCTTCCGCAATATCTCGTGCGAAATTGGCTTCCGAGAAAAAGCTTCGTGATGCGATCGAAGCCCGTAAGAAATTCAAGGCAATGTCTGTCGCGCTGTCCAAAGCGAAAGAATCAAGTGAGGTTGAACTGAGCCGCGCAGTCAAGAATTCGTTCGAGACCAAGGAGCAGATAGACAATGCAGTTTCAAATCTTGAGTTCCTGATTGATCAATCGCGCTCATTATCAGAAGCCGCGCTCTCTTTCTCTGATCAGCTTAGCCAAGCCGAAACTCTGAACACCGCTGGCGTGGCGAGTGGTGAGCAATGCACCCAAATTCTTAGCGAAGCCAACGAGAAATCTTCTGATCTTTACAAGTCCGCATGTACGCTGGAGCGGCAACTTCTCGTGTTGCGCGACACCTTGAGTGGGGGCCACATCACGATTTCTCAAATGCGCGAGCAGCTTGAGGCGCTTAAAGTAAGTAATGAAGAACTTTCGATGGAGCGGCTCGAAACCGAGGCCAAACGCAAAGCTGAGCGCCACATACAGAAAATAGCGATGAGAAAGAAAGAGAGCGCTGCTGATACAGAAGTAGACGAAACCTCATCTCCACCCGAAGATGAAGATAAGTGATACGCTTGGGTCTCAGTTGGAGTATTTTTGCCTTCAACTGAATTTAAGTTTTGGTAGTCTTGACCTTTTGGTCCAGACGCGGCAAGGGCAAGCAACGAAGGGTGGCTTGCGCCCCCGTTATCACATTTCGTGTGTGCAAAAGACGGTAACTCCAACAAAGCTTTGAGATAAACACTCTGACATGAAAAATCTTGCCCCCATCCCCGAACTCTACGTCTCTTACGAGAGCGCTCAGAAACTCAAGGTCGAGGCTGGCAATCTCACCAGCTGGGATCTGAGCCCGCGTCAGATCTGCGATCTGGAACTGTTGATGAACGGTGGCTTCAACCCGCTCAAAGGGTTCATGAGCGAGGCGGATTACGATGGCGTGGTCGAGACCATGCGCCTCGCAGATGGCACGCTCTGGCCGATGCCGGTCACGCTGGACGTCAGCGAAAAATTTGCCGAAGGTATCGAGATCGGGCAGGATATCGCGCTGCGTGATCAGGAGGGCGTGATCCTCGGGACGATGACCGTGACCGACCGCTGGACACCGGACAAGGCGCGCGAGGCGGCGCATGTGTTCGGGGCCGATGACAGCGCGCATCCGGCGGTGAACTATTTGCACCATACGGCCGGCAAGGTCTATCTGGGCGGGCCGGTGACCGGCATTCAGCAGCCGGTGCACTACGATTTTCGCGGCCGCCGCGATACGCCCAACGAGCTGCGCGCCCTCTTTCGCAAACTGGGCTGGCGGCGTGTCGTGGCGTTCCAGACCCGCAACCCGCTGCACCGCGCGCATCAGGAACTGACCTTTCGCGCCGCCAAGGAGGCGCAGGCCAACCTGCTGATTCATCCCGTCGTCGGCATGACCAAGCCGGGCGATGTCGATCACTTCACCCGCGTGCGGTGTTACGAGGCGGTTCTGGACAAGTACCCCGGCTCGACCACCACGATGAGCCTGCTCAATCTGGCGATGCGCATGGCGGGCCCGCGCGAGGCGGTCTGGCATGGTCTGATTCGCAAGAACCACGGCTGCACGCATTTCATCGTCGGGCGCGATCACGCGGGCCCTGGCAAGAACTCGGCGGGCGAGGATTTCTACGGGCCGTATGAGGCGCAGGATCTGTTCCGCGAGTATCAGGACGAGATCGGCATCGAGATGGTCGATTTCAAACACATGGTCTATGTTCAGGAGCGTGCACAATACGAGGCGATCGACGAAATCGAGGACAAGGATGATGTGACCATCCTCAACATCTCGGGCACCGAATTGCGCCGCCGCTTGCAGGAAGGGCTGGAGATCCCCGACTGGTTCTCGTTCAACGAGGTGGTGACGGAGTTGCGCCGGACCAAACCGCCGCGCTCGCAGCAGGGCTTTACCGTGTTCTTCACCGGGTTCTCGGGGTCGGGTAAATCCACGATTGCCAACGCGCTGATGGTCAAGCTGATGGAAATGGGCGGGCGTCCCGTGACCTTGCTCGACGGGGATATCGTGCGCAAGAACCTCAGCTCTGAATTGGGGTTCTCCAAGGAGCACCGCGACCTCAACATTCGCCGGATCGGCTATGTGGCGAGCGAGATCACCAAGAATGGCGGCATCGCCATCTGTGCACCGATTGCGCCTTATTCCGCCACGCGACGCGCGGTGCGCGAGGATATCGAGGAGTTCGGGGCCTTCATCGAAGTGCATGTGGCGACCAGCATCGAGGAATGCGAACGCCGCGACCGCAAGGGTCTCTATAAGCTGGCGCGCGAGGGCAAGATCAAGGAATTCACCGGGATTTCAGACCCCTATGATGTGCCCGCCGATCCCGAGCTGCGCGTCGAGACCGAGAATGTCGATGTCGACAACTGCGCCCATCAGGTCATTCTGAAGCTGGAGTCGATGGGCCTGATCGCGGGCTGATCGCAGGGGGCTCGACTGGCCACACCAGATTTTGAGGGCTGCTCCTTTGGGGGCGGCCCTTTTACGTCAGAGGCTTTCTCGTACTGCCTCGGCCGCGCGACGATACAAGTCCGCATAACCGGCCGCGACCGGGCGCACCGCCTTGAGTGCAGGCTGTCGCGCAATGAAATCCGCCTCGGACATATTTGCCAGCGCGTGTTGCATATCTGTAACCGGTGCGCCGCGCCCACACTTACGTCATAGCGCCTGATCTGCGATCCAGAGGCTTCTTTGATTTGTGGGGAGTTTCTCGATGGGAGCTACAAGGGAGTTTCTGGCAGAGTTGCCGCGGCG
>NZ_CAMYMD010000013.1 GCF_947259555.1 uncultured Roseovarius sp.
AGGATCCCAGAAGCCAATGGATCGGCAGGATGCGGGAGCGGCGGCATCCGAACATTGTCGCTGTCGCTCTTGCCAACAAGAATGCCAGGATCGTGTGGTCGATCTTGTCACGAGGCGAGGCCTATCGCCCGGCTGAGACTGTATCGCCGAGCTGAGGAAAGTGAAGAAACACCCAGGGTAAGGAGGACGTTTCCGACAGAATTGCAGCAACCTGGCAGGAGATGGTGAAGGGATACGACCCGTCGCTTCTTGAACCTGATGTGTGGACCGGCAAGGCCGGTGCCTATGCCTTGGAGCCATTGAGGGAGAGGCGCGCGGAAATCCATCGGGGCTCGCGGCGACGATGTATCGGGCCGCTCTGAGAAGCCGGATATACGTCAGCAATCGTGATCACCAAACCAGACCCAACCAGACCGTTGCAATCAGGCGGAGTCCATATACATCCACACACGACCTTGGCTGCGCTTTGCACCGAGGTCGGCTGAGCGGGACGAAGTTGCTCTTGGTGAAAGCAGGATCAAGGTCGGCCATTGGCCTGTTGCTGCTATTCGATTGACGTACCTGCGCGACACGCGGTCGAAGACCGCCGCGCATCGCCGTGCCGCCCCCCGGCGCGGCGATTTGGCTGCAACCTGTTATGCGCTCTGATGTTTTTCGGGTTTGGCTGCCATAAAGTACTGCCAAACTAGCCTAGGATCGCCACACCGCGGCACGACGATGCGCGGCTCATGGCAACGGCAGCAATAGGCCAAGCCAAGCCGAAGTTCGTTTCTAACGCAATCGACAGTCTGGGCTCCTGCCGGACCTCAGATGAATCGCAGCATCGTGTGATATGATGCTTCGGTCAACGTCTGGTTCTCGTTGTGGGAGGGATTGGCGGATCGGAGGATCAGTCATGAACACACCAAACTTACCGGCCATTCGGGCACTTCGCCCTGCTTGGAACAAGGGCCGCATCGCGGGCCAGAAGCGACCACTCAAGCCCACCCACGCCTGGGCGATAAGGGTGCGGCTGGAGCTGGCCCAGAACCATCGCGATCTTGCGCTGTTCAATCTGGCAATCGACAGCAAGTTGCGTGGCTGCGATCTGGTCAAAATGAAAGTCGTCGATGTCATGGCGTCAGGTCAGATTAAGGAACGCACGTCCGTGCAGCAAAGCAAGACCCAGAAGCCCGTGCGCTTTGAAATCTCTGAAGGCACGCGCGCATCTCTGGCACGGTGGATGCGGGAACCGCTGTTGGTTGGATCCGAATACCTCTGGCCCGGTCGGTTTCACGAACGTCTCCGCATTTCGACCCGCCAATATGCGCGGATTGTCCGTGACTGGGTGACGTCGATTGGCTTGGAGGCGAGCGCATACGGCACGCATTCGATGCGACGAACCAAGGTGACCCAAATCTACAAAAAGACCGGTAACCTGCGTGCAGTCCAGCTGTTGTTGGGCCATACCAAGATGGACAGCATTGTCAGATACCTTGGCGTTGAGCTTGAAGATGCGCTGGCAATCGCCGAAGCTATCGAAATCTAAACGACTGGGCCGTCTTCACGGACGGCCCATTGCTGCTGCTCGTCTTTGACCCGCCATCTACGGTGCAGCGCGCCGAAGCGGATGGGGGGATGGCTCCTGCTCCACCGGCGTCGCAATGCGCCATACTGCAGTTGTCTATCACTGCAAGGAAAGGAGCTACCCCATGCAGGTTACAACAGTCGGCCCGGATCTGGCCAAAGCATTTTCCAGGTACACGGCATCACAACGGACGGAACTGTCGCCTCCAATCGGTCTTTGAGACGATCACAACTTCTGGCCTGTTGAATGTCACCCAGAACAGACCCGGTAGAGGTCAGAAGTGTCACTGAGAAATGACCCATGTGCAACCTTGGCCCTGACGGGATTTTTCGGGGGGTATTGGAGTGATAGACATGGGATTTTTGAGCGTAATTCGACGCTGGGCCCAGATGATACGTGCGGTTTTGTTCGCCATGGCAACGGTAGCAACCCGTGGGAGCTTGCGTTCACGCAAGGCCATTGCCCATGGATCGACACGGTCGGGATTGACCTTCATCTGGTTCAATCGGGCGGTCATGCCGGTGACAAGCAGACGCCTGAGATATCGATCTCCCATTTTCGAGATGCCTCCCAAGCGCTCTTTGCCACCGCTTGAACGATTGAGGGGCGTGAGGCCCAGCCAGGCCGCAAACTCTCGCCCGTTGCGGAACTGGTGTCCATCGCCAGCCGTTGCGACGATGGCCGATGCCGTGATCGGGATGACAATAGAAGCAGTCGATGTGGCCATCGGCCTCGAATTCGATGAACGCGGCGGGGATGTCGTTGTTCGATACGGCGACCGTGATCGCCCTGCCATCCGTAACCCTCGCGTGATATTGCTCCGGCAGCATCGGTGCCGGGCTCCACGCATCGAGCTGTGCCGTAGTGTAGTCGCGCGCGCCGATAGCATGGACAGCCAGCTCAGAATTTCTCGGACGTCAGCCAATCCCTGAACACCTCGACCTCGGGGGTATGCTTCGTGTCATCGTACTGCACCAGAAAGAACTTCTGCAGCATGGGTATCTCGTAAGGAACGGGGGCAATCAGCGCACCTGTTTCCAGATACTGTCTGGCAAAGCTGCGGCTGATGAGGGCAGAGCCGTGCCCGGACGCAAGGATTTGCAAAGCAATCAGCGACGAGTCCGCCTTCATCCAGTGTACGGGAATCGGCACATCGAGCCCGTATTTGTCGGACAGGCGACCCCAGTCGGTTTCCGATCCGACGACCTGAACGACACCTGCTGCGGCCAACCGATCGATCGAGAGGTCGTCGCCAAGGGATGACGCATGGTCGGGATGGCACACGACCACCGCGTCATCGACCTGGAGGGGCCAGATATTGCGTTCCGGCCAGTCGCCATCGCCGTAGCGGATATCCAGATCAATGCCGGCATCGGTCATGCGATCCGACCAGACCGTGGTGAAGAGGTCGATCTCGATCTCGGGGTGCCGTTCTCGAAACCTCTTCAAGCGCGGTGCGAGAACCAGAGCGGCAAAAGAGATCGACGACCGAACACGAAGTGTCGCCTTGCGCTGCCCTCGAAACAGCCCGTCGGTCGCCTGTTCCATCTCGAGAAAAGATTTCCGAAGCGGTTGCGCATAGGCCTGGCCGACATCGGTCAGAGCCACGCCTTTGGGCAGGCGCTTGAACAGCTCGGCCCCCAATCGCTTTTCCAGAAGCCGGACCTGCTGGCTGACGGCGGCCGGGGTCAGATGAAGCTCATCCGCCGCCGCCGTGAATGAACTGTGACGCGCCGCAGCATCGAACGCACGCAACCAGGTGACATGGGGCAATCTTCGCATCCGGGTGTTCCTTTTGAAGCGCAACATGGCCTTGTGCGCGTCCATGCGCAATTCGCTGAGACCAAAATAATATGGGGCCTCGGCGGTGAAAGTCGTTGTTTGTGACTGTGCCGGTTTCGTCCCCATATTGTTCAGGGATTGGGCGGAGAGTGCAGATGGATGACGTCGACTATGTGATCGTCGGGGCTGGATCAGCGGGCTGCGTGATGGCCAACCGCCTGACCGCGAGTGGCCGCCACCGGGTGCTTCTGCTCGAGGCCGGGGGCCATGATGCGCGCATGTGGATCAAGATCCCCCTGGGCTATGCCAAGACCTTTGCCGATCCGACACTGAACTGGGGCTACGTGACCGAAGCGGATGACGGCCTCGCGGGGCGCCGGATCTATTGGCCGCGGGGGCGCGTCATTGGAGGATCAAGCTCGATCAACGCCATGGCCTATGTCCGCGGTCAGCCTCGCGATTTCGAGGATTGGGCGGCAGCCGGTGCGACAGGCTGGGACTGGCCGGCGGTACAGGACGCCTATGAAAACATGGAAACCCGGGCGATGGACGCGTCGCAAGCCGGCTCGTCTGGCAATGGACCAGTCTGGGTGCAGGATCTCTCGGACCAGATGCATGCGTTTTCACGGGTCTTTCTGGAGGCAGGCCGCAGCGCCGGGTTTCCCCTCGTCGAAGACATGAACCGGCCCGGGGCCGATGGTATTGGATTCTACCGCAGCACCGTGCGCCGTGGCGTACGGTGGTCCTCGGCGGATGCGTTCCTGCGGCCTGCGGCGCGGCGGGCCAATCTGCGGGTCGTCACCCATGCACAGGTGACCCGGCTGGAGTTCAGCGGCGCGCAGGTGCATGGGCTCGCCTATATGCGGGGCACCCAAATGTGCCACGTTCGCGCGCGCAAGGAGGTCATCCTCTGCGCGGGGGCCATCAATAGCCCGCACCTTCTGCAACTGTCGGGTATTGGACCGGCCGCGCTATTGAAGGCGCACGGGATCGAGGTGCGGCATGATCTGGCCCATATCGGACAGGGGCTTCAGGATCATCTGGCTGTGTCCTGTCAGTTCGAGGCCCGTGCGCCAACGCTCAACTCTCTGTTGGGCAGTCCGCTGGGACGGCTGCGCGCTGGACTGCGCTATGCGCTGACCCGGCAGGGGCCGCTCGCGGTGCCGGTCAATCAGGTGGGCGGCTTCGTGCGTTCCACGCCGCAACAGGCAGCACCGGATGTACAACTGTTCTGCAACCCGGCCTCTCGACGAGGTCGACCGCACAGGCAAGGTGGTTCCGGACCGTCAGCCTGGTTATCTCTTGTCCGCGCAGCCGTGCCGCCCGACCAGTCGCGGACATGTGCGGATCGCCTCGGCATCCTGGCGCGATGCGCCTGTGATCCAGCCCAATTCGCTTGCAACCGATGACGACAGAGCCGCAGCCGTGCGTGCCGGCAAGGTGATCCGCGATCTCGCCCGGACCGCGCCGCTGCAGGAGGTCACGGCGCTTGCCAAAAACCCAGAGCTGGATACGATGGATGACAGCGCCCTTCTGGACGACTTTCGCAACCGGGCCTCGACGGTCTATCATCCCTCCTGCACCTGCCGCATGGGGCATGGTCCGCAGGATTCGGTGCTCAACGCTCGGCTTCAGGTCCACGGCGTGCCGGGGCTACGGGTGGTCGATGCGTCGGCGTTTCCCAATATCACCTCCGGCAATATCAATGCCCCGACCATGATGCTTGCGATGCGCGCAGCGGAGATGGTCCTGGAAGATGCCGGATGAGCGCCGCCGCAGATCGAACACCCATCCGCATACGGGCGCATCAGCGCCGTGACGCCGCAAACCGGATTGACACGTAATGCTGGCATCTCCGCCGGCGAAAGGAGAAACGACATGATCACACTCGACACGTTCTACATCGACGGGGCTTGGGTCGCGCCGGTCTCGACCCAGACGATGCCGATCCTCTCGCCGGCCACCAACCGTCAGGTCGGCACCGTCGCCATGGGCAACGCGGCGGATGTGGACCGGGCCGTTCAGGCGGCCAAACGCGCCTTCGAGACGTTTTCCATGACGTCGAAGGACGAGCGCCTCACCTTGCTGCGCCGTCTGGCCGAGGTGACGCGGGCGCGCATCGACGATCTGGCCCATGCCATGACCACCGAGATGGGCGCGCCGATCACCATGTCGCACGCGGTGCAGGCCGATGCCGGCATCGGCCATCTGGAGGCCTTCATCGCCGCACTTGAGAGGCTCGACGAGGAGGAAACCCTGCCCAATGGTGATATCCTGAGCCGCGAGCCGATCGGTGTCTGCGGGCTGATCACACCGTGGAACTGGCCGATCAACCAGATCGCGCTCAAGGTAATCCCCGCGCTGGCGGCCGGGGCGACCTGCGTGCTGAAGCCGTCCGAACATACGCCACTCTCGGCCAAGGTCTATGCCGAGATCGTGCACGAGGCGGGCTATCCGGCTGGGGTCTTCAACCTTGTGCAAGGCGACGGCCCGACGGTGGGCGCCGCGCTGTCGCGGCACCCCGACGTGGCGATGATGTCCTTCACCGGCTCGACACGCGGCGGCAGCGCCGTGACGCGCAATGCCGCCGACAGTTTCAAGCGGGTGACGCTGGAACTGGGCGGCAAATCCCCAAACCTGATCTTTGCCGATGCCGACCTTGAGAAACGCGTGGCCGAGGGTGTGGACGCATGCTTCTTCAACACCGGGCAATCCTGCGACGCCCCCACCCGCATTCTGGTGGAGCGCAGCGTCTATCCCCGCGTGCTGGAGTTGGCCCAAGCCGCTGTAGAGGCCACCGTCATGGGCGATCCCGAACAGGAAGGCGATCATCTCGGGCCACTATTTGACGAGATCCAGTATGAACGGGTTCAGGCGATGATAGAGACAGGGCTGGATGAGGGCGCGCGCCTTCTGACCGGCGGGCCGGGCCGTCCCGACGGATTGTCGGAGGCCTTGCAATCCGGCTGGTTCGTGCGTCCGACGATCTTCTGCGATGTGACCCCCGAAATGGTGATCTGGCGCGAGGAGATCTTTGGCCCGGTGCTCACCATCACCCCGTTCGACACGGAGGATGAGGCAATCGCGCTGGCCAATGACACCGAATATGGCCTCGCGGCCTTTATCCAGACCGGCAGCGAAGAGCGCGCCCTGCGAGTCGCGCGCCGCCTGCGCGCGGGCGGCATCCATATCAACGGACGCGATGCCGGGTATGGCTCCCCCTTTGGCGGGTTCAAGCATTCGGGCAATGGCCGCGAGGGCGGTGTTCAGGGGCTTGAGGACTACATGGAAATCAAGACGCGCCCGCCTTTCGCCGCCTGACTTTGCAGAACGACAAAACGGCGCGGGATATTCCGCGCCGTTCCGTTGTATCGGATGCCTGCCGGTTCAGGCGCGCGCCTGAACCGCCTCGACCGCGCGCTCACCAGTGTAGCCCTGTCGCGCCAGCACCCGGTAGGTGCTGCGCAGCGCACCGCGGTCGGTATAGCAGCCGCGCATATGGCGACTGCCACTGTCGGCGACGTAGCCTTCGCGTCCATGCACGATCCGGTGGTTATCAAAGACCACGCAGTTTCCCGCCTCCGAGCGGAATCGGATCAGAAATCTGTCCTCCTGCATCATGCGGATGAACTTGAGGAAAGCTGGATAGTAGCGGTCCAGAAGCTCCTGCGGCAGGTCCATATTGTCCTGGAGATGCTGCGAGATCGTGACACCGGTCACGTTTCCGTCGAGATCGGTCTCGATCACACGCTGATGCGCGCGGTAATCCCAATTGTCATGCCGGTAAAAGAACGGAATGTAGTGGCGGGACAAGAGATCGAATGCCTCCGGGTCCTCGTCGCGCAGGGCCTCGGCCACGGCGGCCCCGTCGAGAAACAGCGACAGCCCACCCTCGACGGTGTTTTCCAGGCAATGCAGAAACTGCACGCCGGGGGCGGTCTCCTCGCCCGGCAGGTCAGTGTGCATTTCCAAAGGGCCCGCCGTGAAGGCGAGGTTGGTGGGCTCTATCTCGACCCGCACATCAAAGAACAGCCCCTCCGCCGACGGCGTGATGGGCCCGATCGCCTCGGCAAGACGCGGCAGACTCTCGGTGCTGTGCTCCATGTCGGTGACGATGGCGATGCCGTCCTCGATCACGGCGCGGCTCAGCCCGGCGCGTCCCTCCATCGTACCGGTTACCTCCTCTTGGCTGATGCGGACGATGTCGGGCGCATGGTCTTTGTACCAGAGGTTGCGCGCAATCTCGGCGGGATCGTTGGCGCGGCCGTTCGCGGCGACCTCTTCAAGCAGGCCAAGTGGCACATGGCTGGCCTGCGCCTCCTCCTGCCAGCCGATCACCACCATGTCGCCATCGACATGGGCCGAGGTGGCGCGCGGCGGCGCAGCCAATTCCGACGTGTCGAACACCCGTTCGCGCGTCTGTGGATCAATGCAGGACACGCAGGCATCGTGCAGCCAGTAATAGTTGAAATAAGCGGGGCCGCCAGGTAGCCCGACAACCATGCCTTTGTCCTGAAAGTCGAATGTCACGTCATTCATCGGTTGGTTATCCTTTCGGCAATTGCATAACGTCTCAGGTGGCGTAGGGGTCCGCCTCGGCATCGAGGATGGCGCGGATTTCGCGCAGATGCGCCTCGGCCTGACCGGGATAGTCTTCGAGTTCCCGCGCGGTCTTTTCCGCGATTTCGTCCGAGAGCCGACGCAGGGGCTGGCCGGTCTGAAGCGCCCGGACATAGGTTTCCGCCGCGCGCTCAAAATAGTAGAGCCGGTTGAACGCATCCGCGACGCCGCTACCGATCACGAGCAGGCCGTGATTGCCCATCACCATGACCTTCTTTTTCGGGTCGGACAGCAATCCGGCACAGCGCCTGCCTTCCTCCTCAAAAGCCAGACCGCCAAATGCAGTATCCACGACATGACGGTTATGGAACGTCGCGGTGTTCTGGTCGATCGGCGGCAGCGTGCTGTCCGCAAGGCAGGCCAGCACCGTCGACCAAATCGAATGGGTGTGAATCACACAGCGCGCATGCGGACAGTGGCGGTGGATCGCCCCGTGCAGCCCCCATGCGGTGGGATCGGGTGCATCAGGTCGGTCGAGCGTTCCCGGATCATCGGCATCGAGCAGCAGCAGGTCCGAGGCGCGGATGCGCGCGAAGTGCATCTGATTGGGATTGATCAGAAACTCGGTGCCGGTTTCGTTCACCGCCAGGCTGAAGTGGTTCGCCACCGCCTCGTGCAGACCGAGCCGCGCGGTCCAGCGAAAGGCGGCGGCGAGATCGGCGCGCCCCTGCGCAAGGCCTGTCTCCGCTTGGGGTTCTGGGGCAAGGTCTTTCATCGGCTCACTCCGCCGCAAGGGGCTTGGCGCGACCGGTCGGGAACACCTCGTAGCCGGGCTCCTCGGGCTCGTCATCGACCAGTTCGGCGGGAAAGCCCGGTGCCAGGATCTGCAAGCCAGTCGCATCCTCCAGCCTGCGGATGATGTTGGGCGACAACTCGCGCTCGCCGTAGCGGGCGATGCCGTCCTCGAAGATGCCGACCAGCAGCGGGCTGATCTCCAGCGGCACATTCGCCGCCTCGGCGACCTTGTGGAACAGGCCGATATCCTTTTTCACCAGGTCCATCGTAAAGGAGACATCGCGCGAACCGTTCAGGATCAGCTGGCTTTCGGTTTCATGCACGAAGGATGTGCCCGACGAGATCTTCATCGCCTCATACGTGGTGTTGAGATCCATCCCGGCGGCCTTCATCGTCACCAGCGCCTCGCAGCAGGACAAAAGATTTGCGGTGGCGAGATAATTGGTCATGACCTTCAGGATTGACGCCGTGCCGATCTCGCCGGTGTGCAGGACCCGGCGACCCAGAGCCGTCAAGGTCGGCAGCATGCGCTCGAAGGTGGCGCGATCGCACCCCGCAAAGATCGAGATATTGCCGGTATCCGCCCGGTGACAGCCGCCCGAGACCGGGCATTCGACGGCTGACCCGCCCTGCGCCTCGACAAGTGATGCGAGGCGTTTCACTTCCTCGGCATCCGTGGTCGACATCTCGAGCCAGATTTTGGTGTCATCGATGGCCGGCAACATCGCTTCCACCACCGCGGCGGAGGCGGCCGGCGACGGCAGGCAGGTGATCACGGCGTCGCAGGCCTTCATCAGGGCCAATGGTCCATCGACCGTTTCCGCCCCTTTCTCGACGAACCCCGCGACCAGTTCAGGGTTCAAGTCGTAGACCGTGAGGTCAAACCCGTTGCGCAGCAGGCTGCCTGCAAGCTTGCCGCCGACATTGCCCAATCCGATAAATCCGATTTTCATTCCCATGTGCCCCGCGTGCTGTGATCCCTGATGTTTCCAGCAGGATGGCGCAGCAGGGCACACGCGTAAAACAATGACATTGCACCCTGAGGGTTCAGTTCCATTGACAGACCTGCCAAAAGTCAGATTGATTTCGTCGGTGGTTGGCCTGGCTTATTCTTTTTGTACGTTCGTTGGATCAAGTTCTCCATGGTTGCTACCGACCCGATTTCGAGTTGCTTTGCTGATACCCGGCTTTCTTCGACAGCTTTGATGCACCAGCATAGGTGCGTTTCATCCTGCATGACCGTGCGTCTGAAAGGATTAGACATCACGTCGACCAGCGAAAATGTGCTGACAGCGGCTGAATGAAGTGCAGCCTCCAAGGGGCCGACGTCCATCAATACAGGGTTGATCCAGTCATGCGGCAACGCAGAAGGCAGCCAGCAGGTTACGCCATGTTAATGTCAACTTACATCGGCACAGCCTTGGCGGGATCACCGGCCGGGTTTGCGACCGTATCAGGCTCCTGGAGCGCCGTCAGCAGCACTCCGGATGCAACCGTGGCCCCAACCGTCCGCGCACTTTCCCCATAGCCTGCTCCAAGACACACGCGGCTTCCACCTTGGGAGGTTTTCCAACGCGGGTCGTGGTCGCGCGAATGAGCAGCGTTCTGCCGCGACCCGCATCGGAAAACCTTCACCTGAGCAGACGCTCATGTATTTCCCGGCGAATGTCGGCTTCAGGCCCATGCACGCGGAGTCGCCGCGGGGCATGCCGGCGGGCGACACCTTGGTGCATGCTTCGGAAGAACCATGGTTGGTCTTGTGTTTAGAATAAGGTCAAAGCGGACCACTCGACGGTGCCGCCGAGGGCAAAGTCAGGTGAGTACATATATCGCCACGCCGACCGCCAGCCAGCCAAAGGCCGCGAGCGCCAGCCAGTAGAGCGCCGTGTCGAGGACACCGCCGTGATCGTGGTCGTGGTGATGCCCATGCCCGTCAGAGCCTTGCCAAACCAGCCAGCCGAAGACCGCCGAGAGAAACAGGAAGGCAAGGTTCATCCAGAACGTATAGTCGATTTCGAACCGCTCGATCGGGTCGATCAGCCCCTTCGAGGCGCTTTGCGGATCAAGGCCCAGAAGCGCGAACCCGTAATGCACGATTAGTGCCGTGATTACGAGTGCGCCGAGGAAGAGCGCCGCGATGTAAAGCGCCATCTTCCATCCGTAGAACTGCGCGTGCACCCGGATCACCGGAAACACCACCAGGTCGGAAAAGATGAAGGCCATGATGCCCGCCACGCTCACGCCATTGGCAAAGAGCAGCCCGGCCAGGGGGATGTTGCCCATTGAGCCGATAAAGGTGAAGAACGCCGCGACGGGCCCAATGAGCGTGTGCGAGATCACTTCGCCAAAGCTGCGCGTGCCCTCCTCGCCGGTGCCGGGGAAGAGCCAGGTGAAGAACTCGGTCGGCACGAAGGCCGCGATGATGCCCGCGACGGTGAAGCCCACGGTCACGTCCTTCCACACCATCTGCCATTCCATGAGATAGGCCATGCCCAGCTTGCGCCAGAGAGACGGCTTTTCGATCAGGTCCTTGGGGTCCTCGGGGTCGTCCTCTTCGCCCGCCTCCAGTGAACTGCGCACGTTCTCAATGAGCTTTTGCGGCCGGTAGAGCGCCACCAGCGCCCACATCACGGCGATGAGGATGAGGCCGCCCACGTACTCGGCGACCACGAAGTGCCAGCTGAGAAAGACCGAGATTACGATGCCGAGCTCGATCACGAGGTTGGTGGACGCCAGCAGAAAGGCCATGGACGGCACGAACCCCGCTCCCTTGGCGAAAAGCACACGGGTGGAGGCCAAGGCGGAAAAGCTGCAAGAGGAAGACACGAACCCGAAGAAGCTGGCCAACGACAGGGACTTGAAATTCTCTCCACCCATCGCCTGCTGCATCTGGTCCCGGCTGACGAAAAGCTGGATCGCCGCGCTGATGAGATAGCCCAAGCCAAAGGCCCAGAAGGCCACCCAGAAGAAGCCGAGTGTGGTCAAGGCCGCGTCGGCCCAGGTTTGCATGAATTCCATAGTCAACCCTTTACCATTAGGTCGCTAACGCGAGCCCGTCGCGGGGTGTTCCTTCTGGCGACCAGCACGCATTTTGCGGAGTTGCGATTTTGGCATCTGCATGCAGAGCCCAGCCTTGTCAGCCGTTTTGCCCTCCTCTTGACAAGGCCACCGCCGCATACGCATGATCTGGAGCATGATATCTGCTGCATGTCGAATGGTCGGACTGGTCACATTTTTGTCGGTTGCCTTCGTTGTTGTTCTCGCAGCGACGAGCGCGCCTGCGTCAGCGCATGTCGCGCATTCGCATGATGTCTCGGCCCCCGTGCAGGAGCTTGCCGGGGTCGGTGATCTGTACGACGTCGACACATGCTGTCACAAGGCTGGCACCTGTATCGTGCAGTTTTTGCAGTTTGGTCCGGCCAATTTTTCTTCGGATGCCGCAATGAGCCTTGCGCAGCGGAGCTTCAGTGCTGAGCGGTATGCTTCCGTGGCTCACACAGCAGACCCGCCCCCGCCGCGACTTTGACCGATGGACACCCGCCCTCCGGGGCAAATTCTGTCGGATCAAGGGAAATCAGGAATGACATTCAAACAACTGCTACTTGGCGGGGCCGCCATCGCGAGCCTTTCCGTAACGGCTTTCGCGCATTCGGGCGCCACCGGCCTCGTCAAGGAGCGCATGGACGCGATGAAAACGATGGGCGACGCTGTCAAACGGATCAAACCGATGATGTCGGGCGAGGCCGCCTATGACGAAGCCGCCGTGCGCGAGGCCGCGCAGGCCATTGCCGAAGAGGCAGGCACGGCGATGACGGAAAAGTTCCCCGAAGGCTCGACTGATCACCCGTCAGAGGTGCTGCCGCGCACCTGGGACGAGTGGGACCGGTTCACGGGATTGGCCGAACAGCTCGAAGTGGCCGCGAACGGGCTGGCCCGGGCCGCCGGGAACGGAAGGCATGGCGACGGCCACATGATGGGCGATCAATCGGGCATGATGGGGGACCAGTCAGGCATGATGGGCGGCGGCATGATGATGGGCAACGGTGCGTTCCCAGAGGGCATGACCGCAAGCCAGATTGGCCAGATGCCGGCCGACGGGGCCTTCATGATGCTGACGCAGACCTGCTCGGCCTGCCATGACCATTACCGCAAGGACGACGACTGATCATGCGACCGATGTTTAGTGGTCTCCTGGCCATCGTTGCGGTGGCCGGGCTGAGCGGTGTGTCCCTTGCCGTCTGGCCTATCGGCGAATCGCCCAGGCTGGCGGAGCTTGAAGGCGACGCGCAGCGGGGCGGCTACCTGGCGCGCGCCGGGGGCTGCATCGCCTGCCATTCGGACCCGAACTCGAGCCGGCCCGCGCTGACCGGCGGGGCGCCGATCAAGACCGGGTTCGGCACCTTCGTGCCGCCGAACCTGACCCCGCACGAGACATCGGGCATAGGCGCGTGGTCGATCGATGATTTCGCCCGTGCCGTGCGGCAGGGCGTGGCGCCTGATGGCGTGCCCTACTATCCGGCCTTTCCCTATGCGTTTTATGGCCACCTCAGCGATCAGGACATCGCCGACATGTGGGCGGCGTTCCAGGGTGTCGCGGCGCAGGAGGTGACGGGCGGGGAGAGCAAGATCGCCTTTCCCTTCAACCTGCGCTTCGGGCTGAAGCTCTGGCGCGCGGCCTATGCCAAGGGACCACCGACCGACGCCGATCCCGAACGGTCGGAGGCGTGGAACCGGGGCCGCTGGCTGGTCAATGGCGTCGCGCATTGCGGGGCCTGTCATACAGACCGCAACCTCTTGGGCGGGCGCCGCGCGAGCCAGTCCCTCGCCGGACGCGATGACCTGCCGGGGGGCGGCAAGGTGCCGGCGATCAGGCCCGGGGATTTGGCGCAAGCGGGCTGGACGGTGTCTTCTCTGGCCTATGGGCTGAAATCCGGGGTCATGCCGGATGGCGACACCTTCGGCAGCGGCATGGGCGAGGTCGTGCGGCACGGCACGGCGTGGCTCAGCGAAGAGGACCGCCGCGCGATGGCCGCCTTCCTTCTGGACAAAGACGAGACCGGCGACGGGGGCTGATCCCTGTCCCGGCGCAAAAACACTTGGAGAGACCAATGAACAAGACGCTGATGATCGGTGTTCTCGCCGCCGCACTTGCTGGCGTTGCCTATTACGCCACCCAGACCGGCGAGAGCGGCCCGGGCGCGCCCGCGCAAGGCGCGGCGATGGTCGAGGTCACGCTGCCCCAAGAGCTATCGCAGACCGCACAAATGGGAAAGAAGGCCTTCAACGCCGTCTGTGCCGACTGCCACGGACAGAACGCGGAGGGAAAGATGGGCAATGGACCACCGCTCATTCACAAGATCTACGAACCATCGCATCACGGCGACATGGCCTTTCACATGGCCGTGCAGAACGGGGTGCGCGCGCATCACTGGCGCTTTGGAAATATGCCCGCGCAAAAGGGGCTCACGCGCGCCGACGTGGAGGGCATCATCGCCTATGTGCGCGAAGTCCAACAGGTCAACGGGATCAACTGAAGCCGGCCGCTCTCAAGACCCAGGCCTGCCGCAGACGACTGCGGCAGGCCTTTTGGGAATCCCTTACAGCTTCACGCCACGCAGCCGGAGCGCGTTGCCGATCACCGAGACCGACGAGAGCGACATCGCCGCCGCCGCGATCATCGGCGACAGCAGCAGGCCGAAGACCGGGTAAAGGATGCCTGCCGCGACCGGAACGCCCGCCGCGTTGTAGACGAAGGCGAAGAACAGGTTCTGCTTGATGTTGCGCAGGGTTGCGAGGGCGAGCTTGCGGGCGCGAACAATGCCGGTCAGATCGCCCGACAACAGCGTAATACCGGCGCTTTCCACCGCCACATCCGCGCCGCTGCCCATAGCGATGCCCACATCCGCCGCGGCAAGTGCCGGGGCGTCGTTGACCCCGTCGCCGGCCATGGCCACGCGCGCGCCCTCGTCGTGCAGCTCGTCAACAAGCGCCTTCTTGTCCTCCGGCAGGACCCCGGCGCGCACGTCGTCGATACCCAGCTTGGCGGCCACCGCCTCGGCGGTGCGCTGGTTGTCGCCAGTGGCCATGATGACCCGCAGCCCTTGAGCGTGCAGATCGCGGATCGCGCCTTCGGTCGTGTCCTTGATCGGGTCGGCGACGGCGACGATCCCGGCGAGCTTGCCGCCAATGGCTATGAACATCGCGGTTTTGCCCTCCGTGCGCAGCGCATCCGCCGTGTCCTCTGCCTTGCCCGTGTCTATGCCAAGGCTCTCCATCATCGCCGGGTTGCCGAGCGCGGCGTCCTCGTCATCGACGCGACCCTTCACCCCCTTGCCCGTCACCGCCTCGAAATCCGAGGCGCGCGCGGGTATCTGGCCCCGCTCACGCGCGCCGCTGACGATGGCCTCGGCCAACGGGTGCTCGGACCCCATTTCCAACGCGGCGGCGACGGTGAGCACATCGTTCTCGTCCCGATCCGAAAGGGAGACAACGTCGGTCAGGCGCGGGCGGCCCTCGGTCAGCGTGCCGGTCTTGTCAACGATCAGCGTGTCGACCTTGGCCATGCGTTCCAGCGCCTCGGCGTCCTTGATGAGAACGCCCGCCTGCGCGCCCCGTCCGGCGGCGGTGGTGATCGAGATCGGCGTCGCGAGACCAAGCGCACAAGGGCAGGCGATGATGAGCACCGAGACGGCCGAAACGATGGCGAAGGCCAGCGCGGGGTCGGGCCCGACACTCAGCCAGGTGACGAAGGCGATCACGGCCACCGCCACGACCGCGGGCACGAAGATCTCCGACACCTTGTCGGCCAGCCCCTGGATCGGCGCCTTGGATCGCCGCGCGCCTGCGACCATGTCGACGATCTGCGCGAGCACGGTATCGGCGCCCACCTGCGTGGCCCGGATCGCGAGGGTTCCGTTCTTGTTGATCGTGCCGCCGGTGACGTGATCGCCCTCGGTCTTCTCGATCGGGACAGGCTCGCCCGTGATCATGCTTTCATCGACCGAGGAGTGGCCCTCGATCACTTCCGCATCGACCGGCACGCTGTCACCGGGACGCACGCGAAGCATGTCGCCCTCGACCACATTTTCCAGCGGCGCGTCGTATTCCGAGCCATCCGGCAGGATGCGCCGGGCGGTTTTGGGCGCGAGATCCATCAGCGCGCGGATGGCATCACCGGTGCGCTCGCGGGCGCGCAACTCCAGCACTTGCCCCACGAAGATCAGCGTGACGATGACCACGGCTGCCTCGTAGTAGGTGCCGACACCTTCGCCCATGCGGTAATCCTCCGGGAAGACACCAGGCGCGAAGGTAGCGAAGAGCGAGTAGATGTAAGCCGCGCCGACGCCGAGAGAGATCAGCGTCCACATGTTAGGCGAGAGATTGCGGATCGAGTCGATCCCGCGCTTGAAGAAGGGCAGCGCGGCCCAGAACATGATCGGCGTGGCCAGCACGAACTCGATGTAGACCGATAGCTGATGACCCAGCCAACCCCGCAGACTCAGGCCGACCATCTCGCCCATCGTCAGGACAATGAGGGGCACCGCCGCCGCCGCGCTGACCCAGAGGCGGCGGGTGAAGTCGGTCAGTTCCTCGCTGGGCTCGTCGCTCGGCACCATCGGCTCCAGCGCCATGCCGCAGATCGGGCAGGCGCCGGGCTCGTCCCGGATGATCTCGGGATGCATCGGGCAGGTCCATTGCGTGTCATGTGCCACATTACCCTTGGCCTTTTCGGCGTTGCCAGAGGCATAGAAATATGGATCGTTGCGAAAGTTTTCCTGGCAGCCGTCAGAGCAGAAATGAAAACTCTGCCTGTCATGGGTCTCGGTCCGGGTTTTCTCGGTGACCTCCACCGTCATGCCACAAACCGGATCGGTCGCCGTCTTCGCGCCTGCGGGCATGTCGCCACCGTGGCCGTGGTGCTGGCTATGAGGGTCGTGCTGTATCTCCCCGGTCATCGTGCGCTCCTTTCATTGCGGTCACAACATAGGGATTCCAGTCACTGGAGCGTCAAGGCCTTGCCCGGTGTCTTGTGTGACAAGCTCGGAAATACGCTCTTGTCACGTCGCAAGTACCTGTATTCATTGCGAAACTGGCCGCAAGCCACCCGCGGCGTTCACGAACGTTAGGAGCGGTTTCCCGCACTCCCACGACGGTTTGGCTGGACAGTCGCGAAAGCCCGGGTATTTTCGCAACTCGTGAGACAGCTTCGGTCTGCCCTCTCACGGCTCCTTATGGTCTGCCTCGTGGCGACGTTCGTCACGGCCTCAGTGGGCGTGGGAGCCTCTGGCGCTGCGACGTCGGGCGACATGCCGCACGAGATCGGTCATGCAGAGATGCCGATGGACGAAGACTGTCCGACCGAGGCCGATGCGGGGTTGCACGGGCAAAAGGGCCATGAGGCCTGCGCGATGACCGTGTGCTGTTTCTCCGAAGGCCCCGATTTGTCTGCGCTATCGCCGGATTTCGAGGTTATTCCGACCCCCTATCAGCCTCTCGCCGAGCGCCACCTGACCCAAACAGAGCCAGAGCGCGCCAAGAAACCCCCGAAACACACCTGATCTTTCCCATTCGGTCCGGGTCCTCTGACCCGGGTGTGTGCAATGCCGTGGCGCGGCCATGGCAGACAAAAAGACAGGTAATCTCATGCGTGGACGATACGCCGCGCTGGCGATCATGGCGCTTGGCGCCGGAGAGCCGGTGGCATTTGGTACGAACGCGACCGGCTGGCTCAGTCGATGGAGGCGTGCAGCAACGGGCCCGAGATCCTTTACTGGGTCGCGCCGATGGACCCGAACTTCCGCAAGGACGGCCCCGGCAAGTCGCCGATGGGCATGGACCTTGTCCCGGTCTACGAGGGTCAGAAACCCTCGGGCGATCCCGAAGAGGTGACGCTTTCGCCCGTCGAGGTGAACACCATCGGGGTGCGCAGCGCCGTGGCGCGCGTCGAGGAGATCTCGCGCCGGATCGATACGGTGGGCTTCGTCGATTACGACGAGTACGCCACCAGCCATATCCACACCCGGGTCGATGGCTGGATCGAGCGGCTGGAGGTGCGCGCGGTGGGCGACGAGATAGCCGAGGGCGACCTGCTGTTCGATCTCTACGCGCCCGAGATCACCATTGCCAGTTCCGAGTTGCAGCGCGCGACGCGCTCGGGCAATGCCGCCGATATCTCCATCGCCCGCACGAAGCTGGTGAATTTCGGCGTCGATGCGCGACAGATCGAAGAGATGGCCCAGGCCGAGAGCCCCTCGCAACGCATCCGCTTTTACGCGCCGCAGGTTGGTGTGGTCTTTGCGCTGGCGGCGGCGGACGGCATGTTCCTCAATCCGCAGACGCGGGCAATGTCGCTGGCCGATACGTCCTCGGTCTGGCTGATCGTCGACGTGTTCGAGCGGGACATGGGGCGGCTCTCGTCCGACATGCGCGCCGAGGCGCGGTTCGATCATCTGCCGGGACGGGTCTTTACCGGCGAGATCGACTATATCTTCCCCGAACTCGACGCCGAGGCGGGAACCGCCAACATCACCCATGGCCCCATTCAGGCCATCGGCATGCCCGGCATGACCATGGACTTCGCGCTTGCCGGCGCACTGGACGCGAGTAGCCTGCCGGTCGGTCAGGAAACCGGCCTGCTTCTCTTACAGGGGGCCGACATGTCCTTGTCACTCGCCGGCACCGTGGAGTTGGGCCAATGATCCCCGCCATCATCCGCTGGTCAATCGCCAACCGTTTCATCGTCATCGTGCTGGCGCTTTTCCTTGGGGCCGCTGGCGCCTGGTCGCTGCGCACCACGCCGGTTGACGCCATCCCTGACCTGTCGGACGTGCAGGTCATCATCAAGACCCCCTATGCGGGCCAAGCGCCGCAGGTGGTTGAGGATCAGGTGACGTACCCGATCACCACCGCGATGCTGTCCGTACCCGGCGCGGTCGATGTGCGTGGCTTTTCCTTCTTCGGTGACAGTTATGTCTATGTCGTCTTCGAGGACGGCACCGATTTTTACTGGGCGCGCTCGCGGGTGCTGGAATATCTCGCGCGGGTGCAGTCTCGCCTGCCCGAGGGTGTGAACCCGGAGCTTGGTCCGGATGCCACCGGGGTGGGCTGGATCTATCAATACGTGCTGGTCGACCGCACCGGCGGGCATGACCTTTCGCAGCTCCGCACCCTGCAGGACTGGTTCCTGAAATTCGAACTGCAAACCATCGAGGGCGTTTCCGAGGTCGCCATGATCGGCGGCATGATCAAGCAGTACCAGGTCGTCGTCGACCCCAACAAGCTGCGCGCTTTTGATATCCCGCTGGCCAAGCTCAGCGCCGCCATTGGCGCGGCCAACCGCGAAACCGGCGGCAGCGTGATCGAGATGGCCGAGGCCGAATATATGGTCTGAGCCACCGGCTATGTGGACAGTATCGAGGATCTGGCTGAGATCCCGTTGATGGTGAACGACCGGGGTGCAGCGCTGACCCTTGGGGATGTGGCCGAAATCCGGCTGGGCCCGCAGATGCGGCGCGGCGTCGGCGAGTTCAACGGCGAGGGCGATGCGGTGGGCGCGGTGATCGTCATGCGCTGGGGCGAGAACGCTCTGGCGACGATCAATGCTGTCGAGGAGAAGCTCGAAGAACTGCGCGGCTCGCTCCCCGAGGGAATCCAGATCATCACCACCTACGACCGCTCAGGCGTGATCGAGCGGGCAATCGACAACCTGCAGAAAAAGCTGACCGAGGAATTCATCGTCGTCGTGCTGGTCTGCGGTGCGTTCCTTCTGCACCTGCGCTCGTCGCTGGTGATCGTGCTCTTCTTGCCCTTGGGCGTGCTCGCGGCCTTTGCCGTGATGCGGCTGCAAGGTGTCAATGCCAACATCATGTCGTTGGGGGGCATCGCCATTGCCATCGGTGCGATGGTCGACGCCGCCGTGGTGATGATCGAGGCGATGCACCGTAAGATGGAGGGCAAACGCCTGTCCTCCGAGGAGCGATGGCAGGCCGCCCGCAATGCCGCCGCCGAAGTTGGACCGGCGCTCTTTTACTCGCTGGCGATTATCACCGTCAGCTTCCTTCCTGTTTTCGTTCTGGAATCGCAGGAAGGCCGGCTGTTCAAGCCACTGGCCTTCACCAAGACCTATGCCATGGCCGCCGCCGCGATCCTGTCTATCACGCTCGTACCCGTGCTCGTGGGATATTTCGTGCGCGGGAAGATCGTGGCCGAGCGGCGCAATCCGCTTAACGTGGCCTGCCAGTGGATCTACCGCCCGTTTCTCGATGCCGCCGTGGCATGGCCGTGGGGAACTGTCCTGCTGTCCGCAGCACTGGTGGCGTCAATGGCGCATCCCCTGCAACGGTTGGGCACTGAGTTTATGCTGGAGCTGAACGAGGGTGATTTCCTCTATATGGCCTCACTTTATCCCGGTGTCTCTATCGGCAAGGCGCGTGAGGTGCTGCAACAGACCAAACGGATGATCGGGCAGGTGCCAGAGGTCGAGACGGTGCACGGCAAGCTGGGCCGGGCCGATACGGCGACGGACCCCGCGCCGCTGACGATGATCGAAACGACCATTAAGCTGAAGGACCGCGAGGATTGGCGCCCCGGCGTCACCATGGACGACATCCGCAATGAGCTCGACGCCCGCGTGCAGGTGCCGGGCGTCACGAATGTGTGGATCCAGCCAATCAGGAACCGGATCGACATGCTGGCCACAGGCATCAAGACCCCTGTGGGCGTGAAAGTGTCCGGCTCGGATCTGACCGTGATCGAGGAGATCGCCGTCGCGGTCGAGAAGGCCGTCGCCGACATCCCGGGCACGGCCTCGGCCTATGCCGAGCGGCCCGTCGGCGGGCGATTCATCGAGATTGACATCGACCGCGCGGCGGCGGCGCGCTATGCGCTGTCGATCGAGGATGTGCAACAGGTCGTGCAGACGGCCATCGGCGGGCAGACCATCGCGGAATCGGTCGAGGGGCTTGAGCGCTTCCCGATCAACCTGCGCTATCCGCGCGACTGGCGCGACAGCCCGGATCGGTTGGCCGATCTGCCGATGGTCACGCCCTCGGGCGCACACATCCAGCTGGGGGCGGTGGCCGAGGTGAAACTCGTGGATGGCCCCGGCATGATCCGCTCGGAAAACGCGCGACGCACGGGTTTCGTCTTCATCGACATCGCCGGGCGCGACCTGGGCAGTTACGTGGCCGAAGCGCAGCAGGTGGTCGCCGAAGAGGTCGAGTTGCCGCCCGGCTATTCCATCGCCTGGTCGGGACAGTACGAGTATATCGAGCGCGTGCAAGAGAGGCTTGGCCTCGTGGCGCCCGCCACCCTGCTCATCATCACGCTGATGCTGTTTTTGGCCTTCAACCGCGTCACCGAGGTGGCGATCATCCTGCTGGCGCTACCCGTGGCATTGGCCGGCGGTGTATGGCTGATCTTCACGTTGGGTTATGCGGTGTCGGTTGCCGTGCTGGTGGGTTTCATCGCGCTGGCGGGCGTGGCGGTGGAGACGGCAATCATGATGCTGCTCTATCTCAACCTGGCCTGGGACCGGCGCGTGTTGGTCGCCAAGGAGCAGGATCGCGAGGTGAACCGCGAAGATATCGAAACTGCCGTATTCGAGGGCGCGCTTCTGCGGCTTCGGGCCAAGCTGATGACAGTCGCCACGATCTTCGCCGGCCTCATCCCGATGATGAAGGCACCGCGCACCACGTCGCCGTTCCAGCACGTGAACTCGAAGCCGTCGGAGCACCAGCGCAGGTTCGACCGCAGGACGACCACCTTGCCGTCATGGGTCTGCTCCGGACGCTCTGTGTATTTGCGTGCCAGCAGCAGGTTGTGCGCCTTCATGATCCGGTAGACCCTCTTGTGATTGACCGGCGCCAGGCCATCGGCGCGCAGCTTTCGGTTCAGCACCGCCGTGATCCGCCGGTAGCCATAGGTCGGGCGCTTCGCGACCAGCCGCTCGATCAACGGCAGAAGCGCCGCGTCTTGCGCTTTATGATAGCGCCGACGCGGCTTG
>NZ_CAMYMD010000014.1 GCF_947259555.1 uncultured Roseovarius sp.
CGGCGGCGGCGAGGGAGGCGGCGTTGGCGGCGTTGGCGTTGGCGGCGGCGGTGGCGGCGTTGGCGGCGAAGCCGGCGGCATTGGCGAAGCCACGGGCGTTGAAGTGGGCGGCGTTGTTTGCGGCGACGTTGGCCCTGATATCGTCGGTTGGCACAACAGCCGCAACCGACGATATCAAGACGCTGCGCAGAAGCAGGGCTGTCAAATCACGTTCGCGCGCCCACTCCTCGGTCAGCACCGCGTCCCACCACACCGGCAGCACTCGTGCCGCCGCCCGAAACGCAATCCAAACCGCCGACTCGCGCGGCTGATCTTTCAACCACGCCTCGAGGCTCTCCCGGTCTTTTATGTCCACACTCTCACTCATCACCCCGAACCCTGCCCCGCCCGTCCCTCGCTGTCCAGCGCGCGCGGCGTTAACCCCGGCCTCGGCGAAACCCGCACCGACGCGATACCGACAGGATACCGACGCGATACAGTCCCAATATCCTTCCGCTTTCCAAGGCGTTAACCCTGATTCGCCCGCTTACCGCGCCGCCAGCATCGCCAGCCGGATGAGCGCCCGCTCCACCAGCGCCATGTCGGGCGCCCGCTGTCCCGCCGAACGCAATTGCAGGTCGGTGTCGGTGAGGATGGTCAGCCCCTGTTGCAGCTTCTCCGCCCCCCAGCCCTGCGCCTGCCGCAGCATCCGGTCGCGGCGCGGGCCAAAGATCGGCGGGCGCATCCGGGCGATGCCCTGCGCCGCCCCACCGGGATCGGACGCGGCGGTGTAGAGCGCCCTGAAATGCCGGGTCGCCCCGATACACAGCCCCACCGGCTGCACCCCCTGCGCCTTCAACCGCCGCAGCACCGGACCGATCTCGCCCGACCGCCCCTCAGCCACGATATTGAGGATATCGTCCAGATCCGCCTCGGTCGAGGCGGGCGCGCAGGCGGCGATATCTTCGGCCGAGAGAGGTGCGTCATCGCCCAGCTTGTAGAGCGCCAGCTTCTCCATCGTCTGACGAAAATCACCGGGATCGAGGTCGCGGGCGAGCGCCGTGAGATCGGCCATCACCGGGCCGGGAATGTCGCGCAGACCGGCCTCTCCGAGCACCCGCTCGATCTCCTCTCGCGAGGGCGGTTCATCATAAATTCCAACGGCATAGGCATTGGGATGCGCCTCAAACGCCTTGCGAATCTTCGAGGTGGCCTTGAGCTGCCCGGCGGTGACGATGATCTGCGCGTCGCCCTCCTGCCAGTCGCTCAGCGCGGCCAAAATCGCGTCGGCGGCGCTGTCATTGGCATCCTCGACAAAGGCCGCACGCGGCCCCGGAAAGAACCCCTGCGCCTTGATCGCATCGATCAAGGCCGCAGGGTCCTTGCGCAGATCGCCCCCCGGCATCCGGGTAAGACGCATTTCCTCATCCGCACCCGGACCGAGCAGCGCAGCAAGCACGTCCTGACGTTTCAGCGCAACGCGCATGGCGTCGGGACCATAGATCAGCAGCCCCGTACGGTGCGGTTCGGGCCGCGAAAAATACCGGGAAGCATCGCGCGACGACAGTTTCATTCCGGTGCGGCGGGCGCTTCGGCCAGAAGCCGGGTCAGGACCTGATCGGCAAGAATTGTCATGAGCCGGGCCTCTGCGTCGCGTTCGGCGGCCTGCACCGCCACAGTGCTACCGGTCGTTGAATATCCGGTGAAATTCCTGACATCACCAGCGGTTAGAACTGCGCCGGTCTCGATATCACGCAAGGCATATGTAACTTGACCGAGGAGATTGAAGCGCGACGTGACGTTGCTTCGGCTGATGGCAATGGCCTGGGCGTCAAGCATGATCTCGTAGCCAAGCGCAAAGCGCGGATTGGACGCGCGACCCAGCCGCGTCTCGATCTCCCGCGTCAGAAGATAGCCCGCACGGGTGTCGGGGGCATCGACCTCGACCTGCCCCATCAGGGCGGCTCCTGCCCCACCCGGTCCATAGGCGGGCGCAAAGCCGCAGGCAGCAAGCGCGCCAAGGCCCGAAAGGACAAGGAGACGGCGGTTAAACGACGACATTCACGATCCGACCGGGGACGACGATGATTTTCTTGGGCTGGGCCCCATCCAGCGCCTTGACCACAGCATTGTGGGCCAGCGCGGCTTTTTCAACCTCGGATTTGTCCATGTCCGCAGGCAGCGACAGCTCACCCCGGCGTTTGCCGTTGATCTGGATCGGCAGGATCACCGTCTCGTCGATCAGCATGGCCGGGTCGGGTTTGGGCCATGCGGCTGTGGCAACCAGCCCCGCGCCGCCCAGCAGGGACCAGATATCCTCGGCCAGATGCGGGGTCATCGGCGACATCAGCTGCGCCAGCGTGCGCGCGGCGGTGGTCTTGGCCGCCTGCCCCGCCTGCGATTTGGCGAGGCTGTTGGTAAAGGCATAGAGCCGCGCGATGGCGGCGTTGAAGCCGAAGCTGTCAACGCCCTTGGTCACCTCGTCGATGGTCTTGTGCATCTCGCGCAAGAGCGCCTCATCGGCTTGCGGATCGGCCTCGCCAGGGGTCTGCGCGATCTCGGACGCGATGCGCCAGACGCGGGCGAGGTGGCGATGCGCGGCCTCGGCGCCCGAGGCAGTCCATTCCACGTCCCGCTCGGGCGGGCTGTCGCTCAGGACGAACCAGCGCGCGGTATCGGCCCCGTATTCCGCGATAATCGTCGAGGGATCGACCACATTCTTCTTGGATTTCGACATCTTGGCGGAGGGGATCACCTCCACCTCCGTGCCGTCAGCCAGCCGCCCCTCGGTGACCTCTTCGGGCAGGTGATAGACCGGGCGGCCCTTGACATCCCGCGTCTGATAAATCTCGTGCGTCACCATGCCTTGCGTGAACAGCGCATCGAACGGCTCGATCGCCTTTTCCGGCAAATGCCCGCAGATATGCATCGCCCGCGCGAAAAACCGCGAATACAAGAGATGCAGGATCGCGTGCTCGATGCCACCGATATACTGGTCCACATTCATCCAGTACTCCGCCTCGGCCATATCCGTGGGCGTCTCGGCACGGGGCGCGGTGAAGCGGGCGTAATACCACGACGAATCCACAAAGGTGTCCATCGTGTCGGTCTCGCGCAGCGCAGGTGCGCCACAGGCCGGGCAGGCACAGTCGCGCCACGTGGGATGCCTGTCGAGCGGGTTGCCGGGGACGCCGAAATCAATCGGCGTGCCGCCCTCGTCATAGGGCAGCTGCACCGGCAGGTTCTCTTTCTTCTCGGGCACCACGCCACAGGTCTCGCAATGCACCACCGGGATCGGACAGCCCCAATAACGTTGACGGCTGAGGCCCCAATCGCGCAGGCGGAACTTGGTCACGCCCTGCCCCACGCCATTGGTCTCGCAAAACTCAATCGCCGCCTCGACGCCCGCCTCGCCGGTCTGCGCTTCTTCCCCCGCCACAATCCGCGTATAGCGCACGCGCTCGGATTTGAGCGGCACGTAAGGCGCGGCTTCGATGTCGTGCTCCGCATCCATCGGCAAGAAGGTGTCGATGATCGGCAGGCCGTATTTGCGCGCGAAATCATGGTCGCGCTGATCATGGCCGGGGCAGCCGAAGATCGCGCCGGTGCCATAGTCCATCAGAATGAAATTGGCGATATAGACGGGCAATTCCCACGCGGTATCAAACGGATGGCGGCAGGTCAGGCCGGTGTCGAACCCCAGCTTTTCCGCCTTCTCGATGGCCTCGGCGGTGGTGCCGCCCTTGCGCGCCTCGGCGCAGAACGCCGCCACATCCGCGCGCTCGCGCTCCAGTTGGCGGGCCAGCGGATGATCCGGCGAGATGCCGATGAAGGACGCGCCCATCAGCGTGTCGGGCCGGGTGGTGTAGACCTCAACCCGGTCATGCCCATCAGGCCCGTCATTCAGGCCAAAGGCGAATTGCAACCCGCGCGACTTGCCGATCCAGTTCTCCTGCATGGTCCGCACCTTGGCGGGCCAGTCGTCGAGCCCGTCCAAAGCCTCCAGCAGCTCCTCGGAAAAATCCGAGATGCGGAAGAACCATTGTGTGAGTTCGCGCCGCTCCACCTCGGCACCAGAGCGCCAGCCCTTGCCGTCGATCACCTGCTCATTGGCCAGCACGGTCATATCCACCGGATCCCAGTTCACCACGGCGTTCTTGCGGTAAACCAGCCCTTTTTCGAGGAAATCGAGGAACAGCGCCTGTTGCTGGCCGTAATACTCGGGATCGCAGGTGGCAAACTCGCGGGACCAGTCGATGCTCAGGCCCAGGGGCCGCATCTGGTCGCGCATGGTGGCGATATTGGCGTAGGTCCAGTCCTTGGGGTGACCGCCGCTTGCCATCGCGGCATTCTCGGCGGGCATGCCGAAGGCGTCCCAGCCCATTGGGTGCAGCACGTTATGCCCCGTCGACAGCTTGTAGCGTGCCACCACGTCGCCCATCGTGTAGTTGCGCACGTGGCCCATATGGATGCGCCCCGAGGGGTAGGGGAACATTTCCAGCACATAATACTTCGGCCTGGCCTCATCCCGGCGGGCGCAGAATATATTGGCTTCCTGCCACGCCTGTTGCCATTTCGCTTCGATTTCCGCGGGTGAATAGCGCGACATGGGCCGTGCCCCTCTTGCTCTGTCAGATGTTGCAAGGGGTGATAGGCGCTTGTGTGGGCCGGGTCCAGACTCCGGCTGCAAAAATGCGGGGCTTTGCGGTACCGATGCACGTGATTATAAACCACGCAGACACACAAAGCAGGCACCTTCATGAAAATCCTTTTCATCCACCAGAATTTTCCGGGGCAATACAAACATCTGGCGCCACTGCTGGCGCAGCAAGGGCATCACTGCGTGGCGCTGACGTTGCGCGTCAAGGAAGCGACCACGTGGAAGGGCGTGCGCGTGCTGCCCTATGCCCTGCCCAAGCGGGAGACGCAAAAAGTGCACCCTTGGCTTGTAGATCTGGATACAAAGGTAACGCGCGCCGAGGCCTGCTACCGCGCGGCCGTCAAACTGCGCGAGCAGGGCTACACGCCCGATCTCATTATGGCGCATCCGGGCTGGGGAGAATCGTTGTTCCTGAAAGATGTCTGGCCAGACGCGCGGATGGGGCTCTACTGCGAACTCTATCACCTTACCGGCCACCCTCACCTCGATTTCGACCCGGAATTCGCCAGCAAGACACCCGAGACCGAGCCCCTGCGCATCCGTCTGAAGAATCTCAACAACCATCTGCATTTCGATCAGGGAGACGCCGGCATCAGCCCTACACGGTTTCAGGCCGATACCTTTCCACACCCCTTTCGCGACCGCATCACCGTGAGCCATGACGGTATCGACACGATCACCGCCTGCCCGCAGTCTGATGTGCGGCTGGAGGTGGAGGGCGCGGGCACCCTCACCCGCGACGATGAGGTTATCACCTTCGTCAATCGCAATCTCGAGCCGTATCGCGGCTATCACATCTTCATGCGCGCACTGCCGCGCCTGTTGCGCGAGAGGCCCAGGGCGAGGGTGCTGATCGTCGGCGGCGACGAGGTGAGCTATGGCGCGCGGCCACCCAAGGGGCAGACGTGGAAGCAGATCTTCATCGATGAGGTCCGTGGCCGAATTTCCACGCCCGATTGGCAAAGGGTACATTTTCTCGGGCGCATTCCATACGACCGTTTTCTAAGGCTGTTGCAGGTGAGCCGGGTACATGTCTACCTGACGTATCCGTTCGTGCTGAGTTGGTCGCTGATGGAGGCAATGAGCTGCGGTGCCGCGATTGTCGCCGGTGACACAGCGCCGGTGCGCGAGGTCATTACTCATGATGAAACCGGGCGGCTGGTGGATTTCTTTGATGGCGACGGGCTTGTGAAGGAAGTTTGCAAACTTATGGATGATGAGGCCGCGCGTCGACGTCTGGGGGTGGCGGCCCGCGATCTGATCCGGGCGCGCTATGATCTGCAAACGATCTGCCTGCCGCGTCAGGTGGCGTGGGTCGATGAGGTGGCAGCCGGAGAGGCGTGAGGCGCGCGCCGGTCGCAGGTTTGCACCGGGGCCATTACACCAGCTTTGTGTGGGGGCCGTCGTAAAGAGAAAGTCTGGCCTGGAGCTGCCGTTCAAGTGCAGCACCAATGCGCGGAATCAAGGTGCCGCAGGCACCGCCGCGCAGCGCCCGACCGCCCCCTCGGGCGGGCGCTTTTGCAACGTTTCAAGCCATTGAAAACGC
>NZ_CAMYMD010000015.1 GCF_947259555.1 uncultured Roseovarius sp.
CGAGACGGCGGCACGGGTCGCGGCGGGCGGCGTCGCGCGCGCGGCCCTTGCAGCCCTCGTGCCGGGGCTCGAGGTTAAGGGCTACATGGTCGCCATGGGCGAGAGGACACTCGACCGCGCCCGCTTCGATTGGGACGCCATCGACGGCAATGATTTCTGGCTGCCCGATGCCAGCGCCGCCCCCGAGTGGGAGGCTTACCTGCAAACCCTGCGCAAGAACCACGATTCGGTCGGTGCGATGATCGAGGTGGTGGCGCGCGGTGTGCCGGCCGGCCTCGGTGCGCCGATCTACGGCAAGCTCGACACCGATCTGGCCTCGGCGATTATGTCGATCAACGCCGTCAAGGGCGTCGAGATCGGCGAAGGCATGGCCGCCGCCACCCTCACCGGCAGCGCCAATGCCGACGAGATATTCATGGGCGAGACCGGCCCCGAATATGCCTCGAACCATGCGGGCGGCATCCTCGGCGGCATCTCCACCGGGCAAGAGGTGGTGGTGCGCTTCGCCGTGAAACCCACCTCCTCGATCCTGACGCCGCGCCGCTCGATCACCGTCGACGGCGACCCTATCGAGGTGGTCACCAAGGGCCGCCACGACCCTTGCGTCGGTATCCGCGCGGTGCCGGTGGGCGAGGCGATGATGGCCTGCGTGCTGCTCGATCACCTGCTGCTGCATCGCGGTCAGGTGGGCGATGGGCCCAGGGGCAAGATCGGCTGACATCCTCTATCCGACAGCAAGAGAGACCGTCAGCCTTAGCCACAAAATGTTGCCAGCCGACCGGTGGCATCAGGTCTTTGCTTGAGACATTCAGGGATCTTCCGAAGGCGGTCTGGATACGGTTCACGCGCCTTGTGTACGGGTAGCTTGGAAGGGTCACAGGCGGGCCCAATCGTAGTTGAGCCCGCACCTCAGCCTAACATGTAAGGATGGCCCCGCCTCGGTTTAAGTTAAGAGCAAAAACGGCTTGCGACGTCATCGACGCTGGAACCACCCAAATTGTAGATAAAATATTTCGGATTGTTATCAGGGCGATACCTGACGTTGAAGGTTTTCCCGTTGGCGCACCGACCTCGGGCAACCACCTCCTGTGTGTGCCTCTCGTAAGGTATGCGGCTCGTAATCTTGTAACCGGATTTGGCCTCCCGCGTCCCTGAGCGGGAGGACCGCGCGTTACCCGATGAGGTGGCTTTGGGCTGACTGGTCGCCGAAGCCGAAGCTCCAGCCGGGCATCCGCCTGACCCGCACAGTGCCTCGGACGCTTTCGCGACACCGCCCGCGACAACCAAAGCCGCGCCCGCGCCCGCAAGAACCTTGTCCCAGCCGAAGCCGATGTCGGATTGGCCTCCCCGGGCGGTTCTCACGGGCCTCCGAAGGTTCTGCGTGTCTCCGCGTTCAAACGTGCTCCACGCGGCGTCAGTGCCCGCTGGCGCACAAGAATCGCCCTCTGGGTCCTCCGACCGTGTCACGCGCATCGAATAACAGATTTTATCATCACCGGCCCACCAACGACCGGCTTCGCGTCTGGCATAGCCTTTGTCCGTGCGTTTGCTGTAGACAGCCTGACCGTCTGTTTGGTGATAGATGTAGCGCGTCCCCAAAGACGGGTTGTTTGGTCCCAGATGATCCAGACGTTTTTCGCTGGTGAGCTTTGAGACGGTGTTGCCGCGATACTTTTCAACGACCTGCGCCTTTGTCAGCGGCCCTCCGCAGCCCGCAAGCACAGTACATGATAATAGAACACCTAATTTTACAAACCGCATGAATTCATACCAATAATTTTCAAACGCGATCAGAAACACAGTTTCGGCCTGACCTGTCAAGTCTGGTTAGTCAGACCCGACGCTGCCGCGACAATTGTACCGCCAGAATGCCGCCCATGATCACTGCCACACCGATCAGGTCCTGCGCGCTCAGTGTCTCGCTCAGGATCAGCGCCGCGATGGCCACGCCGAGGAACGGGTTGAGAAAGTGAAAGGTGGCGGCCTTGGTGGCCCCGATCCGGTTGACCAGCCAGAACCAGGCCAGCGTCGCCGCCAGCCCCGGCACCAGCGTGGTATAGGCAAACGCCGCGACCAGCGTCCAGGACCAGGTGATCTCGATGGTCTCGAGCCCCACTGCTGCGACCCCGAGGACCGCGCTGCCCACCAGCATCTGCAAGCCCACGACCATCAGGAAATTGCCGCCCGAGGTGGCCCCGCGCACCGCCAGCGTGGCAAACGTCAGCGCAAACACCCCAGCCACGCAAAGGCTCAGCCCGTAGAGGTCGACACCGCCCTGCAACCGCGCCCCCATGATGATCGTCACCCCGATCACCCCCGCGACAAGGCCCAGCATCCCCATCAGGCCGATCCGCTCACCAAAGATCAGCCAGCCCGCCAGCCCCACCAGAAGCGGCATGGTCGAGGCGATGATCGCGGCCAGCCCGGCCTCGATGGTCTGCATGGCGACAAAATTCAGCCCGAGATAGAGCGCGTTCTGACAGATCCCGAAAATGATCGTCGCGCGCCATTGCCCGCGCGTCAGATGCCATCTTTGCCCCAATGCGCGCGCGATCAGCACCCCCAGCAGCCCCGAGACCAGAAAGCGCAGGCTGAGCGCCGTGAGCGGCGGCGCCGAGGCCACGATGATCCGCGCCGAGGTGAATGCCGAGGACCACATGAGCGCAAAGCCCAGCCCCATGAGGATTGCCCGGATGTCCATATTCTTGCCTGTCCTGCCTGATATGCGCGATTGGCCGCGACCATTCAGGAAATCGGGCAGGGGTTCAAGGGTTCACACCAGGCAATCACCGGATCGGATCGAAGAGCGCGTCGCGCAAGCTGCAGTCCCGCACCACGTCTGCACCGCAGGGCACCGGTGCCAGATCACGCGAAAGGCACAACCGTGCCTCCTGAATGCGCCCGGCGCGGCAGGTGATGGTCAGCATGTCGGGCTCAAGTCCGGGGTTGGCCTTCAGAAACGCGTCTTCGACCACTTTGGCCGGAAGCCTGACGGGTTTGGAAAGTTTGCGAAACACGTCCGGGCGGTTCAGTCGGTCATAGGCGGCGCGCGACAAGGCATAGTACCCGGCGGCCGGGAGGCCGGAGCAGACCCCGTGCTTGTTCCACTGATGCCAAGCAAGCCCGGCGTTGCCCATGATGTCCGCCATGGCCCGGGTCATTCCGCGCGTGGGCGGAGCGTGGGCGCTGGTGCAATCCTGTGGCCAGCCGCGATGATATTGCGGCCAGAGCCCGTGCAGAACCCACCCCGTATCGGCAGACGACTCGCATTGCGCCGCGTGCCGTGCGTCCCCCTCGAGCGCGCACCATGTGGGCGACCAGCTGAGCGCCAGCACGTAGTAGTCGAACACGCCCGCCCGATGCGTTTGCGCGGCGGCGGGGAGGCTGAACAGGGCCAGACAAGTCAACAGGACAAGGCGCATTCTTTGGTCTTTCATTTTGCCGTCCAGGGCAGTATACAGCGCCCAAGTTCCCCGACAATGGAGACCGTTCCGGCCCGCCGGAACCGCCTTTCAGGCGACGGGGAAGATTTGGGTAAAGGAGACCTGAGACATGTCACTGCCGATCATGGCCAAGGCCACAGCCGTCTGGCTGGTGGACAACACGACGATCAGTTTCAAGCAGATCGCCGATTTTTGCGGTCTGCACGAGTTGGAAGTGCAGGGCATCGCCGATGGCGATGTGGCGGCAGGCGTCAAGGGGTTTGATCCGATTGCCAATAATCAGCTGACCGAGGACGAGATCGAGCGCGCCCAGTCCAATCCGCTGCACAAACTCAAGCTCAAGTTCAACGCCTCTGCTCAGGGCGAAGAAAAGCGGCGCGGCCCCCGCTACACGCCGCTCAGCAAGCGGCAGGACCGTCCGGCGTCGATCCTGTGGCTGGTCAAGTTTCACCCCGAACTGGCCGACAGCCAGATCGCGCGGCTGGTTGGGACGACCAAGCCGACGATCCAGGCGATTCGCGAGCGCACGCATTGGAACATCGCCAATATTCAGCCCATCGACCCGGTCGCTCTTGGTCTGTGCAAGCAATCAGAGCTGGATGCCGCCGTGCAAAAGGCCGCAGCCAAGAAGGCCAAGGAAGGGGAGTCGCTGAGCGATGACGAGCGCCGCAAGCTCCTGAGCACCGAGCAGAGCCTCGAATCGGACGCAGAGCCGCGCATCCCGACCGCGATCGAAGGTCTGGAGAGCTTCACGCTTGGGCAGGATTACCACCCCGAAGAGCGCGAAAAACAGTACGATGCGGACAGTTTCTTCAACCTGCCCGAGTCCGATTCCGATGACGAGGGTGAGGACGACGACAACGACAACGATGAGGCCGACAAGGATCGCTGATCCGGCTGTCATGCGTCGACGGAATGAGGCCCGGACATTGCGTTCCGGGCCTTTTGCGTGGCTTGACGTGGATTGCGCGGTGGGGCGACGAGGATGGCGCGATCGGCGCGTGGACAAAGTAATTTGATCCGCTGCAAAAATAATGATTGCACGACTCGCGCACTGATCCTAATGCGCAATCACAGACGCCAACGCACGCGCCTCTGGCCGGTGGTCCTGCCGCCCGTGTTTACGTAGCGACGGTAACGTCTCCTGTTATGAACTGGTCGGGTGAGAGCCCGGGTCCTGATCGGAGATGACCATGAACGCCTACGTGACCCCCTTTGCGGGCGGCGACGCCATTGTTGCACCCTCGCCCATCGTCGATTTTATCCGCAACACGGCGTTTGATCGCCCGACGCTTGTCTTGCACCGCGAGACCGTTGCGCAGAATTACCGCGCGCTCAAGGCCGGGCTTGGCCGGGCCGATATTCACTATGCGGTCAAGGCCAACCCGGCGCGCGACGTGATCGAGACGCTGATCGCCGAAGGCAGCCGGTTCGACGCCGCCTCGCGGGGCGAGATCGAGCTTTGCCTGAGCCTTGGTGCGCAGCCTGCGCATGTTTCCTTTGGCAATACCGTAAAGCGTGCCTCTGACATTGCCTTTGCCCATCATGCCGGCATTTCCCTCTTTGCCGCAGATTGCGAAATGGAGCTGGACAAGATCGCCCGGCACGCACCGGGCGCGCAGGTCTATATCCGCCTGCTGGTCGGCGCGACCGGGGCAGACTGGCCGCTCAGCCGCAAGTTTGGCTGCGCGCCCGAGCGTGCCGTGGGCCTGATGGATCATGCCGCATCGCTTGGCCTGCATCCTGTCGGCCTGTCGTTCCATGTCGGCAGCCAGACCCGCAAGCCCGAGATGTGGCGTGAGACACTGGATCACGTCGGCGCTGTCTGGTCCGAGGCACGTGCCGCCGGACATGCGCTGAGCCTGATCAACATCGGCGGTGGGTTTCCGGCCTTTTACGGCGAGGAAATCGAGACACCGCAGGTCTATGGGGCACACGTGATGGCGATGGTCGAGGCACGCTTTCCCGGAGCGGTCCGCGTCATGGCCGAGCCGGGGCGTGGCATGGTGGCGGACGCGGGCATGATCGCCGCCGAGGTGCTGCTGGTCAGCCGCAAATCGGATGACGATATCTGCCGCTGGGTCTATCTCGATATCGGTCGCTTTTCCGGGCTGGCCGAAACCGAGGGCGAGGCGATCCGCTATCAGTTCCTCACCGAGCGCGATCACGAGGCGACCGGCCCCTGCATTCTCGCAGGTCCATCCTGCGACAGCGCCGACGTGCTCTATGAAAAGCGCCCCGTTGCCCTGCCGGTGGGACTTGAGGCCGGGGATCGGATCATCATCCGCAATTGCGGTGCCTACACGTCGAGCTACTCCTCGGTTGGCTTCAACGGATTTCCGCCACTCGACGTTGTTGTGATCTGACAACCAGACCCCGCAATGGCATGGCCGTTGCGGGGCCGTTGCGGGGCCGTCGCGTTACAGTGCCGGCAGCCGATACATCCCTGAGCTGGAAAAGGCGATCGAGCTGCCGTCTTCGATATCCTCCGCAAAGCGTTGCGCGATGACCCGAAGCGCGGTGTGGCGGCCCTTGGCGACCAAGGCGCGCCGCGATGGAAGCGCGGGTGTCAGGCCGGGGTTGAGCAACATCTGCGACCAGATCAGCGGATGCAATTCCTGGAGATGGTTTTCAAGCAACCAGTCAAGACAATCATGGATTCTCTTGCGCGCGTTCTCCTGCGCCCCGCCGCGCCGCTTTCGGCCCGCTTTCGGGGCCATCACGATCCCGCAGAACGCCGATAGCTGGTTGATGACATGCTGATCCCGCCGCCGTTTCACGATGTCGCGGAGCCCATCGACAAAGTAATCGGCATCAAGTTGGCTGATCGCTCCGGGATCGAGGGCCAGAGCGTCCAGGTAGACCCATGTGTAGCCGCCCGCGCCCCAGATCTCGCCGGTGCGCGCGGCGGTGCGCCGGGCTTCGAGTTCGAGCATCTCGTAGCTGCCGTAGCGTGCCGGTAACAATGCCTCGCCCAGTGCGCGCATGTGGCGCGGTCCGTCTGGATCAAGGTCGATCAGGCGCTCATAATCGTCGGCCACGCGCATGCGGGGCTGCGGCCGCGCGGCAAGAAGCGCGCATTGCGCCGCTGCCAGCGGCGGCGCGTCGAGTTGGACGCCGTCAAAGTTCGAGAGGATTTCGCCAGCGCGCTTGAAGTGCTCCAGAAAGCGCAATTCATGGGTGGCGTGGGTGCGGTCGCTTGCCGTTGCCCGCCAGGCCCAGGCGATGTCGATATGCGCCAGAGCCGCGACAAGTGCGCAGGGGTAACTGTCGGGAAATTCCGCCTGCACTTCTTCCAACGCCGCGATGCCGGATGGGTCGGGTTCCGCATCGTCGTAGAGCGCATCCTCGGCCGCAGCCACGACGTCGGCACGGGCTCCAACGGCCAGCAGGGTCGTGGCGCTCTCGCCGCCAGGCGTGCGGAGCCGGGCCGCGTCGGCGTGCTCGATCTGTTGCGCCAACTCCTCCCACATCTCCTGCCGGGCCAGCTTTTGCCCGCGATCCTGATGCGTGGCACGTGCCATTTCCTCATCGGTGACGGGAAGCGACGGCAACAGGATCCGCTTGCTGAGGCTGTCGAGGTCAGTCCGGGGCTTGCGCCTCAGAAGACCCAGAAAATCTGGCAGGCGTCGCGCACGGGACCTGAAGCTGCGTTTGTCAGGCTCGATCATCTCGGGTTTGGCAATCGGTTCGAACGGCATGGTATCTCCGGCACTCTGATGATGCGACCATGCCGCCGGATTTCGACCAAAAGAGGGCAAGGCTTGGGTCAAGGCAGGGAATGATGCCATACCCGGTTGTGCGTTGCCTTACCGTTTGAATTGGGTCAAACTCATTTGATGATCAGAATTTTATTGTCTGTTTTCATTATGTTTTGGCCTCTCACTGCTTTGCCGCAAGAGGGAGAGGAGCCGCGCGCCAGGCACGAGGTGCCTGCGCGGGATGGCAATATTCCGCGCACCAGATGGGAGCATCGCGCTGATGCCCCTCTTTTGACGCGCAGCGCGCTCTCGGCCCTCAAGGCGCATGGCGCCCCGTTGATAAGCATCGTACCCCGCGACATCGCGGACTGGTGCCCCGCTTATGCCGCTGGTGACGAGCGCCGCAGGCGGGCCTTCTGGGTGGGCTTTCTGTCTGCTCTTGCCAAGCATGAAAGCACCTATAATCCAAAGGCCATCGGCGGTGGCGGGCGTTGGCATGGGTTGTTGCAGATTCTGCCAGCCACCGCGCGCGGTTACGCCTGTCGCGCAGGCACCGGGGCGGCGCTGCGGAATGGGGCAGAGAACCTCTCATGCGCGATTCGCATCATGGCGCATACGGTGTTGCGCGACGGGGTCGTGTCCGAAGGTATGCGCGGCGTGGCGGCGGATTGGGGCCCGCTGCACAGCCGTTCCAAGCGCGAAGACATGCGCCGATGGGTGCGCGCCCAGAGCTATTGCAAGCCGTTGTCCACCGTGCGCCCCCAAGCACGACCGGCCAATCTCGCGACCACGGATGATTGAGCCGCGACCCTGAGGTGTCACACCGTCCCGTTTTGGATGCCTGAGAATGCCCCGCGATACCCAGCCTTGGACGAGATGTCAGGTACCGCGAATGCGCGCGACCATTTCGGTCGTATCCCGGCTCAGGCCCGGCGTGGCGAGGATACGGTCGAGCTGAGCGGTGATGAGGGCCTGCCGGTCGGCATCGTAGCGCCGCCACGTCTCGAAGGCAGAGCACATCCGCGCCGTGGTCTGCGGGTTGAGCGGATCGAGCGCGATCAGCCAATCCGCCAGCAGCGCATAACCCTTGCCCGAGGCATGATGAAAGCCTGCCGGCGACATCGCAAGCGCGCCCAAAGTGGCACGAAAGCGGTTGGGGTTGCGAATCGTGAAATCCGGGTGCTCGGTGAGGCGGGCAGCGGTATCTGCCGTGTCCTCGGGGGCCGCATGTACGATTTGCAGGCTGAACCATTTGTCGATCACCAGCCGGTCATGCTGCCATTGCTCATAGAATGCCTGCACAGCGGCTGCGCCCTTGCCCGCCTGTAGCAGACACGACAGCCCCGCAAGTTGCTGCGTCATGTTGTTGGCGGCGTCATATTGGGCCTGCGCCTGCGCGCCGCCGTCGCGCCGGGTGAGGATCGCAAGCGCGGCATTGGCAAGCGCCCGCGCGCCGGTCTGATCGGGGTCGGGCCGGTATGGCGCGGTGACCTGATGCCGGTCATAGAGGGTGCGCGCGGTGGCCTCCATCGTCACGGCGCGGGCGTCGCGCAGGGTCTCCAGCGCGTCCCAGATGGCCTGCGGATCGGGCGTCTCGCCCAGTTCATAGAGCGACTGCGCAAGATCATCTTCGCTTGGCAGGCCAAGGGCGAGGGCGCGAAAGGCCGGGTCAAGCGTCTCGTCGCGGGCCATGGTGTGCACGGCGTCGAGATAGGCGGCATCTGGCGCGGCCCCCTCAAGGATCATTGCCAGCAGGCCGTTGCGGGCCAGGGCGCGCCCGGCCTCCCATTTGTTGAACGGGTCGGTGTCATGGGCGAGCAGGAAGGCGCGTTCTTCATTGCTGGTTTCACGTTCCAGGATCACCGGGGCGGAGAAATCGCGCAGGATCGAAGGGATGGGGCGCGAGCCAAGCCCGGTGAATTCCAGAAAATCCCGCTTCTTGTCGAGCTCGAAAACCTGTGTCTCGCGCACCTCGTCGCCATTCTCGTTCAACAGCCCCACGGCAATCGGGATCACGCGGGGGTCTTTCACCTCCTGCCCCGGCGTGGGCGGCGTGTGCTGCACGAAATCCAGCCGATAGGTGCCGGCCCCGTCCCAATGTTCTTCGACATTCACCCTTGGCGTTCCGGCCTGGCTGTACCAGCGCTTGAACTGCGACAGGTTCCGCCCGGTGGCATCCTCGAACACCTTCAGCCAGTCCTCGATGGTGCAGGCCTGCCCGTCATGGCGCTCGAAATACAATTCAAGCGCCTGCGCATAGGCGTCATCCCCGACCAGCGTCTTCAGCATGCCGATCAACTCGGCCCCTTTCTCATACACCGTCGCGGTGTAGAAATTGTTGATCTCGACAAAGCTTTCGGGGCGGACCGGATGGGCGAGCGGGCCGTTATCCTCGCGGAATTGCCGGGCGCGCAGCGCGATCACGTCGCCGATGCGCTTGACGGGGGCAGAGCGCATATCGGCGGTGAACTCACTGTCGCGATAAACCGTCAGCCCCTCCTTGAGGCAGAGCTGAAACCAGTCGCGGCAGGTGATGCGGTTGCCGGTCCAGTTGTGGAAATATTCATGCGCGATGATCGCCTCGATGCGCTCGAAATTGGCGTCGGTGCTGGTCTCGGGGCTGGCCAGAACGCAGGACGAGTTGAAGATGTTGAGCCCCTTATTCTCCATCGCGCCCATGTTGAAATCATCGACCGCCACGATGTTGAAGAGGTCGAGATCGTATTCGCGCCCATAGGCTTCTTCGTCCCAGGCCATGGATTTCTTGAGCGCCTCCATCCCAAAGGCGCATTTGCCCTCATCGCCGGGGCGCACCCAGATGTTGAGATCGACGGTGCGGCCCGAACGGGTGGTGAAACGGTCTGCATGCGCGATCAGGTCGCCCGCCACGAGGGCGAAGAGATAGCTGGGTTTCGGCCACGGATCGTGCCATTCGGCCCAACCGTCGCCTTGTGCCACCGGGTTGCCGTTTGACAGCATCACCGGCATGTCGCCCTCGATGCGCACGGTAAAGACGCCCATCACATCCGGTCTATCGGGGTAATAGGTGATCTTGCGAAACCCCTCGGCCTCGCATTGGGTGCAATACATGCCGTTCGACATATACAGGCCCTCAAGCGCTGTATTGTTGGCCGGGTCGATCTCCACCTCGGCCTCGAAGGTGAAGGGCGCGTCGGGGGCATCGGTGGTCAGACCCTCTGGCGTCACCTCGGGCGTGATCGCCACGCCGTCGATTTTCGCACCTATGAGGCGCAGGTTTTCGCCATGCAGAAAGAACTCACGACTGCGTGACTCGGGGTTGGGGCGAAACTCTACCCTGCTGAGAACGCGGGTTTTTTCGGGTGAGAGGCGAAAGGTCAGGTGGACCTTTTCGACCAGAAAGGCTGGCGGAGTGTAATCGGCGAGATAGCTGGTCTGGGGCGAGGCGTCTTTCATCGCGGGCGTCTCCGTTGGCTGGAACAAGAGGTTTCGCCGGACGTTAGGGCGATGCGCGTGCAGCTTCAATGGGGGATGCGCGCGGATGGACGGATATGAAAGGAGCCACAATGTCGGCACCCGAGACGAATGTCGAAAAGCAGAAGCAACAGCACAAACCCGCGCTGATCGGTATCCGGGGGGTGATGATCTTTGCTCTGGTGCTGCTCTTGGGGCTGATCGGCTGGGTCGCCTCGCAGGGGCAGACGCCGGTCGACCCGGACGTCAAGATCGACGGACGCACTGGTGAGGAAGTGGTTGTCGAATGATCCGGGTGGCGTGAGATGACCGCGCCGGTGATCTGCTGGTTCAAGCGCGATCTGCGGGTGCAGGATAATCCGGCACTCGCCCTTGCCGCGCGGCTTGGCCCGGTGATCCCGCTCTATATTGTTGAGCCGGAGATGTGGGCGCAGCGGGATGCGTCTGGTCGGCAGTATGCGTATCTCGGCGAGGCGCTCGACAGCCTGCGCGACGACTTGAACGGTATCGGCCTGCCGCTGAGTGTTCGCGTCGGCGACGCGGTGCCGGTGCTGGAAAACCTGCGCGCGTCGCATGGCGTGACCGATCTGGTCAGCCACGAAGAAACCGGCAACGGCTGGAGCTATGCGCGCGACCGGCGCGTGACGGGTTGGGCGCGTGGGCAGGGCGTGACGTGGCATGAATTGCCGCAATGCGGGGTGATGCGGCGGCTGGGTAATCGCGACCGGTGGCAGGGCGCACGCGATGCATTCATGCGCGCGGCGGTGGTGCCGGTGGTGTCGGGCGGCGTGGCGGCGACGGGCGTCGAGACCGATGCCATGCCGTCGGCGCGGGCGCTTGGGCTTGAGGATCATTGCCCCGGGCGGCAGAAGGGCGGGCGGCGAGCCGCCATGCGTGCCCTCGACAGCTTTTTGACCACGCGCGGCGAGAGCTATACCCGCGCCATGTCCTCGCCACTCACTGGCGCGCGGGCCTGTTCGCGGCTCAGCCCGCATCTGGCGGTCGGCGTGCTTTCGGTACGCGAGACGGTGCATGCCGGACGCGCCGCACCAAACGGACGTGGCGCGGATTGGGCCCGCGCGATGCGATCCTTTCAGGCGCGGCTCGCATGGCGCGATCATTTCATGCAAAAGCTGGAGGATGAACCCGCGATCGAGCATCGCTGCCTGCACCCCGCCTATGAGGGCCTGCGCCCGCCAGAGCCTGACGCCGTGCGGCTCGCGGCATGGGCGCGGGGCGAGACCGGTCTGCCCTTCGTCGACGCCTGCATGCGCTCATTGATTGCCACCGGCTGGCTCAATTTCCGCATGCGCTCGATGCTGATGGCGGTGGCCTCCTATCACCTGTGGCTCGATTGGCGGGCGACGGGGGCGGTATTGGCGCAGTATTTCACCGATTACGAGCCGGGCATTCACTGGTCTCAGGTGCAGATGCAATCGGGCACCACCGGCATGAACACCATTCGCATTTATAATCCGGTCAAGCAGGGGCTGGATCAGGACCCGACCGGCGTATTCACCCGGGCTTGGGTGCCGGAACTGGCTGACGTGCCGGATGCGCAGTTGCAGCGGCCATGGGCGTGGGACGGGGCAGGCGGGCTGTTGGGCAAGGGCTACCCCACGCCGATCGTCGATCCGGTGGCAGCGGCGAAGGCGGCGAAAGAGGCGGTCTATGCCTGCCGCGCGGCGCATCGCGGCGATGCCGAGACCGCGCGGATCGTGCAAAAACACGCCAGCCGCAAGCGCCCGCGCCGCAAGCCGCGAAACGACGCACAGCTGAGCCTCGACCTTTAATGCCCCGCAGCCGCCGCAAATCCGACCTGCCGGTCAAGACCTGCGCCACCTGTGGCCGCCCGATGCAATGGCGGCGCAAATGGGCCAAGGTCTGGGACGAGGTGCGCCATTGCTCGGACCGCTGCCGCCGCATGCGCAACGCGCCCGGTCGAATACCCGGTGTGGACGGGGAAAATACGGCCGGTCGGGATGCATTTGACCGGTGACGCGGCCCCGCCCACGTCACCGAGTATGCGGCGCAAAGGTCAACAAACCGTGCGGGGATTTTGGGCAAACCCGCATCAGCGCACGCAAATATGTGCACGGATTGATGTTTTGTTATTCCATTGTGCGCTATATTTTAGACAAATGGAACGCAACGCGCCTGACCAAGAAGGACCAAAATGACTCGCCCGGTCGTCGGCATCATCGGAAACCAGTATCAGATCGACAATCGCTACCCCACCCATGCGGGCGGCACGATCAACTCTTCTGCCGTGGCCGATGTGGCGGAGTGTATGCCGCTGATCATTCCCGCCGACCCGCGCTATGTCTCGGTGGCCGAACTGATGGAAGTGTGCGACGGCTTTCTGCTGACCGGCGGGCGGCCCAATGTCCACCCCGAAGAATATGGCGAGGCGGCAACCGAGGCGCATGGGGCGTTCGACCGGGCGCGCGACGCGATCACCCTGCCGCTGGTGCGCGCCTGTCTGGAGCGCGGGCAGCCGTTTCTGGGAATCTGCCGCGGTTTTCAGGAGGTCAATGTCGCCATGGGCGGCACACTGCACCCCGAAATCCGCGATCTGCCGGGGCGTGACAACCACCGCATGCCGCCCGAGGGCACGATGGCAGAGCAATTCGCCCTGCGCCACACGGTGCGGTTCACGCCGCACGGCGTGTTCCATCGCCTGATGGGGGCCGAAGAGGTGATGACCAACACCCTGCACGGGCAGGGTGTGGTCGAGGCCGGTCACGGCGTGGTGATCGACGGATGGGCACATGACAGCACGCCCGAGGCGCTCTATCTCGACGGCGCGCGCGGCTTTACCCTCGCGGTGCAATGGCACCCCGAATACAACGCCGCCAACGACCCCGTCAGCCGCCCGCTGTTCACCGCCTTCGGCGATGCGGTGCGGGCCTGGGCGGCGGGGCAGGTGGCGCCGCTGCTGCGCAGCGCCTGAGCCTGTCCGGCTCAGACGACGGTTTCGTCTGACAGAAGCCTCGCTTCGTGCTGTCTGAGACAGGTTCGCGCGGTATTGCCATGGTAGCCGGGTGCGCTGCGCAACTCCGGGAAGATCGCGAACAGCTCTTCGCGGGCCGGTGCTTGGATCGCGGCCAGTGCGGTATCACCGGCATAAAAGCTCTCGGTGCCGATACCATTTGCGTATATCACCTCGTGGCGATCGAACATTATGTGGATATAAGTTACCTCCGGGCGGGGGGCGACGATCACGTCACGCCCGTTTACGAGGTGTTTCGCGGCCACCAACACCTCGTTTTCACCAAACAGCAATTCGGCCTTGTACCCTGTAAACAGCAGCCTGTGCTGAGGCGATACAACCAGACTGTCGCTCGCGCCCATAACCGAGGAGGCGACCGATATCGGTGCGAAATCACCCACTCCCGGCACCCGGCGGTTGCCGGTCCAGCGGATCGGCTGCAATCCGTGATCGCGCGTCACCACCATGTCGCCCGGGCGGAGCGTCTCGACCGGGCGTTCCCCCCATTGTGTCAGGATGTGGGTGCCGGGGGTGAAACAGATGATGTTCTCGATCTCCGAGAAATTCACCACCGAGCCATTCAACGTGAACGTGCCCGAGAGGCCACCGGACTCGTCGTCGGTGTTGGTGAATGTGATGTCGTCCCGCCCGACATCGGGTGTCAGAAAGAGGGTGTCACCATCGGTCTCATCGCCCTCGCCACCGATGATCGAGATTGCGCCGGTGTCGGCCTCGCCCAGGTCTGTCAGGGCAAAGAAATCGTCGCCCTCGCCGCCTTCTGCGCTGTCGCCCTGGCTCACGTTGATCGTGTCGTTTCCTGTGCCGCCGAATAGCGTATCGGCGTCGATGCCGCCATCGAGGCTGTCATCGCCCGCGTCGCCAAAGATGAGATCGGCATCGTCCAGGCCGAGGATGGTGTCGTTTCCGTCACCGCCGTGGATGCTGTCGTCGCCAAGGCCCGCGTCGATCAGATCATTTCCGGCTCCGGCGTCGATGACATCGTCATCGTCATTGCTGCGGCTGTCGGCGTTGTCCACCCGGTCGCCTTCCGGGTCACCGGTATAGCTGCTGTCGATGGTGTCATCGCCCGCCGTGCCCTCGACGATGTAGTCGGGCTGGAAGATGCCCATCGCGGCCAGCGCGTCGTGATCGGTGACAGAGGCGGGACCGACCCCCACGAGGGTCAGGCTCTCACCCCCCGGAAAGCTGAGGACGGCGTTGCCGTCGATGTCACTGCCGACGGTCACATCGGCCACGTTGACCGGATCACCGTTGGCATCGGTCAGGCCGCCTAGGTCCAGCTGATCCTGGCCTGTGAACGTTCCGTCGCCATTGTCGATCGGGGCGGCGAAGCCGGTGATCGTATCGGCCCCGTCGCCGTCGGCGAAAACGACCGTATCGACCGCACCATCGCCCGCGCCCAGATCGAAGGTATCGTTGCCGGCACCGCCATCGACCGTATCGGCCCCTGCGCCGGTGATGACCGAATCGTTACCGCCCGAGCCGAGCACCTGATCCGCGCCCGAGCCGAGGATGACGTTCTCGATTTCGATGAACTGTGCCGTATGGGTGCCGTTCGAGACCGTGCCCTGCTCGGGATTGTTCGGATCGCCCGCCGTCAGATCGAGCGTGACATCCTGCGTCATGGTGGCGGCGTCGAGCGTGTCTTGGCCCGACCCGCCGTCGGTCGTGTCATTGCCGAAATCGTCGGCCATGACGATCAGGTCGTCGCCCTCGCCTGCAATGACGGAATCGTCGCCCGTGCCGCCCAGAAGCGTGTCACTCCCTTCGCCGCCGGTCAGCGTGTCGGCTTCGCTCCCGCCGTCGAGATAATCGTCGCCCAGGCCGCCGAGCAGACTGTCGGACCCGGTCGCCCCCTCCATACTGTCATTGCCATCCTCGCCGTGGATTTCGTCATTACCGGCGTTGCCCCGCACGGTATCGTCGCCCAGTCCGGCAAAGACGACATCGTCGTTGCCGCCATCGGCAGCATCGTTGTTGTCGATCCGGTCACCGTCGGGGTCGTCGGTATAGGCGGCGTTGATCAGGTCGGCTCCGCCGGTGCCCTCGACGATGAAGTCGCCCGCGAAACCGGGAATGCCCATGGCAATCAGTTGATCGTCGCTTTGCACCGCCGTGATCGGCACGCCCGCGAGCGTCACGCTTTCGCCGCCGGGGAAGGTCAGCACCGCATTGCCGCCGGTATCCTCGGAGACGGTCACATCCTCGGTCGAGACCGGGTTGCCGCTGGCATCGGTGAGGCCGGTCACATCGAATTGGTCGCGCCCGGTGACGGTGCCGTCTCCGTTGTCGATGGGGCTCTCGAAGCTGGACACGACGTCATTGCCCGAGCCATCCGCCAGAACCACAACATCCTGATCGCCGTCGCCGGATCCAAGGTCGATCTGATCGTCGCCCGCGCCGCCTTCGATCGTATCGGCCCCGGAGGAGCCGAGGATCGAGTCGTTGCCTGATCCACCATCGACAAAATCGCTGTCGAAGCCGGAAAAGATCGTGTCGTCGCCGCCGCCCGCAAGGATGCTGTCATCGCCGAAATTGCCGATGATTTCCTCGGCCCCGTCCGAGCCGAGGACGGTATCCGACCCGGTGCCCATCTGGAACCGCTCGATCTCGGAGAACTCGGTGGTCGAGACGCCGTCGGTGATGGTGCCCGCCTCGGGTGCGGTGAAATCAACGGTCAAGTCGTCGGAGATCGCCGAGAAATTGATCCGGTCGCCGATGGTTTCGCCGGTTTCGCCGCCGGTGACGGTGTCGTTCTGCAGGCTGCCATCGAGAAAGATTTCGTCATCGCCCGCGTCGCCGTCGATCTGGTCGTCGCCAAGACCGGAATCGACCGTGTCATCGCCCGCGCCCGCAACGATCACGTCGTCGTCGCTGCCATCGGCGGCATCGCCCGCATCGACGCGGTCGCCATCCGGATCGCCGGTGTAACCTGAATTGATCAGGTCCGCGCCGCCTGTGCCCTCGACCACGAAATCGCGTGCATCCGGGATCCCCATGGCGACCAGCGCGGCGGTGCTGTCGATATCCGTGAGTGCCACGCCGCTCAGGGTCAGGCTCTCGCCACCCGGGAACGTCAGGATCGCGTCGCCCGTGCCGTCGCCATTGGTGTCGCTCAGCGTCACGTCCGCGGTCGTGACCGGGGTCGTTCCATCCGAGGTCATGCCAGCGACGTCGAGCAGATCGCCGCTGGCATAGGTACCGTCACCATTGTCGGTCGGTGCGGTAAACCCTTGAACCGTGTCAGTGCCTGAGCCGTCCGCGAGGATCAGCGTATCGGTGCCGCCACCCAGGACAATGTTTTCGATCTCGGAGAAGATGGCGGCGTTGCTGCCGTCACTCACGGACCCGGTCTCCGGGTTGGCGGCGCTGAGATCCACGACAATCGGGCCTGTGGTCGCCGACAGGTCGAGCGTATCACCGGCGGTTTCGCCGGTCTCGCCGCCGATGATCGTGTCGGCACCGAAATTATCCTCGATCCGGAACGTGTCATCGCCGTCCTGTCCGAACAGCTGATCATTGCCGGTGCCGCCGGACATCAGGTCATCGTCGGCGCCGCCGAAGATTGTGTCGTCGCCGGTGCCGCCCAAGATGGTGTCGTCGCCCGCGCCGCCGAGCAGTGTGTCGCCGCCGCCCAGCCCGCTGATCGAGTCGTCGCCCGCGCCGCCGTCAATCAAGTTGGTGGTGGTGCCGCCATCAAACACCCCGTCAAAGCCGGTCAGCGTGTCGTTGAAATCCGACCCCGTGATACCATCCACACCAGATAGCACGTCGCCGGTCGCATCGCCGCCCGTGGCGCTCATCGTCGACAGATCGACAGTCACGGCCGCGCCGGAGGTGGCATAATCCACCACATCCAGCCCCGAGTTGCCATTGAGCGTGTCCGCGCCGATCCCGCCGATCAGCGTGTCGTCGCCGATCCCGCCGTTCAGGATGTCGTTGCCTGCGCCGCCATCCAGCAGGTCGTTGCCGTCCCTCGCGTTGACCGTGTCATTGCCGGCCCCGGCAAGGATTGTATCATCTCCCGCACCTGCCTCGACGCTGTCGTCATTGTTTGCGGCAAGGTTGTCATTGGCGTCGATGCGGTCGCCCTCGGGGTCGCCGATATAGTCGATATCGATGAGTTCACCATCCGCCGTGCCTTCGACGATACCGTTGCGGGCGATATCGAGCTCCAGATTGTCGAGGGCGATGCCGGTCAGGCTGTTCAGCGCCCCGGCGTCACTGGTGGTGGACAGGGACAGGCTGTTGGTCGTCTCCGTCGCGGTAAAACTGAAGGTCGCGGTCTGCCAGTACGGGGCGGATTGACCGGTACTGTCCAACGGGATCGTCAGTGTCTGCGTGCCGATCGTGACACTCAGGTTCGTGGCGCCCGCCTGATTGCTGGTGCCGTTCGAATCGTTGACGTAGAAATCGAAGGAAAACGTATAGTCCTGGCCTGCGACAACGGTTGTGTTGAGCGTGGTCGACAGCGCCTCACGCGCCGTGCCGCCATCTGCGAACAGGGTGATGTATCCGCTGCCGTCCGAGGCGTCGAGATCGGCGGGCATCCAGCCCTGATTGGCCCATTCGAAACTGCCATCGGTCTGAAGATCGGGCGAGCCCGAGGTGATGGTCCAGCCAGAGGGCGGCTGCGACCCCGTCGTGGCTGTGTTGGTTTCAAAGACACCGTTGGTGATATGGTTAGCCATGCTAAATCTCACACTCGTTCATTAACGGGTACGTTCCTGCGCGACACAGCGGAGCCCCGCGATGGTAGGCAAAATTGCTAGCCATTGGATTAACCCCCCTGTCTGGCGCGTCTGTGGTGGCATTCAGTCATTTTAACGGCAGCACCCCAGCGTATTTCAGACCTGCTCACATGCAGGGTTGCAAAAGCCGCGCCTCGTGGCGTTTCAGGCAGGGCCGGGCCGTGGGTCCGTAGGTGTCAGGGTGGCTGCGCATTTCGGGGAAAATGCGGAACATTTCCTCACGTGACTGATCGGAGATCGCGGTCAGTCCGACATCGTCGGCGTGAAAGCTCTCGGTTGCGGCGCCGTCGGCATAAATCACCTCGTGGCGGTCGAGCATCACGTGGATATAGGTGACCTCGGCCTGTGGGGCCTGGCTCACGTCGCGCCCGTCGATCAGATGTTTTGCCGAGACCAGCACCTCGTCACAGCCAAACAGCAGCTCCGCCTTGTAGCCTTTGAACAGGAACCGATGCTGCGGCGAGACCAGAAGCGGCGCATGCGAGTTGTCGAGAACATGCGCGGCGATGCGGATCGGCGCAAAGCGGTCGATGCCCGGCACGGTGCGCTGTCCTATCCAGCGGATGGGCTGCGGACCATTGTCGCGGGTGATCAACAGATCCCCTGCGCGCAGAGTCTCGACAAGGCGGCCCCCCTGTGGCGTCAAAAGGCGCGCGCCGGGGGTGAAACAGATGATGTTCTCGATTTCCGAGAAGGACACCAGCGTGCCATCCGACAGCGTAAACGTGCCCGAAAGCCCGCCTGCGGTGTCGTCTGTATTGCTGAAGGTGATGTCCTGCTTACTGGCCTCGGGTGATAGAAAAAGCGTATCGCCGGTGGTCTCGTCCCCTTCGCCCCCGACGATGTCGAGCGTGCCGGTGCCAGTCTCGCTCGGGGTCTCGATCACGAAGAGATCGTCGCCATCGCCCCCGTAGAGCGTATCGTTCTCACCGGCGATCAGCGTATCTTCGCCGCCCTCGCCAAACAGCAGATCAGCCCCGTTGCCGCCGTCGAGATAATCGTCACCCGCAATGCTGTCGGCGCCCACGATCAGGGGGCTCGACGCTAGATCCTGTGTCGCGCCGCCGGGCAGTGTCACCTGCCCCGAGAGCACATTGCCCCCAAGGTTTTCCCAATAGCGGACCTCGATGGTATAGCTCTGACCCGCGTCTAGCGTGACCTCACCCCAGCGGGTTGTTGCGGACTGATGGAAATCATTGTCGAGAAACGACCCGGTAGAGCCGTCCTGATTGCTGAACGTCAGAGGATTGCCCTGACTGTCGAGGATACGGATGGTCGATCCGTCGTCCGAGGTGGTCTCGAACCGATGCACCCCGTCTTCGGAGGCGATCAGATTGGAGCTGTAGATAACGCCATAATCGTTCGGATCGGGCTGCCCGGTCGCCTGCTGCCCATGCGCGGTGACATCGAACGCATCGGTGGTGCCCGACGCGGCAAGCGTGCCGCTTTCGATGTCGAAGGCCTGTCCGTCGGCAGAGCTGAAATCGCGTGTATAGACTTCGTAGGACCAACGCTCATTAGGCCCCGCATCGCCATGCAGCACGTCATTGCCGTCGCCGCCTTCGAGGCTGTCATCACCGGCGCCGCCGATCAGCGTGTCGGGCCCGCCCTGACCGAGCAGCGTATCGTTCCCGGCCTCGCCGCTGAGCGAATCGGCGCCGGTTCCGCCCGAGACCAGATCCTCGCCAAGCCCGGCGAGCACGGTATCGCTGCCCGCGCCCGCTTCGATCACATCGTCATTGAACCCGGCCCCGCTGAGGCCGTCTCCATTGTCCACGCGGTCCGAGCCGGACGTGATCGGCTCGACATATCCGCTATCGATGAGGTCATTGCCCCCGGTGCCGTCCACCACGCCGTCATCCCAGCCCTGTAGCAGCCGGTCTGCGCCCAGATTTGTGTTGGTGCTGGCGTTCACACCATCCAGTGTGAGCGAGATGATCGGGCCTGCCTCGAAGGTATTCACATCGCCGTTGGCCGTGAACTCCGGCGCAAGGAACAACTCGCCATCCGTGGATTGCGCGAGAACGGCCGTGACCGTCGCCGTGGTGCCATCGGCATAGGTGATCGTCGCATCAAAAACGCTCAACCCGTCGAACGTGAAGGTCTCGACGCCGTTGCCGATATCGGTGGTGAATTCGTCATTCGTGACGCTGTTGTTCATGTCGAGCGCACCCGCCGCGCCGCCATTGTCTATGGTGGTCGCGCTCGTGATGTGCTCGTAAAGCGGATCGGTTGCCGTCCCGTAGCTTTGATTTACGAACAGCGCCGCATTTTCGGCATCGCTGTTGCCCTCGGTCGGGTCCAGTACAAGGGGCGAATTGCCCAGATGAATCCAGTTGAACGTCGTCGGCATAGCACCCACACCATGTTGTTTCCAAATTGGATACACAGTGTCTGCGGCTGCAATTGGCACACATTCTGGAGAAATTTAGGACAATTGTGTCTAAAGAAAGCCTGATACCTTTCAGGTAACCGCAGCCCGGGTGCGATACTGTGGCGCGTCCCAGAGATGGTCCTGCATCACATGAGCCAGGCGGTGTGCAGCTTCGCGGACCTCGGAGTTGGTGAGGTAGAGCGGGGTAAAGCCGAAGCGCATGATATCGGGCGCACGGAAATCGCCGATCACGCCGCGCGCGATCAGCGCTTGTATCACGGCATATCCCTGTTCAAAGCGGAACGAAACCTGGCTGCCACGCAGCACGGGATCGCGCGGGCTGGCCAGTGTCAGCATCGGGCAGGCGGCCTCGACCTCGGCGATGAACGTTTCCGAGAGCTCGATGGATCGCGCGCGCAGTGCCCCCATGTCCACGACATCCCAAACGTCGAGTGCCGCATCGAGCGCCGCCATCGCCAGCACCGGCGGTGTGCCAACGCGCATCCGCTCGATGCCTGCGCCGGGGCGGTAGGCGGGCTCGAAGGCGAAGGGCGCGTCATGACCCAGCCAGCCCGAGAGCGCGGGAAAGGCCGTATCGGCATGGCGCGGGGCCACGTAGATGAAGGCGGGCGCGCCGGGGCCGCCGTTGAGATACTTGTAGGTGCAGCCGACGGCGAAATCGGCGCCTGCCCCCGCCACATCAACAGGCAGCGCCCCGGCGCTATGTGCCAGATCCCAGACCGTGACGGCCCCGTCGGCATGGGCGCGGGACGTAAGATCAGCCATGTCGTGGAGCCGCCCGGTGCGGTAATCGACCTCTGTCAGCAATGTCACCGCAACCTCATCGGTGATCGCGGCTGCCACCGCTTCAGGCGCGACCACGCGCAGCTCATGACCCCGGCCAAGCGCGCGGATCAACCCCTCGGCGATGTAGAGATCAGACGGAAAATTGCCGCTATCGCTGAGGATCACACGCCGGTCGGGGCGCATGTCGAGCGCCGCCGCGAGCGCCTGGTAGACTTTGATCGAGAGCGTGTCGCCCAGCACTACATGGCCCGTCTCCGCCCCGATCAGCCGCCCTATACGATCCCCAAGGTCACGCGGCTGCTCCATCCATCCGGCCTGGTTCCAGCCGGTGATCAGCATCTCGCCCCATTCGTCGCGCAAGGTGCCTTGCATTCGCTCGACCGCGGCGCGCGGCAGCGGACCGAGAGAATTGCCGTCGAGATAGATCACGCCCTCGGGCAGGTGGAACATGGCGCGCGTGGCGTCGAAATCTGTCATTTTCCTCTCCTCAGAGCTGACCGCCCACGATTTCTATGGCCTGACCATTCACGCTGCCCGATCCGGGGCCGCACAGCCACAGCACCGCCTGCGCCACCTCGTCGGGGGCAAGCAGGCGGTTGTGGCGGTTGGCGCTGACCATCATGGCGCGGGCCTCCTCGGTCGAGACGCCGGCGCGCTCTGAAATGGTGGCGACGTTACGGCTGACGATCTCGGTATCCACATAGCCGGGACAGATCGCGTTGAAGGTCAGCGGCGTGCCCAGATAATCCTCGCTCAGGGCCCGGATCAGGCCGATCAGCCCGTGTTTGCTGGCGCTATAGGCCGAGGCGCCTTTCAGCCCCTTGAGCCCGGCGATGGACGAGATCGCGACCACCCGGCCCCAGTCGGTCTTGCGCATCCCGGTCAGGCATTCGCGCACCGTGTAGAACGCCCCGTCGAGATTGGTCGCCATCATCTGCCGCCAGAACGCCGCGTCGGTCTTGTGCAGCGCGCGGCCCTCGGCGATGCCCGCGTTGGGAATGCAGATCTGCACCGGGCCGCGTGCGTTGACCGCAGCGGCGACACCTTCGACCACCTGGCGCTCGTCGGTTACATCCATCGCCAGAGGATAGAGGCCCTTGCCGGCCACCTCTTCGAGCACGCCAGCGCGTCGCCCCGTAATAGTGACTTCTGCCCCTTCGGACGCAAGCGCGCGCGCGATCGCCAGACCGATTCCGCTGCCGCCGCCGGTGATCAGAGCGTGTTTGCCGTCAAGTGCCATGTTGCCTCCCTCAATTCTGACGCTAGTGTAGCCACGTCCCGCAACGGGGCAACCGCATAGCAAAGGACGTCGCGCGCATGCTCAAATGGATCGATATGCCGCCGGTCTGGCTCGTGGGGTTTCTCGTCGTCGCATGGCTGCAGGCGGCGCAGTATCCCATGGGCCTCGGCTTTGGCGAGACATGGGCGGATCTTCTCGGGGGGCTCTTGGTGGGGGGCGGGCTGCTGCTCATCGCGATGGCGGCGATGGAATTTAGACGCTACAAGACCACCATCGTGCCGCACGAGACGCCCGAGCGCCTTATACAGTCCGGCATATTCCGCCGCTCGCGCAACCCGATCTATCTGGGGGACGCGCTGATCCTCGCCGGTCTCATCCTGCGATGGGACGCGGTTCTGTGCTTACCATTGATTCCCGTTTTCGTCTGGGTGATCGAAAAACGCTTTATATTGCCCGAAGAAGACCGCCTGCGCCGCAAATTCCGCATGGATTTCGCGCAATATTGCGAAAAAACCCGACGTTGGTTGTAGGACCCGCGACAATCTTGATCTCGTCAGTCACGAAATAGTGTGAAATAACGACCTTCGGGAAAACGAAACCGGCATGCGGCTTCAGCGCTGCCACAAGAACACGTGATCTGCCAAGGGGGGACACAGATTTGAAGATCGGAACGCCAAAGGAAGTGCTTGAGGACGAGAACCGGGTGGCGATGACACCCGACTCGGCCCTGCAATTGCAAAAGCTCGGCTATGATTGCGCCATAGAGGCGGGGGCCGGGGTTGCCGCGGGCTTCTCGGACGCCGCCTACAAGGAGGCCGGTGTCGAGGTGATCAAGAGTGCGGCGCAGCTCTACAAGGCCGCCGATGTGGTGGCCAAGGTGCGCCCGCCCACCGAGACCGAGGCCAAGCGCCTGCGCGAGGGGCAATTGCTGATCTCCTTTTTCTGGCCTGCGCAGAACGAAGAGCAGATGAAGACGATCGCCGACAAGGGCACGTCGGTCATCGCCATGGACATGGTGCCGCGCATCAGCCGCGCGCAGAAGATGGACGCGCTCAGCTCAATGGCCAATATCGCGGGCTATCGCGCCGTGATCGAGGCGGGCAACAACTTTGGCCGGTTCTTTACCGGTCAGATCACCGCCGCAGGCAAGGTGCCCCCCGCCAAGGTTCTGATCGTGGGCGCGGGCGTGGCGGGTCTGGCTGCCATCGGCACCTCCACGAGCCTCGGCGCGATCACCTACGCGTTCGACGTGCGCCCCGAAGTGGCCGAACAGGTCGAATCGATGGGCGCCGAATTTGTCTATCTCGATTTCGAGGAAGAGCAGCAGGACGGCTCGGCTTCGGGCGGCTATGCGTCGGTCTCCAGCCCCGAATTCCGCGAGGCGCAGCTTGCCAAGTTCCGCGAACTGGCCCCCGAGGTCGATATCGTCATCACCACCGCCCTCATCCCCAACCGTGAAGCGCCCGAGCTCTGGACCGAGGACATGGTCAAGGCGATGAAGCGCGGTTCGGTGATCGTCGATCTGGCCGCCGAAAAGGGCGGCAACTGCAAGCTGACGGTGATGGACGACAAGATCGTCACCGACAATGGCGTGACGATCATCGGCTATACCGATTTCCCGAGCCGGATGGCGACGCAATCCTCGACGCTCTATGCCACCAACATCCGCCACATGATGACAGACCTCACGCCCGACAAGGACGGACAGGTCAATCACAACATGGAGGATGACGTGATCCGGGGCGCGACGGTGACCCATGCGGGCGAGGTGACGTTCCCGCCACCACCGCCCAAGGTCGCGGCCATCGCCGCGCAAAAACCCAAGGAAAAGGCCAAGGAGCTGACGCCGGAGGAGAAGCGCGCGCAGGAAATCGCGGCCTTCAAGGCGCAGACCAAGAACCAGGTCACGCTGCTCACGGTCGGAGCGGTGCTGCTGCTGGCCGTGGGTCTGGTGGCCCCTGCCAGCTTCATGCAGCATTTCATCGTCTTCGTGCTGTCGGTCTTTGTCGGCTTCCAGGTGATCTGGGGCGTCAGCCACAGCCTGCACACGCCGCTGATGGCGGTGACGAACGCGATCTCGTCGATCATCATCCTCGGTGCGCTGATGCAGATCGGATCAAGCTCGATCCTGATCACCATCCTCGCCGCCGCGGCGGTGTTCATGGCCTCGATCAACATCATCGGCGGCTTCCTCGTGACACGGCGCATGCTCGCCATGTTCCAGAAATCCTGATCGGAGGCGACAATGGATTACGGATTTACCATTGCGGCCTACGTGGTCGCGGCGATTCTCTTCATCCTCAGCCTCGGCGGTCTGAGCGGGCAGGAAAGCGCCAAGCGCGCCGTCTGGTACGGCATCACCGGCATGGCCATCGCGGTCATCGCCACATTGATCGGACCGGGGCAGGGGCTGTGGCTCTTGTCGCTGATCCTGATCGCGGGCGGCGGCCTGATTGGCTATCAGCTGGCCACGCGCGTGCAGATGACGCAGATGCCCGAATTGGTGGCGATCATGCACTCGTTGGTCGGCCTTGCGGCGGTCTTCGTGGGCTTCAATGCCGATATCGAGCTGACCCGCGTCGCGGCGGCGTTTGCCGATGAGGGCTTTGCCTTCCCGCGCCCCGAGACGGCGGTGGCCGAGGCCACGGCCTTTGCCAAGACCTTCTCCGGCTTTGCCGCCATCGTGGCCAAGAAGACGGCGGTCGAGGTCAGCATCCTGCGGGTCGAGCTGGTGCTTGGCGTGTGGATCGGTGCCGTGACCTTCACCGGCTCGGTGATCGCCTATGGCAAGCTGGCGGGCAAGGTCGACTCGGCCGCCAAGAAGCTGCCGGGCGGGCATATGCTCAATGCCACGGCGGCGGGCCTGTCGCTGCTCTTTGCCGCGATGTATCTGGGCGGGGCCGGGATCTGGACGCTGGTGGCGCTGACGCTGCTGGCGCTCTTCATCGGCTATCACCTGATCATGGGGATCGGCGGCGCCGACATGCCCGTGGTGGTCTCGATGCTCAACAGCTACTCGGGCTGGGCGGCGGCGGCGATCGGTTTCAGCCTCGGCAATGATCTCTTGATCGTGGTCGGCGCGCTGGTCGGCTCCTCTGGTGCGATCCTGAGCTACATCATGTGCAAGGCGATGAACCGGCAGTTCGTCAGCGTGATCCTTGGCGGCTTTGGCGGCGCGTCGGGCCCGGCGGCGGAGATCGAGGGCGAGCAGATCGCCATCGACGCCGACGGCGTGGCCACCGCGCTCAACGAGGCGGATTCAGTCATCATCGTGCCTGGCTATGGCATGGCGGTGGCGCAGGCGCAGGGCGCGGTGAGCGAGATCACCAACAAGTTGCGCGCCAAGGGCAAGAACGTGCGCTTCGCAATCCACCCGGTCGCGGGCCGCCTGCCGGGGCACATGAACGTGCTCTTGGCCGAGGCCAAGGTGCCATATGACATCGTCATGGAGATGGACGAGATCAACGAAGATTTCCCCGACACCGATGTGGTGATCGTCATCGGCTCCAACGACATCGTCAACCCGGCGGCACAGGACGACCCCAACTCGCCCATCGCCGGGATGCCGGTTCTGGAAGTGTGGAAGGCCAAGCAGGTGTTCGTCTCCAAGCGCGGGCAGGGCACCGGCTATTCCGGCATCGAGAACCCGCTCTTTTTCAAGGAGAACACGCGGATGTTCTACGGCGATGCCAAGGACAGTATCTCGAGCCTCTTGAGCAAGGTGGAGTGAGCCTGAGCGCAGGTGCAAACGGGGCGTGGCCGCAAGGCTGCGCCCCTTTTGCGTGGGTTTCGCCTTTGGCGGCGGGTGGATTCGGAGTATTTTCACCAAGAAGACGCCCAAGTGATGTGCAGTATACGATTGTGTTCCGCTAAATCACTGGGGATGAAGGAAAAAATGCTTTTACCCGCGATCCGGGCAGGTTAAGCAGCGGCTAGGATCAGGAGACCGGCGCATGCCCCCAATCGAAGATCATCCGCTGCGCTATGACTTGGCGAACGAGCTGCACGCGCGGCCATTCCCGTCGCTCAAGGTGCCGTGTACGGCAGTATTTCTGGCGATCAAGCAGCCCAGTGATGCCGCCAAGCGCGATCGCGCGGCGGATCTGGCGCATCTGACGTCGCTTCTGGATCGCTACGGGGCCAAGCATCCGCAACCCGGCGCGACGCACTATTTCGGCCAGATCGGGCGGCACAGCCTGAAATGGGAAAGCCATACCGAGATGGTGACCTACACGGTCTTTACCGACGGGGTCAGCTCGCGCCCCTTCGACCCGGTGGATTTCGAGGTGTTCCCGGAGAACTGGCTCGCCAAGGCACCGGGGGTGCGTATCACCTCTGCGATGATCCGGGTGGTGCCATGGCAGAGCAAGGACGCGACCCGCGCCGATATCGACAAATGGTTCGTCGATGAAAGCGTCGCCATGGCGCGGGTGCTTGACGATGCCGCCGTGATGGCGGGGGATTTCCGGGTCGACCCGGCGGGGCATCTGCGGTTTTCCCTGCATGTCGCGCCCTCCACCGGAGAGCGGCGCATCGGGCGCGTGGTGCAGCGGATCTGCGAGATCGAGACCTACAAGGCGATGTCGATGCTGGGCTTTGCCCGGGTGCGCGAGATGGGCCGCCAGATGGGCGAGACCGACAGCCAGCTGAGCCGTCTGATCGACGACATGACCGGTGGCACGCAGCCCGCCGAAGAGACCTTGCAGAGCCTCTTGCACGTCTCGGCCGAGCTGGAATCTCTGGTCGCGCAATCCTCGTTCCGCTTTGGCGCGACGGCGGCCTATGAGCAGATCGTCAACCAGCGGATCACCGTGCTGCGCGAAGAGCGGTTCGAGGGCCGCCAGACCTTTGCCGAGTTCATGATGCGGCGCTATGACCCCGCGATGCGCACGGTGCGCGCCACCAAGGACCGGCTCTCGGCGATGGCGGACCGGGCAATGCGCGCGGGCGAGCTGTTGCAGACTCGCGTCGATGTGGAGCGCAGCGCGCAGAACCAGGCGCTGCTCGAGAGCATGGACAAGCGCGCCGATCTGCAATTGCGGTTGCAGCGCACGGTCGAGGGGCTGTCGGTGGTGGCGATCAGCTATTACGCGGTCTCTTTGGCGGGCTATCTGCTCTATCCGCTGGCCGACATGCTGGATGTGAGCAAGGGCATGGTCACCGCTGCGGTGACCCTGCCCGTGGTGGGCCTCGTCTGGTGGATGGTGCAGCGCATCCGCAACAGGATCCACTGAGCGCACCGCCGCGTGACGGCATTCCGCTCTGGCCATTCCCCTCTGGCCATTGGCGCGCCTCTGCGATATCCGGGCCGGGTTGCAACACCCCCGGAGGACACGCCTATGTCCAAGACTGTCCCGTTCGAGAAACCCGGCCCCGTCGAGGCCGATCTGCGCCACGACATTGCCCCGACCGAAGAGATCATCGCGGAGGCCCGCAAGGGCCGGATGTTTATTCTCGTCGATCATGAGGATCGCGAGAACGAGGGCGACCTGGTGATCGCAGCGGAGTTCGCCACGCCCGAGGCGGTGAATTTCATGGCGATGCACGGGCGCGGCCTGATTTGCCTGCCGATGACCGCCGAGCGGATCGACCGGCTGGGCCTGCCGATGATGGCGGTCAACAATTCTTCGCGCCACGAGACGGCCTTTACCGTGTCGATCGAGGCACGTGAGGGGGTGAGCACCGGCATTTCCGCCGGGGACCGCGCGCTCACCATCGCCACCGCGATCAACGAGCAGAACACGATGGCCGCGATTGCCACGCCGGGCCATGTCTTTCCTCTGCGCGCGCGGCGCGGCGGGGTGCTGGTGCGCGCCGGGCATACCGAGGCGGCGGTCGATATCGCGCGGCTGGCGGGGCTGAACCCGTCGGGCGTGATCTGCGAGATCATGAAACAGGACGGCACCATGGCGCGGCTGCCCGATCTCATCGAGTTCGCCAAGGCGCATGATCTCAGGATCGGCACGATTTCCGACCTGATCGCCTATCGCCACAAGCATGACAACCTGATCACCGAAACCGGGCGCGAGACCGTCTCGTCAAGCCATGGCGGCGAATGGCAGATGCGCATTTTCGCCGATCAGATCAGTGGGACAGAGCATGTGGTGCTGACCAAGGGTGACGTGTCCGATGGCCGCCCCGTTCTGGCGCGGGCCCATGCGCTCAACGCGCTCGAGGATGTGCTGGGGATCGGGCTTGCGGCGCGCGAGGGTGCGCCGACCGGAAAACTGCCCCGCGCGATGGAGATTATCGCGCGCGAGGGGCGCGGCGCGGTGTTCCTCTTTCGTCAGCCGCGCCCCAAGCTGGCGGGTGAGATGGAGGATGACGACACGCCGCGCACCGTCAAGCAGACCGGGCTTGGCGCGCAGATCATGGCGACCATGGGCATTCACGAGCTGATCCTTTTGACCGACAGTCCGAACACGCGCTATCTGGGCCTTGATGCCTACGGGATTTCGATCACCGGCACCCAACCCCTGACCGAGGAGTGAGAGCATGGCCGAGCATGAATACACCCTGCCACGCGCCGAGTTGGACAAGCCGGTGAAGCTCTTGATCGTGGTGGCGCCGTTCTATCGCGATATTGCCGACAACCTGATCAAGGGGGCATGTGCCGAGATCGAGGCCACTGGCAGCAGCTACGAGATCGCCGAAGTGCCCGGCGCGCTGGAACTGCCCGCCGCCATCGGCATTGCCGAACGGATGTCCAATTTTGACGGCTACGTTGCGCTGGGCTGCGTGATTCGCGGTGAGACCACGCATTACGAGACGGTCTGCAACGACAGCTCGCGCGGCCTCACGCTGTTGGGTCTTCAGGGGTTGTGCATCGGCAACGGCATCCTCACGGTCGAAAATCGCGCCCAGGCCGAGGTGCGCGCCGATCCCGAGGCCATGAACAAAGGCGCGGGGGCGGCGGCTGCGGCCTTGCATCTGATCGCGCTCGCCCGTAAGTGGGGCGGCCCGCGCAAAGGCGTGGGGTTCAAGCCCGCGACCGAGGAAATCCGCCTTGCGGGCGATGTGAAGGACGATCCCAAGGCATGACCACCGACCCCGCCCTTTCCGGCAATCGCCGACGTCAGATGAAATCCGCCGCGCGCATGTATGCCGTGCAGGCGCTGTTTCAGATGGAGCATTCGCAGCAAAGCTCGACCGCCGTCCGGCAGGAGTTTCTCGACCACCGATTCGGGGCCGAGGTCGACGAGGGTGTCGATATGGCCGAGGGCGATGTCGATCTGTTTTGCAAGCTGATTGATGACGCGGTGAACTGGCAGGCGAAGATCGACCAGATGACCGACCGGGCGCTGGTCGCCAAATGGCCGATTGCCCGGATAGATCCGACGCTGCGCGCGCTCTTTCGCGCGGCGGGGGCCGAGATGATCCAGTCCGACACGCCGCCCCGCGTGGTGATCATGGAATTCGTGGACGTGGCCAAGGCGTTCTATCCCGACGGCAAGGAATCGAAATTCGTCAACGCCGTGCTTGACCACATGGCGCGCGCGGCCAGGCCCGAGGCGTTCTGAGGCTGACATCGGCAACGAGCCGCCGATTCGCCGCCGGGCCTTTCCTCACCTCGGAATGAGGGGTTTTCCCGAGGTTATGGCCCAAGGGGCGCGGGTTGCCGGGCCTGAAGCCGAGGGCGCTCTGGCGTGCTGACTGGTCGCGGGTCGGGTTGCTTGTAATCTCCCTGCAAAGGCGTAGACTCTGCGGTGAAAGCAAAGGAGTCGATCAATGCCCAAGCTTATCCGCCTTTATATCACCAATGTTGCTATCGGTTTCGGCATCGCGGCGGCGTTTGTCGGGATGCTGCTGTGGTTTGATGTTGCCAACCTCTGGCACCTCGTCACCCACTCCGACAAGGGGCTCTTGGCCGTCGTTATCCTGTGGGTCGCGAATGGGATCGTGTTTGCCGGGGTGCAGTTCGCGATTGCCGTGATGCGCTTGAAGGATGACGATGACGAGCCGCGTGGCGGACATCGTCAGCATGTCATGCGCCGCGAATATCTCGCGCTCCCCGTGCGCGCCGATGAAGGACAAGACCGGGCGTTCTGGCAAAAGCGCTGACAGCGCCTTCTCTTAAATATCGCTATTGAAAACGCCCCGCGCCGGGGCAGCCCTTTGCAATAAATGATGCAGCGCGGAGCTCAGAGCCGTTCAGCGCAACACGATGACAAGGATCCAGCTTCCGAAGATATCTTCGGAAGCTGGATGCGTTGAATGTCGGCTGTGCGGGACGAAGTTGCTCTTGGTGAAAGCAGGATCAAGGTCGGCCATTGGCCTTGAGCGGACCTTGCATCCCGCCAGAAGGTGCCGCGCAGTCGCAGGGCCGGGGACTGGCGATGCAACGGCCTTTGCGGGCGCTTTATGCCAGCCAAGTCATTCTAAACTCAACACGTTGCGCGCCACATCAAATCGCCAGGCCGCGGGACGGCCCGGCGATCGCGCGGCACCTTCGGTGCTGTTCGCGCGGTTGGCTCTTAGGTCCGCTCAAGGCCAAGCCAAGCCGAGGTTCGTTTCTAACGCAATCGACAG
>NZ_CAMYMD010000016.1 GCF_947259555.1 uncultured Roseovarius sp.
ACGCGCCAGCCTTCGCCCGCGCGGACCAGAACCGGGCCGCCCGAATTGCCCGCGCGCACCGGGCAAGCCACCCGCACAAGGCCGCCTGAGCGATGCGCCGGGCACTCGAACCCGGCGCTGAGCCGTTCGGGCCGCCCCCTGTGATAGCCGATCAGCGCCACCGGCCCGCTGCCCCGACGTCCAAGGCGGATGGGGGCAATGCCCTCCAGTGGCTCTGTCAGATGCAGGACTGCCAGATCGTGACGCGGGTCGACACGGCCCGCGCTGAGCGCCTCGGGATGCAAGGCCACGCCCGCGACCCGCGCCAGGCCCGCGTATTCGCCGCGGTCGAGCCCCGCGACAAAGCGCAGCCGGTCCATCGCAAGCGGCGTGCCGTCCCGCCGCAGCAGGCAATGCGCCGCCGTCAGGACGCGCGCAGGCGCAATCAGCGTGCCACTGCACATGCGGCGCGACTTGAAGCCGCCCGCGTTGACCCGCCCGATTGCCTGCCATGCCCCGGCCTCGCCAAACGGCAGCATCGGCAACTCGGCTTGCGCGGGGGCAGGGGCCGGCAACACCCCCGCCAAAAGGAAAATCGCAAGCGCCCGGAACACCGCGCGCGCGCCCCGCCTGGGCGTGGTGCAGGTCAGATCAAGTCGCATGGTCGGGCTCCAGCCTTGAACACCCGCCCAGCCTAATCCGGACAACCGCCGATCACAAAACCCTTGATTGTGATTTCGGGTCAGCCCCATCGACCCGCGCACCGTGCAAGTGCACCGCCGCAATACCGACGGGATACCGATGCGATGAAGCCCGCCTTTCGCGCCTTGCAAATGCCCCGCACCGACCTTAGGTTCCGGCTCAATTCGCGGGCTCTCCGCCCCGGCTCATCAGACAAGGACAGCACCCAATGGAAGCCTTCGGCCAGTTCATTCCTCTCATCCTGATTTTCGCGATCATGTATTTCCTGCTGATCCGTCCGCAGCAGAAAAAACTCAAGGACCACAAGGCCATGGTCGAAGCCCTGCGTCGGGGTGACCAGATCGTCACCCAAGGTGGTCTGATCGGCAAGGTCTCCAAGGTCAAGGACGAGAACGAGATCGAGGTCGAGCTTGCCGAAGGCGTCAAGGTGCGCGTCGTGCGCGGCACAATCGCGCAGGTCCTGTCCAAGACCGAGCCTGCCGAGGGCTGAGCCCAACTTAAACTTGCGCGCCTAACCCATTGAAAAGGCAATATCATGCTGCAAATCGACCTGTGGAAACGCATTGCCATCTGGGGTCTGGTCGCGCTCGGACTGCTGCTCGCGCTGCCCAATGGATTCTATTCGCGTGTCGAGCAGCATAACGATGCCGCGGCGGCCGTCGAGGCCGGTGCCGATCCGTCGAGCGTCGCCGAGGATCTGGCGCTTTGGCCCTCCTGGATGCCCTCCAGCCTTGTCAATCTGGGGCTCGATCTGCGCGGCGGGGCGCATCTCTTGGCGGAGGTGCAGGTCGAGGATGTCTACCAGGCGCGGATCGAGGGGATGTGGCCCGAGGTGCGCGACCTCCTGCGCGAAGAGCGTGACCGCGTCGGCCCGATCCGCTTGCAGCCCACCGAAGCGCCCGAGCTGCGCGTGCGGCTGGTAGAACGCCCCGAGATGACAGAAGAAGCGGCAAGCCTAGTCCGCGGCCTTGCACGCCCTGTGACGGATACAATTACCGGCGTTGGCGACAGCGACATCGAGGTGACGACGGAGCAGGCTGAGATCATCATCCGGCTGAGCGAGGCGGAGCGACGCGCAACAGACGATCGCACGGTACGTCAGGCGCTGGAGATTATCCGGCGCCGCATTGACGAGGTGGGCACCCGCGAGCCGACGATCCAGCGGCAGGGTGCCGACCGCATTCTCATTCAGGTGCCCGGTATCGGCAGCGCCGGAGAGCTCAAGGAACTGATCGGGACAACCGCGCAATTGACCTTTCAGCCAGTCATAAGCCGCACGTCGAATGCCGATGAACGTGCCGGGGTGGGCAACGAGATTTTACCCTCACTCGACGAGCAGGGCGTGTTCTACATTCTTGAACGCGCGCCAGTGGTTACGGGCGAGGAACTCGTCGACGCGCAGCCCGATTTCGACCAGAACGGGCGGCCGGCGGTGTCGTTCCGGTTCAATCCTACGGGCGCGCGCAAGTTTGGCGATTATACGGCCGAGAATATCGGCAATCCATTTGCCATCGTGCTCGATGGCGAGGTGATCAGCGCCCCGGTCATTCAAAGCCATATTCCAGGCGGATCCGGTATTATCACCGGTAACTTTACGGTCGAAGACAGCACAAACCTTGCGGTTCTTCTGCGCGCCGGCGCTTTGCCCGCCGGTCTCGATTTTCTTGAAGAGCGGACAGTCGGTCCGGAACTCGGGGCAGACAGCATCGAGGCAGGCAAGATCGCATGTATCGTGGCCTTTGTGCTGGTGCTGGCCTACATGTTGGCATCCTATGGTACGTTTGGCCTGTTCGCCAATATTGCCCTCATTATCAATGTCGGGCTGATCTTTGGCCTGCTCAGCCTGATCGGCGCCACGCTGACATTGCCCGGCATCGCCGGGATCGTTCTGACCATCGGCATGGCGGTGGATGCCAACGTGCTGGTCTTCGAGCGCATCAAGGAAGAGATGAAGACCGCCAAGGGGGCCGCCCGTGCCATCGAGCTGGGCTATGAAAAGGCGATGAGCGCCATCGTGGATGCCAATATCACCACCTTCCTCACGGCCCTCATCCTCTATGCCATGGGCTCCGGCCCGGTGCGCGGCTTTGCCATCACCCTTGGCCTCGGCATCATTACCTCGGTTTTCACAGCGCTTTTCGTGACGCGTCTGATTGCCGTGATGTGGTTTGAACGCAAACGGCCCAAGAGCGTTTTGCAAGGCCGCGCGCTGCGTCTCGTTCCACAGGAAACGTCCATCGATTTCTTCAGCCGGTGGAAGCTGTGGCTCGGGATCTCCGGGGTCATGATTCTCGTGGCGCTCGGTTCCTTCGGGTTGCAAGGGCTGAATTTCGGCATTGATTTCAAGGGCGGCACCACGATCCGGACACAAAGCGCCGAGCCCGTGGATGTCGGTCAGTACCGCGATGCGGTCGGCGATCTGGGGCTCGGGGATATTAGCATCACGCAAGTGTTCGACCCCACATTTGGCCCCGATGAGAACGTCGCCATGATCCGCATTCAGGCGCAGGATGACACCGAGAGCGTGACGCCGGAGGTGATAGCAGAGGTCGAGGCGGCCTTGCAATCGGCGGTGCCGGATATCGAATTCACCTCCGTCGAAAGCGTCGGGCCCAAGGTCTCGGGAGAGCTTATTCAGGCCGCGATCATCGCCGTCGCCCTCGCCATCGGGGCGGTGCTGGTCTATATCTGGCTGCGCTTCGAGTGGCAGTTCGCGGTCGGCGCGGTGATCGCCCTTGTGCATGACGTGGCGCTCACCGTGGGCATCTTCTCGGAATTGCAGATCCAGTTCGACCTGGCGATCATCGCCGCTCTTCTCACCATCGTGGGCTATTCGCTCAACGACACGGTGGTGGTCTTTGACCGGGTCCGCGAGAACCTGCGCAAATACAAACAGAAGCCGCTGCGCGAAGTGCTCAACATTTCGATCAATGAAACCCTGAGCCGCACGATGATGACCTCCGTCACCACCCTGCTGGCGCTCTTCGCCCTCTACTTCCTCGGCGGTGACGTGATCCGCGGCTTTGTCTTCGCGATGATCTGGGGCGTGATTGTCGGCACCTACTCGTCGATCTTCGTGGCCTCGACGGTGCTGATGTGGCTGGGCGTGAAACGTGACTGGTCCAAGCCCGACGCCAATGCCGGCACGCAATTCGCCAATGTAGATGCCTGAGGCGCTGGCCACGGCGCTCGCCGCGCCGGGGTTGCCCTGGCTGATGCTGGCGATCGGTCTCGCGGGGATCGTGCGGGGCTTTACCGGCTTTGGCACGGCACTGATCTTCGTGCCGGTTGCGGGGATTTTCCTTGCGCCGCAAGTGGTTGTCGGCGTCATCACGCTCACCGGAATTGCCAGCACCTCGGCGCTTCTGCCGCGCGCATGGGGGCAGGCGGACCGGCGGGAGGTGGGCGTGCTGGCGCTCGCCGCACTGATCACCGTGCCGCTCGGCCTGTGGCTCATGGGGATGCTCGACCCGGTAACGATCCGCTGGATCGTGGCCACGGTCGCCGCCGTGACGCTTGCCGCGCTGATCGCGGGCTGGCGGTTCTCTGGCGTGGTTAGCCGCCCGATGCTCATCGCCATCGGTGCGGTCGCCGGGGTGATCGGCGGGCTGACGGGGCTTACCGGGCCGGTGGTGATCCTGTTCTACCTTGCCGGACAATCGGTAGCGCAGACCGTGCGTGCCAACACCATCCTGTTTCTGGCCGCGCTTGATGTGGTGATCGTCGCCAATCTCTTGCTTCAGGGCCGGGTCGAATGGCATATCTTCCTGCTCGCGCTGGTCCTTGCCGTGCCCTATTTCATCACCTCGCTCATCGGGCAGGCGCTGTTTGACCCGCGCCACGAGCGGCTCTACCGTTGGGCCGCCTATGCCGTGATCGGCCTTGCCGTGCTGAGCGGCCTGCCACTCTGGACGTGAAGGAGACGTTGCCATGCAGATGACCGAAATCAGCTTTGCCGGGGCCACGCCCATCGACGGCTACGGGCCGGGATTCTTCCGCGTCGCGGGCGAGGTCATGGAGGGGGCGATCCTCGTGACCGTGCAATCGGCGCGCGGCTGGGGCGGATTCGAGGACACACAGCCTCTGTTGGACCTCGCCCAAGAGGTCGACGTGATCTTCATCGGCACCGGCGCCGAGGTCGCGCACATCCCCGCCGATCTGCGCCACGCGCTCGAAGAGGCCAATGTGGGTGTCGAGGCGATGAGTTCCCCCGCCGCCTGTCGCACCTATAACGTGCTCCTCTCCGAGGGGCGGCGCGTGGCGGTGGCGGCATTGCCGGTGTGACGATGCGCGCAGCCTTGGCGCTTTTCGCGCCCCCGGCTTTGGGCTAAAGCGGGCGCATGATGCTGACTGTAACCGATCTGAGCATAGCACGCGGCGGGATACCCGTGCTGGAAGGGCTGAGTTTTACGCTCGGGGCCGGTCAGGCGATGGTGCTGCGCGGGCCGAACGGTATCGGCAAGACCACGCTCTTGCGCACCGTCGCAGGGTTGCAGCCGCCGCTCTCGGGACAGGTCGATGTGACACCCGAAAGCCTCGTCTACGCGGGCCATTCCGACGGAATCAAGCCGACACTGACGGTCACCGAGAACCTCAACTTCTGGGCGCAAGCCTTTGGCAATCATGATATTTCCGCCGCAATTGCCGCCTTCTCCCTTGGCCCCTTGGCCGCGCGTCCCGCAGGCGCGCTCTCGGCCGGGCAGAAACGCAGGCTCGGCCTTGCGCGGCTTCTGGTCACGGGCCGCGCGATTTGGGTACTGGACGAACCCACCGTCTCGCTTGATGTCGATGCCGTGGCGATGTTTGCCGCCGCCGTGCGCGCCCATCTGGCACAGGGCGGTGCCGCGCTCATCGCCACGCATATCGACCTCGGCCTCTCGGAGGCGCAGGTGCTCGATGTCGGCCCCTACCGGGCCAAGCCGCTCGATATCGAAGATTTCGACGGGGCCTTCCTTTGATCGCGCTGCTGACCCGTGATATCCGGCTGGCGATGCGCGCGGGCGGCGGCTTTGGCCTTGGCCTGTCGTTCTTCCTGATCGTCGTGGTGCTGGTGCCCTTCGGCGTCGGGCCGCAAAGCGCGCTTCTCTCCAAGATCGCCCCGGGTATCCTGTGGCTGGGCGCGCTTCTGGCTTGCCTGCTGTCTCTCGACCGGATCTTCGCCCTCGACTGGGAGGATGGCAGCCTCGACCTGCTCGCCACCTCGCCTCTGCCGATGGAGGGGATCGTCAGCGTCAAGGCGCTCGCCCACTGGCTGACCACGGGCCTGCCGCTTGTCTTGGTGGCTCCGGTCCTGGGCGTGCTGCTGAACCTGCCCGAGGCGGGCTTTCTCTGGCTCACCCTCTCGCTTGCCCTTGGCACCCCCGCGCTTAGCGTCATCGGCACGTTCGGCGCGGCGCTGACCGTCGGCCTCAAGCGCGGCGGATTGCTCCTCAGCCTGCTTGTGCTGCCGCTTTACGTGCCTACATTGATTTTCGGAGCAGAGATGGCCCGGCGCGGCGCGGAAGGGTTTGATATCACCACGCCGCTGCTGTTGCTCGCGGGGATCACCTGCGGCACCATCGCGCTTTTGCCTTTCGCGTCGGCTGCGGTATTGAGGGTCAACCTGCGATGAACAAAGGAAACGGGATGAGCCTGAATTCGCTCTGGGAATATGCCAATCCCAAGAAATTCATTCAGACCACGGACCGCGTCTTGCCGTGGGTCGCGTGGTCGGCTGCACTGACGCTGCTGGTGGGCCTCGTCTGGGGTTTTTTCTTCACGCCGGATGACTACCGGCAAGGCTCCACCGTCAAGATCATCTATCTGCACGTGCCTGCGGCGCTGATGGCGATCAATGCCTGGCTGATGATGCTGGTGACCTCGCTGGTCTGGATCGTGCGCCGCCATCACGTCAGCGCCCTTGCCGCCCGCGCCGCTGCCCCCGTGGGGATGATCATGACCGTGATCGCGCTGCTGACCGGGGCGATCTGGGGCCAGCCGATGTGGGGCACATGGTGGGCCTGGGATCCGCGGCTCACGAGCTTTTTGATCCTGTTCCTCTTTTATCTCGGCTATATTGCCCTGTGGGAGGCAATCGAGAATGACGACACCGCCGCCGATCTCACTTCGATCCTGTGCCTGGTGGGCTCGGTCTTTGCGCTGCTCAGCCGCTACGCGGTGAATTTCTGGAATCAGGGGCTGCATCAGGGCGCGTCGCTCAGCCTCGACAAGGAAGAGAACGTGGCCGATGTGTTCTGGTATCCGCTCTTGGTTGCGATGGCGGGGTTTGTGTTGCTGTTCATTGCACTGGTGCTGATGCGCACCCGCACGGAAATTCGCGCCCGCCGCATGCGCGCGCTGCTGGCTCGTGAGAGGATGGGGGCATGATGCCTGATCTGGGAAAGTACGCAGACGCGGTGCTCTCGTCCTATGCCGTGTCGCTGGTGCTGCTGGCGCTCATAGTATGGCTCAGCCTGCGCCGCTCGAAACGCATCAAGAAAGAGCTGGAAGATATTGAAAGCAAGGTGAAATCCCATGGCTAAGCTGTCGCCGATGATGCTCGCTCCGCTGGTAATCTTCGCGGGATTCGCGGGGCTGGCTTTGGTGGGGTTGGGGCGCGACAATCCCAATGAGTTGCCCTCGGCGCTACAGGGTAAGTCCGCCCCGGCCGTGGCCGTGACGCCGTTGGGCGAGGGTGCGCCCTTCACCGATGCCGATCTGCGCGCGGGCGAGGTCAGCCTCGTCAACTACTGGGCCAGCTGGTGTGCGCCGTGCCGGGTGGAGCATCCCAATCTTGAGGACCTGGCAGAAAGCGGCCTCACCATCTACGGGGTGAATTACAAGGATAAGCCCGGTAATGCCTTGGGTTTTCTGGAAGAATTGGGAAATCCCTATACGGCCATGGGGGCCGATGCTCAGGGTCGCATGGCGCTCGATTGGGGTGTCTACGGTGTGCCTGAGACCTATGTGATCGACGGCGACGGGCAGATCGTGCTGCGCTTTGCCGGGCCGATCACCGACCGGGTGATGGAAAACACCATCCTCCCCGCGATCGAGAGAGCGCGCAATTAGAGCGCGCAGGGCACTGCATGTCCAACCCGGAAAAGGCAGGCTGTATCGCGTCGGTATCACGTCGGTATTGCGTCGGTGCGGGCGCGCGGCCCTGACCGCAATCAATCGTTCCCCGAAGGCCCGGTTTCGGCTATGCCTAGAGTTGAATTTTGGGTCATGTCCGGACGGTGCCATTGCTTGACAGTTTCCTGACCATCGCGACCCACCCGCTGCTGTGGATTTTCATCGGCCTGACGGTGGTGTTCTACGGGGTGCAGGGGGTAGTTGGCCGATCCGCCGAGGCCCCGACCGCGCCGGATGACCGGATCAGGCGGCTGGCGGAGAAAGTGGGCATGAAGGGGCTGCACCCGGTTCTGTTCCTGATCCTTCTTCTTACATGGGGCATCGTCGCGGGCACGCTGTTTGCCGGGCTCTATGCAATCCTGTGGCAGGTCATCTTTCACGCCCCGCCCGAGGCGGCGGAGAACGTCTGGAACTGGCGATTCACCCTCGCGCAGCTTGTGGCGCTGACCACGGTGCTGGGGGCGGTGATCGCGCTGCCGATCACGATCAACCGGCTGATCCTGACCCGGCGGCAGACCGAGACGGCAGAAGACGCTTTGTTCAACGATAAAGTGAGTGTCGCGACGACAGACTTGGCTACACGGAGACAGATTACGCGAGAGGTTGGCGAAGGTGAACATATGCGGATTTTGAGTGAATGGCAGGATGATATTCTGGTGCGTGCCGCAGCAATCGACCGATTGGAAGGTTTGGCCGACGAACGTGAAGCTGAAGCACCACGCATAGCGCGAACGCTAGCCTTGTATGTTCGGGAACTGAGCCGAGAATACCCGCCCGAAGAAATGCAAGAGGAAGATACTCGGCATAACTCTAAAATTAGGCGGTGGGTCCGCGCGGTGAAAGCTGCTCGACCGGACATTGAAAGTGCCGTTCAAAGTCTTGGGCGATTGAACACATCTGGAAAACTTGGAGCGATAGGGATCGATCTGCGCCGCGCAAATTTACAAGGTATTTCGCTGTCCGGGCTGAATTTTAGCAATGCGAGTTTTCTATCCGCAGCTTTGCAGGGGGTTGAGTTGCGTGGAGCGCATTTGCAGGGCGCGAACTTCTTGGGAGCGCAGTTGCAGGGCGCGAACGTCATGGGGGCGCAGTTGCAGAGGGCGGACCTCCGGGTGGCGAAGTTGCAGGGGGCGGATCTCGTAGGGGCGCAGTTGCAGGGGGCAGACCTCATGTATGCGGAGTTACAGGGGGCGGACCTCATAGCAGCGCAGTTGGATGGAGCAGACCTCACGGGGACTAAGATGGACAAATCAACGCTCCTTAGCGCCGCCAATTTTTCGGCATCCGCGCTGAGGGGGAGTGATTTCACGAGCGTACCACAAATCGCTGATCACGTCATGTATGCGTTCGGGGATGGCTCGGTCAGACTCCCGGACGGGGTGGAGTGGCCTGCGCATTGGCCGACATTTGAGTTGGACTATGATCAATTCGACGAAGAGTGGCGCAAGTGGCAGGCGGACCCGGAGACTTATGTGCCGCCAGAGGCCCCCGACGAAGAGTAAGGCGTCCGCCCCTCCCGCCTACCGCTCCACCTCGCAATGCTGTGCTGCCTCGGCGGCGGCGGGCAGGGGGCAGGGGGCTTTGTGGTCGCTGTCGCCGTAGGCGCCGATCACGGCAACCATGCTGATGAACGCGGCCTGCGCGAGGATGACGATGGTTCTCATGGCTGCACCTCTTTTTTCTGCTCTTTTCGCCAAGATGGGCAACGCGGCGGAGAAAGTAAGGGGGAAGCGGCGGGCAAACGCGTCACGCGTGCGTGATCGGCGGAAATCCGTGCAGATGCGGCGCGGACCGGCCAAAACTTGCGCATTCCATGAAAAAAGGGCGGGCCGGTGGGGCGGCGGGAGATCGTCCGGTCAAGCCGGACGATGACGGGAGGACTGGTTAAAGGGGTACGTGTGGCGAGAGATCGTCCGGTCGAGCCGGACGATGACGGGAGGACGGGTTAAAGGGGGGACGTGTGGTGAGAGATCGTCCGGTCAAGCCGGACGATGACGATTGGATGGGGATGACGGAGTGTGCGGGGCCGGGGATGTCCCGGCCCCGCCTTGTCGCTCAGGCGGCGGATTTGGCCAGATCGCGCAGCACGTAATGCAGCACGCCGCCATGTTCGACATATTCCTTCTCGATGGCGGTATCGATCCGGCATTTCAGCGTGATCTCTTTCTCGGTGCCGTCCGCATAGGTGAGGGTGCAGGGCACCTCCTGCTGCGGTTTCACAGCATCGAGGCCGTGGATCGAGACGCTTTCATCGCCGGTGAGGTTCAGCGTCTTGCGGGTGTCGCCGCCGGTGAACTCGAACGGGATGACGCCCATGCCGACGAGGTTGGAGCGGTGGATGCGCTCAAAGTTCTCGGCGATGACGGCCTTGACGCCCAGAAGGGCGGTGCCCTTGGCGGCCCAGTCGCGGCTTGAGCCTGCGCCGTATTGCTCACCGCCGAAGACGACGAGGGGCGTGCCCTGCTCCTGGTACGCCATGGAGGCGTCAAAGATCGAGGTCTGTTCGCCGTCCGGCCCCTTGGTATAGCCGCCCTCGACCCCGTCCAGCATCTCGTTGCGGATGCGGATATTGGCGAAGGTGCCGCGCATCATCACCTCGTGATTGCCGCGCCGTGAGCCGTAGGAGTTGAACTCGCGCACCGGCACCTGACGCTCGGTCAGGTATTTACCGGCCGGGGTGGTTTCCTTGAACGAGCCTGCGGGCGAGATGTGGTCGGTTGTGACCATGTCGCCCAGGAGGGCCAGGATGCGCGCGCCCTCGATATTGGAGATGGTGCCGGGGTCTTTCGACATGCCCTTGAAGTAGGGCGGGTTCTGGACGTAGGTCGACTGCGCGGGCCAGTCATAGGTCTCGCCCTCCGACGTTTCGACCTCCTGCCATTTGTCGTCGCCCTTGAAGACATCGGCATATTTCGACTGGAACGCCTCGCGCGTGACGGTACGCTCGACCAGTTCGGCGATCTCGGCCTGGCTCGGCCAGATATCCTTGAGGTAGACCGGGTTGCCGTCCTTGTCATGGGCGAGGGGATCCTGGCTGATGTCGATATTCATGTCACCGGCGAGCGCGTAGGCCACCACGAGCGGCGGCGAAGCGAGGTAGTTGGCGCGCACATCCGGAGAGATGCGCCCCTCGAAGTTGCGGTTGCCGGAGAGCACAGACGTGGCGATGAGATCGGCCTCGGCGATGGCCTCGGAGATTTCCTTTTGCAGGGGGCCCGAGTTGCCGATGCAGGTGGTGCAGCCATAGCCCACGAGGTTGAAGCCGATGGCGTCGAGATCCTCTTGCAGGCCGGCGGCCTCGAGGTAGTGCGAGACCACCTGAGAGCCGGGGGCGAGGGAGGTCTTGACCCAGGGCTTGCGGGTGATGCCCAGTTCGCGCGCCTTGCGGGCCACGAGGCCTGCGCCGATCATCACGTAAGGGTTGGAGGTGTTGGTGCAGGAGGTGATCGACGCGATCACCACCGAGCCGTCGCGCAGTTCATAGTCCTCGCCCTTGACGGGGGCGGATTTGCGCGGGTCTTGAGCCGCGTCGGGGGCCGGGCCCTCGGCGGCCATGTCGGTGGCGTCGGCGCCTTCATCCTCGCCGCGATATTCCGAGACGACATCAAAGAATTTCGACGCGGCCTGATCGAGGGCGACGTAATCCTGCGGGCGTTTGGGGCCGGAGATGGCGGGCACGATGGTGCCCATGTCGAGGCTGAGCGTGTCGGTATAGACCGGCGCGTAATCGGCGGTGCGCCAGAAGCCGTTTTCCTTGGCATAGGCCTCGACCAGTTCGACGCGGGCCTCGTCGCGCCCGGTGTTGCGCAGGTAACGCAGGGTTTCGTCGTCGATCGGGAAAAAGCCGCAGGTTGCACCGTATTCGGGGGCCATGTTGGCGATGGTGGCGCGGTCGGCGAGCGGCAGGTGATCGAGGCCGGAGCCGTAGAATTCGACGAATTTGCCGACCACGCCCTTCTGGCGCAGCATTTCCACGACCTTGAGCACCAGGTCGGTGCCGGTGGTGCCTTCCATCATCGCGCCGGTCAGCTCGAAGCCGACGACCTCAGGGATCAGCATGGAAATCGGTTGGCCGAGCATCGCGGCCTCGGCCTCGATGCCGCCGACGCCCCAGCCGAGGACCGAGACGCCGTTGATCATCGTGGTGTGGCTGTCGGTGCCCACGAGCGTGTCGGGGTAGGCCACCGTCTCGCCGTTCTGGTCCTCGTCGGTCCAGACGGTCTGGGCCAGGTATTCGAGATTGACCTGATGGCAGATGCCGGTGCCGGGGGGGACGACGCGGAAGTTGTTGAACGCGCCCTGACCCCATTTGAGGAACTGATAGCGCTCCATGTTGCGCTCGTATTCGCGGTCCACGTTCATCTGGAAGGCGCGCGGATTGCCAAACTCGTCGATCATCACCGAGTGGTCGATCACCAGATCGACGGGGTTGAGCGGGTTGATCTGCTGTGCATCGCCGCCAAGCGCCACGATCCCGTCGCGCATCGCGGCCAGATCGACCACAGCCGGCACGCCGGTGAAATCCTGCATCAGCACGCGGGCCGGGCGATAGGCCAGTTCGCGGTTGGCGCGGCCGCCATTCGCGGCCCATTCGGAGAACGCCTTGATATCGTCGACGGTGACGGTCTTGCCGTCCTCGAAGCGCAGCATGTTCTCGAGCACCACCTTGAGGGCGGCGGGCAGGCGCGAGAAATCGCCGAGACCGGCGGCCTCGGCGGCGGAGATCGAATAATAGGCGACGCTTTGGTCGCCGACGGTGAGGGTCTTGCGGGTCTTTGCGCTGTCTTGTCCGACACTGATGGGCATGGGGGCCGTCCTTTCATGGTCGAGGCTGGATAACTTGACCCTGCTTCTGACCGATTTGGCGATGCCGATCAAGAGGGCTGGGCTAGTTTATGTATACTATTGCACACAATTGGGTTCATTTCAAGATCCCGCCCCTGTCTCTCGAAACCTTGATTGGTTATATTGAGCCAGGCAACCTAGATTGCCGGGTGTTCCAGCATGGGAAACTGTGTTGGGATGACATGGGCACCAACGGGATGAAAATTGATATGCGACAGATCGCGGCTAACGTTTGCGCAGGGCTGATGGCCCTCATGATCGGCGTGATACAGGCCGGGGCGCGGGAGAGGCCGGTGGTTGTGGAGCTGTTTACGTCCCAAGGCTGCGCGTCCTGTCCTCCAGCGGATGCGTTCCTGACGCAGCTGGCGTCGCGTGATGACGTCCTGGCGCTCGCTTTCCACGTGGATTACTGGGATTATATCGGCTGGGAAGACAGTTTTGGCAGCCCGGACTATAGCGCGCGACAGCGCGGCTATGCCGCTGCAAACGATCGCAAGATGGTCTACACACCTCAGATGATCATAAATGGCTCGGATCATGTGGTCGGCACCCGGTTGCGGGACGTGACAGACCTGATCGACAAGCATCTTGCACGGAGCGGACATGATATAGCCGTTCACATCGGGCGTGAGGGCGGGCGCGTCCGTCTTCGGGCTGACGCGCAGCCCGCGCGCGAGATGCCGCTCATGGTGCAACTCGTTCGCTACATGCCGGAAGAGACTGTGGCCATCGAGCGGGGTGAGAACGCCGGAGAGACCATCACCTACACCAACATCGTGACCGAGATGGTGCGGCTGGCGCGTTGGGACGGCGAAGCGCCGCTCGATCTGGAATTCGAGATACGCGGCGATGAGCCAGCGGTTGTCTTGCTGCAATATCCCGATTTCGGAACGATCGAGGCGGCGGTGCGTCTGCGTTGAATAGGCTCAACTGTCTGACCATAGAGACGCGTAGACACGGGCAATGCCCTGCGCCTCGCGCTCGATGCTGAACTCGGCCTCGGCAAGGCGTCGCGCGTGATCCGCCATTCTGGAATGATGCGCCGGATTGCGCAACAGCGTGTCAAGGTCATGCGCGGCGTCGGCTGTGATGAGACCTGCCGTGCCGCCGGCCGCAAACCGTCGATAATAGCCCGCGTCGGTGGCGACGAACGGCACGCCGGAGGCCATTGCTTCGAGCGGGGCCATTCCATAGCCTTCATAGGTCGGCAATTGCACCACCGCCGTCAACGCGCGCAAGAGGGCAGGTATCGTGTCAGGCGCGATCTCGCCGGTAAAAAGAAGGCGGTCGGCAAGCCCTGCCTTGGCGATCCGCGCCTTTAGGTCGGCGAGAAACTGCTGGTCCTGCCGGCCTGCGCGCCCGATGACAAGGGCTGTGACGTCGGGGTGGTCCGGTAGCAGGCGCAGCATCGCATCGACAAAGCGATCGGTGCCTTTTTCGGGCCGTATGCGCCCGATGGTCGCGATCCCGCATGTCCCGGGGTAGCCGGTCGCGGACCATGCCGCTGCCCTGTTGACGGCCGGGCTGAACCGCGCGCAATCCACGCCGTGCGGCACGACGGCGCGCAGATGCGGGACATATCCGGCGGCGGCCTCGGTGGTCGCGATGACGGCATCCATGCGGGAGATGAGCCAGCGGGGAAAGGCCGAATGGCGGCGTTGCGCGGCGGAGGTAAAGACGATGCGGATGGGCAGGCGCAGCACGTCCCGCGCCCAAAGGGCGGCGCGCATTTCCGTGTTGCGGCGCACATGCCAGATCGTGCAGGGCCGACCCTGCGGCGGCACCTGTGAGAGGCGGCGTGCCTCGGAGCGAGAGACAGGCGCCGGACAGCCGGGCAGCGCCACGCCTGACAGCGCCATGTCGAATTGGTGGTGTTGCAGGCGCACAACGCCCGCCGCCGTGGCCGAGACACCGGTGAAATTGCGATTGAAATTGGTCACGATCAGTTCGGTCATCGGGCGGCGAACTTGAGTATTTCGAGAACGGTGAATGATAGGATCATGTGGACAGACCGAGGCTGAGGGACAGGTCGTCGATGATCTGGTCGAGCGCGGTTTGCTGCGACTCGGTGACCGCGATGGACGTCTCACGCATCTGGCGCAGGGCCTGTGGATCAGCCAACAGGCGGTCGAGAGATTTCGCGAGACTTTTGGCATCCTGGACCTCTAGCGCCGCACCCGAGGCGTCAAACGCCGGGTAGGCGTCGGCGAAATTGGCGTAATGCGGGCCATGCAGGATCGCCGAGCCGGCGAGGGCAGGCTCGTAGGGCGTGTGGCCGCCTGCGCGCGTGAAAGATCCGCACAGACAGGTCAGGGGTGATAGCGCATACCAAAGCCCGGTCTCGCCCAGAGTGTCCGCGAGATAGACTTGGGTCTGGCTGGTGATCTGCCCGCCAATGGCGCGGCGCGCCGCATCAAAGCGGTGATCCGCGATCAGCGTCTCAAGCGCCGCACCGCGCTCGGGGTGGCGCGGCACCAAGATGAGTAGTGCGTCCGGTTGCGAGGTGAGCAGGCGGGCATGGGCCGCAAGCATGATCTCGTCTTCGCCGGGATGTGTGGAGGCCGCAAGCCAGACCGGACGCAAGCCGATCTGCCGGGCAATGGCGTCGCGGGTGTCTGTCTCATAGGGCAACGCCCCTGCGAGCGACTTGAGGTTTGTGCCGGGCCGCGCGCGCGTCAGTCCGAGCGCCTGAAGGTGGTCTGCGGTCCGAGTGTCCTGACAATGGATCAGTTGAAACGTTTCCATCAGGTGCCGCGCGGTCCGGGGCGCGCGCCGCCAATTGCGGGAAGAGCGGTCGGAAAGCCGCGCGTTGATCAGCGCGAGCGGCGTGCCCGCGCTATGTGTCGCGCGCAGCATCTGGGGCCAAAGCTCGCTCTCGACAAGAACCGCGGCGTCGGGGTGCCAGTGACGCAGGAACCGGCGCATCGCCGGGCCGGTGTCGAGCGGGGCAAACTGGTGCCGGGTGCGCGGCGGCAAACGCGCCGCCACGATGTCGGCGGAGGTGGCTGTACCGGAGGTCAGCAGAAAGTGCAGATCGGGGCTCGTTTCGGCCCAACGGGTAATGAGGCGCAGCACCGAGACGCTTTCGCCGACGCTCGCGGCATGAAACCAGACCAGCCTGCCCTCGGGCCGGGGCAGGGTGGCGTACCCGATTCGCTCGGGCCATCGGGCAGGGGGGGTGCCCTGCGCCGAGAGCTTTGATTTCACTCTGGCGTAGGCCAATGGCCCAAGCAGATTGGCCGCCGCGCCGTAGAGCCTGAGAAGCAGGGGCGCGGGCCTGCCGACCATCAGCCGCCGGTATGGCTCATGTGGCGCGAGACGCGGCCATCGACCGATTGCCTTGAATAGTCGAAATCATGACCTTTGGGCTTGCGCGTGATCGCGCTGCGAATGGCCTCCATCAGGGGAGCGTCGCTGGCCGGATTGTTGCGCAGCGGTGCGCGCAGGTCGGCCATGTCCTCTTGGCCGAGGCACATGTAGAGCTCGCCGGTGCAGGTCAGGCGCACACGGTTGCAGCTTTCGCAGAAATTATGCGTGAGCGGCGTGATGAAGCCGATCTTTTGCCCGGTTTCCTCGATCCGCACATAGCGGGCCGGGCCGCCGGTGCGGTCTGGCAGGTCGGTGAGGGTAAACCTCTCGCGCAGGTCGGTGCGCAGATCGGAGAGCTTCCAGTACTGGTCAAGCCGGTCCTCATTGCCGATATCGCCCATCGGCATGACCTCGATAAAGGTGAGGTCCATGTCGCGCTCCGCGCACCAATCGGTCAGCGTGAACAATTCGTCCTCGTTGAAGCCCTTGAGCGCGACGGTGTTGATCTTGACCCTGAGGCCCGCGCGTTGGGCCGCGTCAATGCCCTTGATCACCTGGGGCAGGCGGCCCCACCGGGTGATATCGGCGAATTTCTTCTCATCCAGCGTGTCGAGCGAGATGTTGACCCGGCGCACGCCGGCTTCGTAAAGATCGTCCGCAAAACGCTCCATCTGGCTGCCATTGGTGGTCAGCGTCAGTTCCTTGAGCGCGCCACTGTCGAGGTGGCGTGTCATGCCGTCGAAAAACGTCATGATGCCCTTGCGCACCAGCGGCTCTCCGCCAGTTATGCGTAGCTTTTCAACGCCCATGTCGATGAAGGTCGTGCACATGCGATCCAGCTCTTCGAGCGTCAGCAGCTCTTTCTTGGGCAGGAAGGTCATGTTTTCCGACATGCAGTAAACGCAGCGAAAATCGCAGCGGTCGGTGACGGAGACGCGCAGATAAGAGATAGCGCGCTGGAACGGGTCAATGAGAGGTGCTGTCATACTGCAAATCTATGCGCGGCCGGGCAGAGGGGCAAGGGACAAGTTCGGCGTTGATGGGCGCGGGAGGCAAGGTTAGGGTACGCGCATGAGACAGACGGGCTTCATCATAGCGGTCGGAATGGCCCTTGGGGGCTGTGCCCAGGTTGAACGGGTGTTCGCCCCGCAGGCGGCCCCGGAGGCCGGGGCCGAGCCGCCTGTGGCCGAGACGCCGGCGCCTGTGCGACCGAACACGCCGGACGCTCTGGACACCGTCACACCGCAAGAGCGCGCGGCGGCGCGGCGAGAGGCTGCGACGAGCGCGGCACGCGATCTGGGGACGACAATTGCGTCTCTCGGGGCACCGGGCGAGGCCGGGCTTTGGCTCAAGACGCCATTAGTCGATGTTGCGGGCCGGGGCCGGGTGGATTACGCACCGTCCGGGCAGTCCGTGGCGGTCGATCTTATTCCGCTCGCGGCCGAGCGAGGCGCGGGTAGCCAGCTCTCGCTGGCGGCGTTCCGTGCGATCGAGGTGCCGTTGACCGCGTTGCCGGAATTGCGGGTCTATCGGCTCGGTGAGTGATACGACGCATTAGACGTGACCTGCCGGGACCTCTAGATGTCGGCGAGGCGTTTGCGTCCGGCGCGTAGTTGCGGAATAGTCGGTATTGAAAGAGTCCGAGTCAGTCACTGGCTCGCGGATGATAACACGAGGAAAGGACAACCCAGATGCGATACGAGGCACCGACCCGGCTGGAAGAGGCCGTGAGCCTGCTGGCCGGGCAGGACGGCGCGCATGTGCTGGCGGGGGGCACAGACCTGCTCGTCAAGCTGCGCTCGGAGATGATCGAACCGGAGATGATCGTCGATATCAAGCGTATCGAGGGCATGCGTGACATTGCCGCCGAAGACGGTGGCTGGCGCATCGGGGCGGCGGTCTCGGGTGCCGAGATGGGCGAGCATGCGGGGCTTGTCGCCGACTGGCCCGGCGTGGTCGAGGCGGCGGGGCTGATCGGCTCGACGCAGGTGCAGGGGCGCGCCACGCTGGCGGGGAACCTGTGCAATGCCTCACCGGCGGCGGACAGTGTGCCGGCGATGGTCGCGGCGGGGGCGACCGTGCGCATTGCCGGGCCGAACGGCACGCGCGACATGGATGTGATCGACGTGCCGCACGGGCCGGGCAAGACGGCGCTGGAGCGCGGCGAATTCATCGCCTCTGTCTGGCTGCCCGCACGCGGGGCGCGCGCGAGCGATGCCTATCTGCGCTTCATCCCGCGCACCGAGATGGATATTGCGGTGGTGGGCTGCGGCATTTCGCTGAGCCTTGACGAGGGCGACCGGGTGACGGCGGCGCGGGTGTCGCTCGGGGCCGTGGGCCCCAAGGTGATGCTGGTCGAGGACGCGGCGCAGGCGATCATTGGCCGCGTTCTCGACGAGGCGGCGCTCAGTGATCTGGCGGCGGCTTGCTCGGCGGCGGCCACCCCGATTGACGACAAGCGCGGCACGATTGATTTCCGCAAGCACGTGTCGGGCGTTCTGGCCCGACGCGCGGCAGTGATCGCGGCCAAGCGCGCGAAAGGAGAAACGGCATGAGCCAGCTACACGTAACCACCAAGATCAACGGTGATGAGACCGAGTTTCTCTGCGAGGCCGAGGACACGCTGCTCGACGTGCTGCGCGACAGGCTGGGCCTGACCGGCACCAAGGAAGGCTGCGGCACCGGCGATTGCGGGGCCTGTTCGGTAGCGGTCGATGGCCGTCTGGTCTGTTCCTGCCTGATGCTGGGGGCCGAGGCCGAGGGCCGCGACATCGCCACCATCGAGGGCATGGCCACGGGCGATCAATTGCACCCGTTGCAGCAGAAGTTCATCGAGATGGCCGCCCTGCAATGCGGGATCTGCACGCCGGGCATTCTGGTCGCGGCGCAATCGCTGCTGGAGCGCAACCCCGATCCGAGCGAGGAGGAGGTGCGCTATTGGCTGGCGGGCAATCTCTGCCGCTGCACCGGGTATGACAAGATCATCCGCGCCGTGATGGAAACGGCGGCGGATATGCGGAGGGCATCGTAATGGCATTGGATGACACCAAGAAAACTCGCGATTTCAAGGTTGTAGGCACGCGGCCCGACCGGCCTGACGGGATCGACAAGGTGACGGGCCGCGCGCGGTTTGGCGCCGACATGGTGGCGCCGGGCATGCTGACCGGGCGCATCCTGCGCTCGCCCCACGCCCACGCGCGGATCGTGAAGATCGACGCGTCGAAGGCCGAGGCACTGTCTGGCGTCAAGGCGGTGGTCACCCGCGCCGATTTCGGCGAGGTGCCCGAGGATGTGGCCGATGTGCTCGACAATTGCATGGCGGGCGACAAGGCGCTTTACGATGGTCACGCGGTGGCCGCCGTGGCCGCAAGCAGCCCGGCCGTGGCGCGCAAGGCGCTCAAGCTCATTGAGGTCGAATACGAGGTCTTGCCGCATGTGACGGACGTGGACGCGGCGATAAAGCCCGACGCCCCGGTGCTGCATGAGGGCCGCCAACAGGAAACGGTGCCCGAGGGCCTGTCTCAGAACGTCATCGCGCGCTCGGAATTCGGGCATGGCGATATCGAGGCCGGGCTGAAACAGGCCGACCGCGTGGTCGAGCGCACCTATCGCACCGCGGCCACCCATCAGGGTTATATCGAGCCGCATGCCTGTCTGGCCACGATGGGTGCGGATGGCCGCGCCGATCTGTGGGTCTGCACCCAAGGGCATTACATGGTGCGCAACACCTGCGCCGCCATTCTGGGTATGGAACAGGGGCAGTTGCGCGTCACCGCCTCTGAAATCGGCGGCGGCTTTGGCGGCAAGACGGTGGTGTTTTTGGAACCTGTCGCACTCATGCTCGCCAAGAAGGCGGGCCGCCCGGTCAAGATGGTGATGAGCCGCTCCGAGGTGCTGCGCGCCACCGGGCCGACCTCCTCGACCTCGATTGACGTCAAGATCGGCATGACCAAAGACGGCAAGATCACCGCCGGTTTCGCCGAGTTGCGCTATCAGGGCGGGGCTTATCCCGGATCGCCCGTCGACATGGGCGCGATGTCGGGCTTTGCGCCTTACGATCTGGAAAACGTCAAGACCGTGGGCTGGGACGTGGTGACCAACCGGCCCAAGGCTGCCGCCTACCGCGCCCCCGGCGCGCCGATGGCGGCCTTTGCCATCGAGAGCGCGATTGACGAGGCGGCCAAGGCCTTTGGCCTCGACCCGCTGGAGGTGCGGCTGATGAACGGGGCGGATGAGGGGACCAAGGCGTCTTATGGTCCGACCTATCCCGCCATTGGCCTCAAGGCGACGTTGGAGGCGGCGAAATCGCATCCGCATTGGTCCGCCCCTCTGGGTGAAAATCAGGGCCGGGGCGTGGCCTGCGGTTTCTGGTTCAACTTCGGCGGCGACACCTGTGTGAGCCTCAACATCACGCCCGATGGCACCGTGACCGTCTCGGAGGGCAACCCCGATATCGGCGGCTCGCGCGCGTCGATGACGATGATGGCGGCCGAGGAGCTGGGCATCCCCTACGATCAGGTTCGCACGATCATCGCCGATACCGGATCCTTGGGGCAGAACGAGGTGACCGACGGCTCCCGCGTGACCTTTGCCGTGGGGTTGGCCACGATTGAGGCCGCCCGCGCCGCCAAGCGCGAGATGTGCCGCCGCGCCGCTATGATCTGGGGCATCGACGACGAGGCCGTGGAGTGGGAGGACGGGGCCGCGCGCCCCGCCGGGCCCAATGCCGGGAAATTCCCGCCCATGACGCTCAAGGAGATCGCCGCCATCGCCTCGAATACCGGCGGGCCGATTGCCGGGCATCACGAGGTGAATGCCGAAGGCGCGGGGGTGAGTTTCGCCACCCATATGGTGGATGTGGAGCTTGACCGCGACACCGGCTCGACCAAGATCCTGCGCTACACGGTGTTCCAGGACGCCGGCAAGGCGGTGCATCCGTCCTACGTCGAAGGCCAGTTTCAGGGTGGGGCCGTGCAGGGCATCGGCTGGGCGCTGAACGAGGAGTACATCTACGGCGAGGATGGCATCCTGCAAAACGCGGGCTTTCTCGACTACCGCATTCCCGTGGCGTCGGACCTGCCGATGATCGACACGGTCATTCTGGAAATCCCCAACCCGGGCCACCCCTACGGCGTGCGCGGGGTGGGCGAGACCTCGATTGTGCCGCCCTTGGCGGCGATTGCCAATGCGGTCTCTGAGGCGGCGGGTGTGCGGATGACGCAGCTGCCGATGTCGCCGCCGCGCGTGCTGGCGGCAGTTCAGGCCAAAGCGGAGGGCTGATGGTCGAAGTGCTGCTCTGGGGCTCGCTCGCCGATCAGGCGGAGGGCGCGCGCAAGGTCGAGGTCGAGGCCGGGACCTTGCGCGAGTTGCTCGACGGGCTGGGGGAGAAATTCCCCGGCCTGCGCCCGGAACTGGAGCGCGGCGTCTCGGTCTCCATCGACGGGCGGGTCTATAATGACAGCTGGTTCCAGCCGATTGCCGAGGATAGCGAGGTGGTGCTTCTCAAGCGGTTGAAGGGCGGGTGAGACGCGCGCATTCGCCGCTTTGCGGCGCCGGATTAATCCCGTATGCCCGCCGCATGTTTCGGAGCCTTGCAAAATGACCCCCTTACCTCTGACCCGCGATCTGGTGCTGATCGGCGGCGGCCATGCTCATGCGCTGGTGTTGCGGATGTGGGGCATGAACCCGCTGCCCGGTACGCGCCTCACCGTGATCGACCCGAACCCGGTCGCGCCCTATACCGGTATGTTGCCGGGGCTGGTCGCGGGGCATTATCCGCGTGAGGCGTTGGAGATCGACCTTGTGAAACTGACGCGGTTCGCAGGGGCACGGCTGGTGATCGGCGCGGCTACGGCCATCGACGCGGAGGCGGGGCGGATCACGGTCGCGGGGCGTGGCGATGTTGCCTATGATGTGGCCTCGGTGGATGTCGGGATTCACTCTGACATGAAGGATTTGCCTGGCTTTGCCGCGCACGGTGTTCCGGCCAAGCCGCTCGGGCCGTTCGCGGCGGCGTGGGAGAGATTTCTGGGCTCGGTCGCGAAAGGTACGGCCCCGCCCCGAGTGGCGGTGATCGGAGGCGGTATCGCCGGGATTGAGCTGGCGCTGGCGATGGATTTTCGGCTGAGGCAGGTGACTGGCGCGGCGCAGGTGACGCTGATTGAGCGTGCGGGTGTGATCGCCCCCGATGCGCCGGTGACGCGTCGGCGTCTCTTGCGCGCTTGCCAAGAGGCGGGGGTACATGTGCGGACTGGCATTACAGTGGCGCAGGTCACGGCCGAGGGGGTGCGCACGTCCGACGGGGAAGAGATTGTGTCGGGTTTTACCGCTGGTGCTGCCGGTGCGCGGGCCCATGGTTGGGTGGCCGAAACGGGGCTGCCAGTTACACCCGACGGCTTTCTTCGCGTGGGTAAGGACCTGCGGGTTGAAGGGCATGAGGCGATTTTCGCGGCGGGCGATTGTGCGCATCTGACCCATGCGCCGCGCCCCAAGGCGGGCGTTTATGCGGTGCGCGCCGCGCCGGTGCTGCGTGACAACCTGCGCGCGGTGTTGAGCGGAGGACACACGCGCCCGTTCAAGCCTCAGCGCAATTTTCTCAAGCTGATTTCGATGGGCGGACAGACGGCGCTGGCGGAAAAGGCCGGGGTGGCCTTTGCGGGGCCATTGCTCTGGCGTTGGAAGGACCGGATCGACCGAAAATTCATGCGCCAGTTCGCGGAGTTGCCCGCGATGACCGGCCCGCCGCTGCCAAGCCCGCGCGCGGGCTCGGATGACGAGGCCGCAGACCCCTTGTGTGGTGGTTGCGGCAGCAAGGTCGCACCCGGGGTGATCGGGGAGATGCTGACGCACCAAACCGTCAGCGCCCGCCCGGATATCCTGACCGGGCCGGGCGACGATGCGGCGGTGATCCGCGTCGGCGCGGCGCGGCAAGTGTTGACGACAGATCACCTGCGCGCCTTTACCGATGATGTGGGTGTGCTTGCCCGTATCTCCGCGCTGCACGCGCTCGGAGATATCTGGGCCATGGGGGCACAGCCGCAAGCCGCGCTTGTGTCCGTCACGCTGCCGCGCATGTCGCAGGCATTGCAGGCGCGCAGCATGGCCGAGATCATGGCACAGGCAGGTGATGCGCTGCGAGGCGCGGGGGCCGAAATTGTCGGCGGACATTCGACGATGGGCGCAGAGACCTGTATCGGATTCAGCCTGACGGGGCTGCTGGAAAGTGATCCGATCACGACGGCCGGTGCGCGCGCCGGTGACATGCTCATCCTGACACGGCCGATCGGGGCAGGCACCCTCTTGGCGGGTGAGATGCGCGGCTTGGCCAAGGGCGGCGATATCGCGGCTTTGCTGGAGAGTCTGCAAACCTCTCAGGCCGATGCGGCAGCGATTCTGTCAGGGGCCCATGCGATGACGGATGTGACGGGCTTTGGTCTCGCCGGGCATCTGGCGGCGATCTGCCGTGCCTCGGGGCTCAGGGCGGAGTTGGATCTGGAAGCGGTCCCGGTTTTTCCCGGGGCCGAGGCGCTGGCGCTTGCCGGGGTCCGGTCGACGATCTGGCAGGCAAATGTCGAGGCGGCACCGGTCGAGGGCGCGCGCGGTGCGCGCGGTGTGCTCTTGCACGATCCGCAGACGGCGGGTGGCCTCTTGGCCTCGGTCGCGCCGCAGGATGCAGACCGGCTGGTGTCGGACTTGCGTGCATCGGGTCACGCGGCGGCCATCATCGGCGGGATTCTGGAGGGGCTGCCGGGTATCCGGTGCCGATAGGCCTCGGATGACGTCACGCCAAAGAAAAACCCCGCCGATCAGGGCGGGGTTCTTGATCTTTCAGCCGAAGGCTGGTGCGGCTCAGCCCTGACGGGCCTTGAAGCGGCGCTGCGTTTTGTTGATGACGTAGACGCGGCCTTTGCGGCGCACGACACGGCAATCGCGGTGCCGGTTCTTGAGCGAGCGGAGCGAATTACGGACCTTCATGGTCGTCTCCTCGGTTGTCGCGGCGCGGGCCAGCGCCTGGGGTTGCGGGCGTCCCGCGCGAAGGGCGGAACAGTGAATTCATGGTGGGCGATACAAGGTTCGAACTTGTGACCCCTTCGATGTCAACGAAGTGCTCTACCGCTGAGCTAATCGCCCATGAATACCAGCCGATCACCTGCCCCAAGAAAACGGGGCGCGGAAATCCGCGCCGGTTCGCTGGTCTATAAAAGGAGTCGTTGAGGGGATCAAGGGCTTTTAGAAGCTCAAATTCAGTCTATTATCGGTTCCGAAAGGAACGCGCATGCCGAAGGCCGCCTATCACCTGATCCATCCCGAACGGCGCACCACCTCGGTGGTGTTTGCCTCGCCTCATAGCGGGCGGGATTACCCCTGGACATTTCTGCGGCGTACCACGCTCAACGAACATTCGGTGCGGTCCTCTGAGGACGCCTTTGTCGATCAACTCTTCGATTGTGCGCCGCGGGTCGGTGCGCCGTTGATCAAAGCCGGGGCGCCGCGGGCCTATGTCGATCTGAACCGCAGCGCCGACGAGCTTGACCCCGCGCTGATCGAAGGGGTGTCTCGGCAGGGGCATAATCCGCGTGTTGTCTCGGGTCTCGGGGTTATCCCGCGTGTTGTGGCGAATGGGCAGGCGATCTATTCCGGCAAGCTGAGTATGGATGAAGCGGAACACCGCATCGAGACCTATTGGCGCCCCTATCACATTGCCTTGCAGGGCCAGCTTGATCAGGCGCATCTGATGTTTGGCCAGTCGATCCTGATTGATTGCCATTCGATGCCGCACGAGGCGATGGATGCGGTCGTGCGACGTGGGGTGCGGCGGCCCGAGATCGTTCTGGGCGACAGGTTTGGTGCGGCGGCGGATGGCGCTATCGTCGACCGGATCGAGGCGGCATTTGCAGGGGCGGGGCTGGTGGTGACACGCAACACGCCGTTTGCCGGCGCCTACATCACGCAGGCCTATGGCCGGCCCACACGCGAGCGGCACGCGGTGCAGATCGAGATCGACCGGGCGCTCTACATGAACGAGCGATTGATCCGGCCCAACGGCAATTTCGAGGCGTTCCGACGTATCTTGCGGGGCGTTGTACGTGATATCGCCGAGATCGGACGCGCCGAGGCGCAGCCTCTGGCGGCGGAATAGGGGCTCAGCGCAGCGCGCGGCCCTTGAGAATCGCCTCTGGTCCGAATTTGGCACGGATCGCGTCGGTGGCGCGTTCCGCGCCCGCACGCTTGACCGCGCTCGGATCCAGAAGATCGCCGGACCGGTCTGCGCCGGCCTCTGTCACGAGATCCGACAGCCCCACGCCGATCAGACGGTAGGCCCTGCCCGTGGGAACCTGATCCATCAGCGCCCGCGCTTCGCGGTAGAGCGTATCGGCCAGCTGTGTCGCCTCGCGCAGGGCGTGGCGGCGGGTCAGCAGGCGGTGATCGGCCTGCTTGAGCTTGAGGGTGACCACACGGCCCGCAAGCCCGCGCGCCTTGGCGCGGTCCGCCACCTTTTCCGCCAGCCGCCAGAGATGGCCGTCGAGCAGATCGAGATCCCGGGTGTCCTCGAAAAACGTGGTCTCGTTAGAGATGGATTTGACGGGCGCATTGGCCGAGACGCGGCGGCGGTCCTGCCCGCGCGCAAGGTGCCAGAGCCGCTCGCCCATGCTGCCGAACCGCGCGATCAGATCGGTGCGGTCCCACCGCAGCAGATCGGCAAAGCTGTGGATGCCCGCCGCGTTGAGCGCGCGCAGGCTGGATTTGCCGACGCCCCAGATCAGGCTCACGGGCTGGTCGCGCAGAAAGTCGTCGGTTTCCGCCGCGCCGATCACGGCAAAACCGTGGGGTTTGTCGAGGTCAGAGGCAATCTTGGCCAGAAACTTGTTGTGGCTCAGACCGATCGAGCCGGTGACTCCCAACTCGTCGCGCATCCGGCGCACCAACCCTGCCAGCACGACGGCGGGTGGTGCGCCGTGCAGCCGGTCGGTGCCGGAAAGATCGAGAAACGCCTCATCGAGCGAAAGCGGCTCCACCGACGGGGTGAGATCAAGCATCATGGCGCGGATCGCGCGTGACACCTCGGCATAAACCTGCATTCTGGGCTTGATGATCACGGCCTCGGGGCAGAGCTTGAGCGCCTGAAACATCGGCATCGCCGAGCGCACGCCTCTGATGCGCGCGATATAGCAGGCGGTCGAGACAACACCGCGCCGCCCGCCACCGATGATAAGCGGCTTGTCGGCGAGGTCCGGATTGTCGCGTTTCTCGACGCTGGCATAGAACGCGTCGCAATCCATGTGGGCGATGGAGAGATCGAACAGCTCGGGATGCGCGGCAATGCGCGGGCTGCCGCAGGACGGGCAGCGCGCGGCGCTATCGAATCGGCTGAGGCACTCTCGGCAAAGGCTTGGCATGATGGGCACAGCTTAGGGCGTCGTGGTATCGCGGCGCAATATCCGCTCTGTGAATTGTGGCGCAAGATCCATTCGGCTCGTCTCCGGCCTCTTGGCCCGGATCCGCGCATTTTCGCGCGGGCCCTCTCGCCAAGGGCGCGGGTTGGGCGTAAAGGGAACGCATGAAACCGCAATTCCCTCTCGGTGCCGCACAGACCCTGCCGTTCTGGCGCAGGCCGGTCACGCTGCTCTTTCTGATGGCCGCGGCCATGCCGGTGGCATTTGCCACGTGGTCGGCGCTGCTGAACAACTTCGTGATCGAGGCGGCGGCGTTTGACGGCTCCGACATCGGCTGGCTGCATACCGTGCGTGAAATTCCCGGGTTTCTGGCCATTGGCGTGATCGCGCTGATCATGCTGATGCATGAGCAGGTGCTTGCGTTGGTCTCGCTGCTGTTGCTCGGGGTGGCGACGGCATTGACCGCGCAGTTCCCGAGTCTGGGCGGTATTCTGACCATCACGATGCTCAGTTCCATCGGGTTTCATTATTTCGAGACAGTGAACCAGTCGTTGCAATTGCAATGGCTCGACAAGCTGCGCGCGCCCCAAATGCTGGGATGGCTGATGGCGGCGGGGTCCGGGGCGACGCTTGTGGCCTATGTTCTCATAGTGCTCACATGGCAAGCCTTCGATCTGAGCTATAACTTCGTCTATTTCGTCTCTGGCGGATTCACCGCCGTGGTGGCTGTGTTCTGCCTGTTTGCCTATCCCAAGTTCGAGGCACCCAACCCCCAAATCAAGAAGATGGTGCTTCGGCGGCGTTACTGGCTCTACTATGCGCTTCAGTTCATGGCGGGCGCGCGTCGCCAGATATTTATCGTATTCGCTGGCTTTATGATGGTCGAGAAATTCGGCTTTGAAGTGCATGAGGTCACGGCGCTCTTTCTGATCAATCTCGTGGTGAACATGATCTTTGCACCGCTCATGGGCCGCGCCGTGTTTGTCTTTGGCGAGCGCCGCACTTTGCTCTTTGAGTATGCGGGCCTCGTGATCGTGTTTCTGGCCTATGGCGGCATCTATTTCTTTGGCTGGGGCGTGGTGCTCGCGGCCACGCTCTATGTCATCGACCATATCCTTTTTTCGCTGGCTCTGGCGCTCAAGACCTATTTCCAGAAGATTGCCGATCCCGGAGACATTGCGCCCACCGCCGCCGTCGCCTTTACCATAAACCACATCGCGGCGGTGTTTCTGCCGGCCGCGCTCGGGTATCTTTGGCTGGTGTCGCCAACTGCTGTGTTCGTGGGGGCGGCGGCCATGGCCTGTGTTTCGTTCGGGTTGGCGCTGTTGATCCCGCGCCATCCCGAACCGGGCAACGAAACTGTCCTCGCGCGGTTTGTGCCTGCCGCAGCCGAGTGAACGACACGCATTCAGAAGGGGAACCCGATGCCGACCTACACCGCCCTGACAACCCTGCCTGAAAAAGCCAATGCCGAGGCTTTGGCCGAGGCGTTGGAGCACATGCAGCCAGAGCCCACCGGCATCGGCTCTTTCGAGATGGAGGACGGATCGGGGCTGTGGGAAGTGGGGGCTTATTTCGAGGAGGCCCCGGATGAGGCGGGTCTTGCTCTCTTGGCCACGATGCACGGCGCGCGACCGTTTGCCGTGTCGGAACTGCCTGACGTGGACTGGGTCGCCAAGGTGCGCCGGGATCTCAGCCCGGTCGAGGCCGGGCGGTTCTTTGTGTACGGTAGCCATGACGCGGACAAGGTGCCACCGGACTGCGAGCCGCTGCTGATCGAGGCGGCGATGGCGTTTGGCACCGGGCATCACGGCACTACGCTCGGCTGTCTTCGCGCCTTGGACCGTCTGGCAACCGCGGGTTTTGTCGGGCGGTCGGTGCTCGATCTTGGATGCGGCACGGCGGTGCTCGCGATGGCGGCGGCGCGGATCTGGCCCGGGGTCATGCTGGCCAGCGATATCGACGAGGTGGCGGTGGAGGTGGCCAGCGCCAATGTGCTGGCCAATGGGCTAGAGGGCCGCGTGGATTGTGTCGAGGCCGAAGGGCTGGATCACCCGCGCCTGAAGGCCGCCGCACCTTTTGACCTGATATTTGCCAATATCCTCAAGGGCCCGTTGCTGATGCTTGCGCCGGGAATTACCGAAGCCCTGTCGCCGGGCGGCAAGGTGATTCTCTCTGGTATTCTCAACGAGCAGGCCGACGAGGTGCAGCGGGTTTATTGCGAGCTTGGAAACAGTCTTGAGTATCGCGAAGAGATTGGTGACTGGGCAACGTTAACCTTGTCTAAAATGCCTTGAAAATGCGTCTAAAATCGGACCGATAAACACTTTTGCCTTGGTGTTGCCACAATTCGGGCCTAGATTTTTTTGATCGCGGTGGGGGTCGTGATTACGGGATGTTTCGACATGACGGACGCATTTCAAGGGTTTGACACGCGGCTCAAGACAATCAATCGCAAGCGCACGCGATTGGAGCGCGGCTATGTCAGCAAGGTCGGCAAGGACGGCCTCATCATTTTTCGCCCCAAACGGCGCAAGGGTGGTATTCCTCTGCGCGGATTGATTTATCTCGTTGCGGGTTTTGTTTTCTTCAAGGCGGTGATCATCGCACATCTGGGCGGGCCGCTCTACGGTGAGCGTGTGGCGCAACTGGCCGAAGGCAGCATTGTCGAGCAGGCCGGTGCCGTGGTGATGCAGCCGGACCCGCTGAGCGTTATGCTCGCGGCAAAGATACGTCCGGCGCTGCGCTGAGCGCATTAAGCGCCAAGTTGGCCGGTTAGGCCGCCCGCAACAAGAAAAAAACCCGCGCGGTTCGTACCGGCGCGGGCTTTTTCATGTGCTGTCCGCGATCCGTCAGACGGATCGGGTCTCGCCTCAGATCTGACGGGCAACCACGTCGATGTCGCCACGGCTGAGACCGATATCGTCCAACTCGCGGTCGCTCAGACGCGACAGCGCGGCGCGGGTGGCGCGGCGCTCGTTCCAGGCGACGACAGCGGTCAGGAGACGGGCGAAGGGATTGCCAAAGGCGGCGTGAGAGGAAAGCGTGCGGGTGGTGTCGAGAGCGGCCATGATTTTCTTCCTTTGATATATGCGAGCGGATGTGTCTGGTTCTGAATGGCAGGTAGTGGGACAAATTCGTTCTCACAAGCCGGGATTGTTGCATAGTTCTTATGCGTTTGGCGCATGGGTCGGAAATTGTCATAAGTAACTGAAATTAAATGAAATCCAATTTTCGACATTATCCATAGAGACGCTGGTCGCGGTAATTGTGCAACGTCGCGATGGCAAAACGGGCAGTTTGTGAACGTGCATTCCGCTTGGTGCCTGTTCTCGTTTCGTGCTATTGCTGAAAAAAACGTAGGGGCAGGGCTGAAAAACATGCGGGTATTGGGCATAGATCCCGGGTTGCGCAACATGGGCTGGGGCGTGATCGACGTGGAGGGCAGCCGTCTGAGCCATGTGGCCAACGGCATCTGTCATTCGACCGGCGCGGACCTCGGGGCGCGGCTGTTGTCGCTGCATGAGCAGCTGACCGACATTTTCCAGCGTTATGATCCGACCGCGGCGGCGGTCGAGCAGACCTTTGTCAACAAGGACGGGGCGGGCACGCTCAAGCTGGGGCAGGCGCGGGGCATCGCCCTCTTGGTGCCTGCGCAATACGGGCTGAGCGTGGGGGAATACGCCCCCAACTCGGTCAAGAAGACGGTGGTGGGCGTGGGCCATGCCGCCAAGGAACAGGTGGCGCATATGGTCAAGGTCCAACTGCCAGGCGTGGTGCTGGCCGGGCCGGATGCGGCGGATGCGCTGGCGATTGCGATTTGCCACGCGCATCACGCGCGTTCGGGCGACATGCTGGCCCGCGCGGTGGCGAGGGCGGGCACATGATCGGGCGGATCGCGGGGCGGATCGACTATCGCGCGAGCGATCACGTGCTGATCGACGTGCGCGGGGTGGGGTATCTGGTCTATTGCTCGGACCGGACGCTGTCGTCGCTGCCCGCCGTGGGCGGTATGGCGGCGCTTTATACCGATCTGCTTGTGCGCGAGGATATCCTGCAACTCTTCGGCTTTCCGACGCTGGTCGAGAAGGAATGGCACCGGTTGCTGATGAGCGTGCAGGGGATCGGGGCCAAGGCGTCGCTGGCCATTCTGGGCGCGCTCGGCCCTGATGGGGTGAGCCGTGCGATTGCCATCGGCGACTGGAATGCGGTGACGGCGGCCAAGGGCGTGGGCGCCAAGACCGCGCAGCGCGTGGTCAACGAGTTGAAGGACAAGGCCCCCACGGTGATGGCGATGGGCGCGGCCCCGCCACCCGCGCAGGATGCGGGCGAGGTGATCGAGGCAGAGAGCGTCGCCGCCCCGGTCGCGGCCCCCGCGATGCCCGCGGGCAACGGCGCGCAGGCCGAGG
>NZ_CAMYMD010000017.1 GCF_947259555.1 uncultured Roseovarius sp.
CCGGACGCCGCGCGCATGGCGGCGCTGCTGGCGGATCGCGACCCGCTGGGGCGCGGCGCGCCGGTCGATCTGTCGCTCCGGCTCGCCGCCCTGCGTGATCCGCGCGCCTATGCCGAGCGTCACCCCCACCCCGCCAATCGCGGCGCGGTGGAGCGCATCCGAACCGAGGTCAAACGACTTTCGCGGCAGGCCATCGCCGCTAAAACAACACTGAGCGACGCCGAATGCGCGGCGCTGGCCTATCCCGACCGGATCGGGCTGCGCCGCAAGGGCGACGCGCCGCGCTATGTGCTGTCGGGCGGCAAGGGCGCGGTGATGCCCGAGGACGATCCGATGGCGGGCGCGCGGCTGATCGTGGCGACGGATCTCGACGGCGACCCGCGCGAGGCGCGCATCCGGCAGGCGATCCAGATCAGCGAAGCGGAAGTTCGCGCGCTTTTCGCCGATCAGATCGCCTGGCAGGATATCTGTCTTTGGGACAAGCGCGAGCGGCGCGTGTTGATGCGGCGGCAGGAACGCTTTGGCGCGCTGACCCTCGACGACCGGCAGTGGAAGGAGGCCCCGCCCGAGGCGGTGGCGCGCGCCATGCTCGACGGGGTGCGCGATTTGGGACTGAACTGGTCCGATGCCGCGCGCCGGTTCAAGGCGCGCGTGATGCTCTGCCGCGATAGTATCGACGGACTGCCCGACCTGTCCGACGCGGCCCTGCTGGAGGTGCTGGAGGACTGGCTCCTGCCCTATCTCAAGGGGGTGAAGACCGCGCAGGACTGGAAACGCTTCGACATGCTGGAGGCGCTGCGCGCGCGGCTGACATGGGAGCAGATGCAGGCGCTCGACCGCGCGGCCCCGGCGCATTTCATCACGCCGCTGGGGCGCAAGATCCCGATCGACTACGGCTCGGACCCGCCCGAGATCACCCTGCGCCTGCAAGAGATGTTCGGCCAGACCGCGCATCCGGTGGTGGGCGGCACACCCCTGCGCGTCACGCTCTTGTCGCCCGGGCACAAGCCGGTGCAGACGACGACGGATGTCCCCGGCTTCTGGGACAACTCCTATGTCGAGGTGCGCAAGGAGATGCGCGGCCGCTACCCAAGACACCCCTGGCCCGAGAACCCGCGCGAGGCCGACCCGACCTTGCGCGCCAAGCCAAGAAAATGACCCGGCGGGGCGGTGAATTGCAATTTTCTGACAGTGCCTTATATTAGTCAATCATAACAAAAATTTACCTGAGCAGGCAAATATAGATATGACCGAAGGTTTAATGAAAACCTGGACCGATCTGGTCCAGCCGCTTTTGCGCCGTCCCCGCCAGTTGCAGGTGGCCGCGATCTGCTATCGCGATGCGCCTGTGGGGCGGCAGGTTCTGTTGATCACCAGCCGGGGCACCGGGCGCTGGATCGTGCCCAAGGGCTGGCCTATCGACGGGCTGAATGCCGTCGAGGCCGCATTGCAGGAAGCGTGGGAAGAGGCCGGCGTCAAGGCACGGGTCGAGCGAGCCGAACCCGCTGGACATTTCGACTATGACAAGCGCCACGACGAGGGCTACGAGACCCCCGTCGAAGCACATGTCTTCAAGGTTCGCATCGACGGGTTGGAAGACAGTTACCCCGAGGCCGGTGAACGAGACCGCCAATGGTTCACCCCCGAAGAGGCCGCCAACCGCGTGCTTGAACCCGGTTTGCAGGATTTGCTGCGGCAAATATGACGGTTTCATAACAGATTTGCGACAAGCGCATTGATCTAAGGCCCCAATCCCCCTAGGCGAAACCCGCAACAACCGGGGGCATTCGCGTGGCCGATTCACCTGACAGCAAGCAGTGGACAACGATCGACAAGGATCTGAGCAAGATCTCGCAGGTCGAGTACGCGACGGCGTATATTTCGCGGCCCCTCGTGGCCCCCGGCATAGCGCTTGCTTTCATGGTCATGGCGGGGCTGGCGGCGGCGCTTCTCTTCGGGGCCACGCCGGTCAATCTGGTGGTGATCGCCGCGGCGGTCATCGGGGCCTATATGGCGATCAATATCGGTGCCAATGACGTCGCCAACAATATGGGGCCCGCTGTGGGGGCCAATGCGCTCAGCATGGGCGGGGCGATTGCCATCGCCGCCATTTTTGAAAGTGCGGGCGCGCTGGTGGCCGGGGGCGACGTGGTCTCGACCATTTCAAAAGGCATTATCGACCCGACAAGCGTGGCCGAAACCCGCGCCTTCATCTGGGCGATGATGGCCGCCCTACTGAGCGCGGCGCTCTGGATCAACCTGGCCACATGGGTCGGCGCGCCGGTCTCGACCACGCATTCGGTGGTGGGCGGCGTGATGGGGGCCGGGATCGCCGCCGCCGGGATGGGGGCCGTGAACTGGCCCACGATGGGCGCGATCGCCGCAAGCTGGGTGATCTCGCCGGTGCTGGGCGGCGTGATCGCCGCCGCGTTCCTTGCCCTGATCAAGAGCCGTATTCTGTATCAGGAGGACAAGATCGCCGCCGCCCGGCGTTGGGTGCCGATCCTCGTGGCGATCATGGCCGGGGCCTTTGCCGCCTATCTGGCGCTCAAAGGGCTGAAAAAGGTGCTGCCGATCACCATGCAGGGGGCATTGCTGATCGGATTTTCGCTCGGGCTGCTGACCTTTGTCGTCACCCGCCCGCTCATCGCGCGCAAATCACGCGGTATGGAAAACCGCAACAAGTCGGTCAAGGTGCTGTTCTCGATTCCGCTGGTTCTGTCGGCGGCGCTGCTGTCCTTTGCACATGGGGCCAATGATGTGGCTAATGCGGTGGGGCCTCTTGCCGCGATCGTGCATGCCTCGGACATGGGGAGCGCGGCGGATCAGGTGGCAATTCCGGTCTGGGTGATGGTGATCGGGGCCTTCGGGATTTCCTTTGGCCTGTTTCTTTTCGGGCCCAAATTGATCCGCATGGTCGGCGGACAGATCACCAAGCTCAACCCAATGCGCGCCTATTGCGTCGCACTCTCAGCGGCTTTCACGGTGATCGTGGCAAGCTGGCTCGGCCTGCCGGTGAGCTCCACGCATATCGCGGTGGGTGCTGTGTTCGGCGTAGGGTTCTTTCGCGAATGGCATATGGAGCGGCGGCGGCGCAAGCTGAACAACACGCGCCCCGATACGACGCGTATCGCCTCTGAGGAGCGGCTGCGGCGCAAGCTGGTGCGACGCAGCCATTTCCTGACCATCGTCGCCGCCTGGGTGATCACAGTGCCCGCTGCTGCCCTCATGTCGGGTGCAATATTCACAATGTTGAACAGCTTGACACACTGAAATGGCATCCGCGTGCCCAATTTGAGTACCGGCGACGGCGGGTTACCAGAGTAATCCAAAAGTTTCCTTATCGGTGCGACACCAATATTGCCCTGAAATCATTCACATTTGTCAAAGTTGGCCCCGTCACCACCTGATCGCCGAGATTTCCGAAAAAACTGTGCGCATCGTTTTGCGCCAAGGCAGATCCGGCATTCAGACGTTTGCCTTTTGCGCGGGTCAATGTATCCGGCCCGATCACCGCGCCAGCCACCTCGGCCGCGCCATCTACGCCATCTGTATCGCAGGCCAACGCATGAATGCCCTCTGCGCCCCCAAGAGCCACGGCAAGGGCCAAAGCATATTCCGCGTTCGGTCCACCTATGCCGTCTCCCCGCCGGGTCACTGTCAATTCCCCGCCGGACAAAATGAGCACCGGCGAGGCACCTGGTGCAAGCCCGGTTTGAACCTCAAGCGCCAGTGCAGCGTGTTCTTTCGCCAATTCGCGTGCCTCGCCCTCGAGCGCATCGCCTAGAATGCGCACCTCGCAGCCCTCGGCGCGCGCGATCTGCTCGGCTGCCACAAGAGATTGGATGGGCGCGGCATAGATAATGTTCTCGACACGGCTCAGCCGAGTATCTCCCTGCGCTACGACACCGCTCTGCCCCGCAAGCACCGACCGCGCCGCCTGAGGCAAGTCAATGGCATAGCGCTTGACGATGGCCATAGCGTCTGCGGACGTGCTCGCTTCACCGACCGTCGGCCCGGACCCGATCATTCCCGGATCGTCGCCCGGCACATCTGAGATCATCAGGGCGAGCATCCTTGCAGGATAAGCCGCTGCGGCCAATTGGCCGCCTTTCACGCGGCTCAGATGCTTGCGCAGGATATTCATTTGCCCGATCGGTGCACCCGACGCCAAGAGTGCCGTATTGACTGCCTGCTTCTCGGCCAGGGTCATGTCTCCTGCCGGCTGCACGAGCAGGGACGACGCTCCGCCTGAGATGAGTGCCAGCACCGTATCGTCTTGGCCGAGCCCCTCCAACAGATCGAGCATCCGAGCCGTGGCTCGCATGCCAGCCATGTCGGGCACAGGGTGTGCCGCCTCGACAATCTCGATACCAACACAAGGCCGGGCATAACCGTAGCGAGTGATCACCAATCCCTCGCAAGGCCCCCAGACAGCCTCGACCGCCTCGGCCATCCGCGCACTCGCCTTGCCTGCACCTACAACCACGAGCCGCCCTTCCGGCCGCTTGGGCAAGTACCCCGCAAGGCTCTGCATCGGGTCGGCCACCGCCACCGCCTGATCGAACAGGCGGCGCAAAAAGGAAAAGGGATCGCTCATTTCAGGGGTCTCTCTGTTCAGGTCGAGCGCAACCTATCCTGCTCCGCGCGAGCGCGAAAGCCCTCTCGCAAACTGCCAGGTTCGACGGGGCAGAAAACGATCGGTCTTTTGAACCATCTCACGTCAGGATTGGTCGGTCCGCCACTGACAGACAGATCAGACCACCAGAACCGGCACCTCCGACAGCCCCGTCACCTTGTGCGAAACGCTGCCCAGCAGGTACCCTTCCATCGAGCCCATGCCGCGGCTGCCGATCACGATCAGGTCGTTGTCGTGCTCCTTGGCGAACTTGACGATGGTGCGCGAGGTAGGGCCTGATTTGACGAAGGCGCGGACTTGCTTGAAGCCCGCCTCGATGGCGTGTTTCTTGGCGTGGTCGGCCACTTCCGTGGCATGGGCCGACATGATGTCGTCGAGATTTCCGGGATCGGTCGGGCGCACCATCGACAGGGATGCCTCGAGCATCGAATGGTGGCGATAGACCGTCAGGATGGTCAGCGCCGCCTCGGTGAGGCGGGCCATTTCCATTGCGCGGTCAAGCGCCACTTTTGCATTGGGCGAGCCGTCGAAGGGCACAAGGATCGATTTGAACATGGGTGTTCTCCTCGGGGTTATTTCGCAAAGGCCAGGTCGCGCAGGAAGAGGGCGATCTGCGGGAAGTAGATCAGCGCAACGGCCACCGACAACAGGATCAAAATGAAGGGCGGCGTGCCGCGGATCACCTCCCAGTAGGGCCGCTTGAAGACTGCGATGGCGGTGAAGATGTCACAGCCGAAGGGCGGCGTGGCCGAGCCGATGGCGACTTGCAGCGTGATGATCGTGCCCACGAGTACCGGGTCCAGGCCCACCGAGTTCACTACAGGTGCAAAGATCGGAACCATGACGAGGATCACCACGATCGGATCGACAAACATACAGCCGACAAAGAACGCGATGGAGATGACGAAGAGCACGCCGACCTGGCCCATCTCGTCGATGCCGATGGAGCCGAGGATTTCCTGCGGGATCTGGGCGAATGAAATCACCCAGGAAAATGCCGCGCCGACGCCGACGAGGATAAAGACCACCGCTGTGATCAGCCCGGTGGATTTCGCGGTGTCATAGACGCCCGAGAGGTCGAGCGAGCGGAACACCAGCACTTCGAGGATGAGCGCGTAGAGCACGCAGGCCGCCGCCGCCTCGGTGGGGCTGAAGATTCCGCCATAGATGCCGCCGATGATGATCAGCGGAAAGCCCAAGGGCCAGAGCGCCTGCTGCATGGCGCGGGCGCGGTCCGGCCAGCTTGTCTTGGGTTCGGTGGGCACGTTGTTGCGCACCGCGTAGATCCACGAATAGATCGAGAACAGCATGAGGATCAGCAGCCCAGGTCCGATGCCCGCGATGAACAACTCGGCAATCGAGGTGTTGGAGACAACACCGTAGATGATCATCCCGATGGAAGGCGGGATGAGAAAGGCGATGTCGGAGGAGTTGACGATCAGCGCGAGAATGAAACTGTCGTTATAGCCTGCCTTCTGCATTCGGGGCCGCAGCGGCGAGCCGATGGCAACCACCGTGGCCTGAGTGGAGCCCGAGACCGCGCCGAACATCGTGCAGGCCGCCGCCGTCGAGACGGCAAGACCGCCCTTGAGATGCCCGACGAAGGCCATCACGAGGTCAATCAGCCGCCCCGCCGATTGGCCGCGCGTCATGATGTCGGCGGCGAAGATGAACATCGGCACCGCGATCAGCGACGCCGGGCGGATGCCCGCCATGATCTGCTGGATCATCGTTTCAAGCTGACCGAAGCCGCCGAAGAGCGTGTAGAAGCCCACGAAGGCCCCCACGATCAGCGGGATCATCATCGGAAAGCCCAGAAGCAGCAGGACGATCATGATCGAGAAAATCGTTGCGGCCATGGTTCAGACCTCCATCTCGTTGTCGTCATATCCCTCAAGCACGGCGGTCGAGAGGTAGATATCCTTGGACAGGATGTTCTTGATGGCCGTGAGCAGGTATTGCAGCCCGGTCATGAAGAAGCCCACCGGCACCCAGACGAGGGTGACCCAGACGGGAATTTGCAGCGAGGGCAGCACGCGGCCACGGCCCGCCTGTGTCAGGATGTATTGGAACGAGTAATAGCACAGCCCCAGCATGAACACCGCTGTCACCAGCGCGATCACGATCATCATGAGTTTGCGCACCTTAGGGGGCAGGGCGTCGTAGATCGCCGACATGCGGATGTGACGGCCCTGCCGCGCGGCATAGCTGATACCGGCGAAGGTGATCAGGATGATCAGGATGCGGTTGAGTTCCTCTGAGAAGAACAGGCTGTTCTGAAAGATAAAGCGCCCGACCACATTGGCGACGGTGTTGGCGGCCATGAGCAGCACGCCGACGGCAAGCATGACCGCCTCGATCTTGGCGATCAGCGTGTCGATGGTGCCGAGAAACCCGGGCAGTGTGGAGACATAAGCGTCCGGCGGAGGCATGCCCCGAGCGTTTCGTTCCGGCGGTGACGCGCCGTCCGTTTCAGGCTTGTCGTTCACGGCTGACCCTCCGCGTGAAAATCATTTGTCGATTATGGGTGCGGGGGCGGCGCGATGCGTGCCGCCCCCGCACGTGGTGCCGGTGTTATTCGGTCACGGCCTCGAGATCGGCCTTCATCTGGTCAAGGATTGCCTTGCCGCTGTCGCCAGTCATCTCGACGAACCGGTCTTCGACCTTTTCGCCGGCCTTGATGAACGGCTGACGCTGCTCTTCGCTCAGCACGTTGATCTCGATCTCGGGCTTGGCCTCCTTGATCTTTTCGATGCTCTCTTCGTGCAGCCCTTGCTGGTAGTCGATGATATGGTCGAACGCCACGTCGATGGCATCCTGCACGACCTGCTGTTCTTCGTCCGAGAGGCCTTCGTAGAATTCCTGATTGGCCATCACAGCGGTGGTAAAGTTGCTGTGGCCCAAACAGGTGATGACCTCGGACACCTCATACATGTTGGCGGACCAGTTCCAGAACATCGGGTTTTCCTGACCCTGAATGATGCCGGTCTGGAGTGCGCCGTAGACCTCGCCCCACGGCAGCGGCGTGGGTGTCGCACCGAAGGCCTGATAGCTTTCGACAAGCAGCGGGTTGGTCATCACGCGCACCTTGACCTCGTTGAGGTCGGCCGGTTCGGTCACCGGTTCCTGCGTGGTCACGCAGACCTCGCCTTCGGGGAACATGGTCAGCAGCTCCAGCCCTTGCTCGGCATAAAGCTCGGGGAACATCTCGTTGACCGCCTTCGAGGTGCGGAAAAATTCGCCGAGCTCCTGGGTGTCCTGCGGCAGCAGATAAGGGACGAAAAAGACCTGCGCCTCGGGGATGAGCGAGCCGGTGAAGCCCGGGCTCTGGTCGACGAATTGCAGGATCCCGGCTTGCGCCTGCTCCATAGTGTCGGCGGATTCACCGAGCGTGCCATAGGGGAAGAGCTGCACCTGATGATCGGAATTGGCCTCGACCTCTTCCTTGAACTTTTGAGCAAAGACGCCCTGCACGTCCTCAAGCGCCTCCTCGAAGGCGTAGCGCCAGGTATCTGCGGTCGCGGCGGTCGCGCTTAGCGCCATCACGCTGGTTGCAGCTACCGCAGCGAATGTACGTTTGACATATGTAGTCATTTCGCTCTCCCTAAACATTATTCTCGTAAGGTAAGCGTGGCGTGATCGCTTCGACATGTCAACATAGCGGTTTATTGGGTATTTTCATGGATTTCGAGAAACTGCTCTCAGAATGAACCCGGTGCATATGTTAGGAATACGTCCCATCTCCACGGTTTGCAGGGATCGCGAATAGGAATTGAACGGGGAAACTCCTCTTGCACCAAATCGCAGGTGCATAGGGCGACGGTACACGAATAAATTGAGCTGAAGCCGGATGAGATTCACGCCAAAATGGGGTGCCGCACTGGTCCAAAAGTGGTCTTCAATCCGCAGTTGCGGGCAATTGATGCAGTTGGAACATGCGGCCTTGGATGTCGGGTCGTGGGGTAGCCCTGGCTGCTGAGACCCGGTCGCGATTGTCAACGACAGCTGCGACGTGCAAGTCTTCGTGGGTAACAACGCCTCCAACGACGTAAGGTGCTTCTGGGTGTCTAAAAATCCAGGGGCACCTCAGATCTCCATTCATTTCCGGTTTATGGGTGACCCAGTAACTGGCGATGATGGACCAGTAAACTTGCAAGGTCCTATCATCGCATTTTTAGAACAGGATGAAGACCCATTGTCACGACCGGATGCTGATCTGGGCAAATGTCCTGACTGACAGAACGATGCTTCGTGACGACACCGCCGCATAGCTCCTGTGCTTAGGGTGGTTGGAAACATCCCCTTTGACATGTATACTGTTCAATCAATGAACAACGCACTCAGAAAAAACAGGGAAGGTCAATCCATGAGAAAATTGTCTGCCATCCTCCTGTCGGCCGCGTTCTCGACGGCCGTCGCGACGGGCGCCTCGGCGCAGGATCCGGTCAAGGTCGGAATGATGCAGGGCTTCACCGGCCCGACCGAATCGCTCGTCAGGCCAATGGCGCTGGGCGGCGAAATGGCGATCAAGGAGGTGTCGGACAGCGGCATTTTCCTCGGTGGCCGCGAGGTCGTTTCGGTCCGCGGTGACAGCACCTGCATTGACGCCGCCGCTGCCACGGCCGCAGCCGAGCGCCTGATAACATCAGAGGGCGTCCAAGGCATCAACGGGGCAACCTGTTCCGGTGCCACCACGGCGGTGCTCAACAACGTCGTGCGCGCGAACGGTATTGTCATGATCTCGCCATCGGCGACCTCGCCGGCGTTGTCGACGATCGAAGACGGTGGCTATTTCTTCCGCACAGCGCCCTCGGACGCGCGTCAGGGCCAGATCATCGCCGACATCCTTGAGCGTCGCGGCATCTCTTCGGCCGCGCTGACCTACACCAACAACGACTACGGCAAGGGTCTTTCCGATGCGATCCAGGCGGCCTTCGAGGACGCTGGCGGCGAGATCACCGCCGTCGCGGCACATGAGGACGGCAAGGCCGACTACTCTGCCGAAGTCGGAACGCTGGCCTCGGCCGGTGGCGAAGTGCTGATCGTGGCCGGGTATCTCGACCAGGGCGGCAAGGGCATGATCCAGGCCTCGCTCGATACCGGTGCCTTCGGCAAGTTCGTGCTGCCGGACGGCATGGTCGGCGAGGCGCTGACCAATCACTTCGGCGAGGCGCTGGACGGCTCAATCGGCACCAATCCGGGCACCGACAGCCCGGGCGCCTCGATGTTGGCCGAGCTGGCCGAGGGCAAGGACTTCAAGGGCGATGATCCCTATGTGCCCGAGGCCTACGACGCCTCGGCGATCATGCTGCTCGCCATGCAGGCCGCCGAGTCGACCGACAGCGCCGTCTACAAGGACAAGGTGTTCGACGTTGCCAACGCCCCGGGCGAGAAGATCTTCCCGGGCGAGCTTGCCAAGGGCCTCAAGATTCTCGCCGATGGCGGTGATATCGACTATGTCGGGGGCACCGCGCTGGAGCTGATCGAGCCGGGCGAGTCCGCTGGCAGCTTCCGCGAGACGGAAGTCAAGGGCGGCAAGTTCGAAACGGTGATGTACCACTGAAGGCATCGCGGGACAACAACGTCCCAGCGTCATGGGAACGGGTGGGGTACCTGACCCCAGCCGTTCCTTGTTTGTCGGCAACCGGGATTGATTGAATGATAACAGTCGAAAACGTCGCCAAGAACTTTGGCGGCATCCGTGCGGTTGATGGCGTCTCGCTGTCGATCGAGAAGGGCTCGATCACGGGATTGATCGGCCCCAACGGTGCTGGCAAGACGACGCTGTTCAACATCGTCGCGGGCGTCTTTCCGCCGTCTTCAGGCACGATTTATCTGGATGGCGAGGACGTGACCGGACTCGAGCCGCACGAGCTTTTCCACAAGGGCCTGTTGCGCACCTTCCAGATCGCGCATGAGTTCTCGACGCTGACCGTGCTGGAAAACCTGCTGGTCGTCCCCGGCGATCAGCCGGGCGAACAACTTCGCCACAGCTGGTTCAATTTCCGCCAAGTTAAGGCGGTCGAGGCGAAGAACCTGGAGCGGGCGCTGGAGGTGGTCGATTTTCTCGAGATCGACCATCTTAAGGACGAGCTTGCCGGCAATCTCTCAGGCGGCCAGAAGAAGCTGCTGGAGCTGGGCCGCACCATGATGGTGGACGCCAAGATCGTCTTTCTCGACGAGGTTGGTGCCGGTGTGAACCGCACCTTGTTGAACACCATCGCCACGTCGATCCAGCGTCTCAACGAGGAGCGCGGCTACACCTTCTGCCTGATCGAGCACGACATGGATTTCATTGCGCGCCTGTGCGACCCGGTCATCGTCATGGCCGATGGCAAGCTGCTCACCCAAGGCACGATCGAGGAGGTCAAGAACAACGAAGAGGTCATCGAGGCCTATCTCGGCACCGGCCGCAAGCAGCAGCGGAAGGCACCGGCATGAGTTTCCTGAGCGCGACCGGCATGACCTGCGGATATGGCGCTGCCGATATCATCCACGACTGCACCATCACCGTTGAAAAAGGCGAGATAGCTGTTGTCGTCGGCCCGAACGGTGCTGGCAAATCGACGGCGATGAAGGCCGTCTTCGGCATGCTCGACCTGCGTGAAGGCACGGTCACACTGAACGGCAAGGACATTAGCAAACTTGCGCCGCAGGACCGGGTTCCCGAGGGGATGGCCTTCGTGCCGCAGAACCGCAACGTCTTTGTCTCGCTGACCGTGGAAGAGAATCTCGAAATGGGGGCCTTCATCCGCGAGGACAACGAGATCGAGGACACCAAGGATCAGGTCTTCGGCCTGTTCCCGATCCTGGCCGAGAAACGCAACCAGCCGGCGGGCGAGCTTTCCGGCGGGCAGCGCCAGCAGGTGGCCGTTGGACGCGCGCTGATGACGCGCCCGGATCTGTTGATGCTGGACGAGCCGACAGCCGGGGTCTCGCCCATCGTGATGGATGAGCTGTTCGACAAGATCCTGGAGATCGCCAAGACCGGTGTCGCCATCCTGATGGTCGAGCAGAACGCGCGGCAGGCGCTGGAGATCGCCGATCACGGCTTCGTCATGGTTCAGGGCCGCAACCGATTTACCGACACGGGCGAAGCGCTTCTTGCGAACGAAGACGTGCGCCGGTCCTTTCTGGGGGGATGAATGGAGGTCCTTAACGCACTTGCACTGTTCGCCAACTTCGTCGTCGTTCCGGCGACGGCCTATGGCGCGCAGCTTGCCCTGGGGGCGCTCGGCGTCACCATCATCTTCGGGATTCTGAAATTTGCCAACTTCTCGCATGGCGAGCTGATGTCGTTCGGCACCATGATCACGATCCTCGTGACGTGGTTCCTGCAGGATATGGGGGTCGGCATCGCGCCCTTCCCGACCGCGCTCCTGGCTCTGCCGGTCGGCGTCCTGGCGGCGATCGGCGTCGCGCTGCTGACGGACCGCATGGTTTTTCGTTTCTACCGACGGCAGCGCTCCAACCCGATTGTCTTCGCCATCGTCTCGGTCGGCGTCATGTTCGTTCTGGCCGGGCTGATCCGCATCATCATCGGCCCGGCTGACCAGAGTTTCGCCGACGGCCAGCGCTTCATCATCGGCGCCTTCGCGTCGCGTGACCTGCTTGGCCTCGACGAGGGTATCGCCATCAAGCAGAGCCAGGTGATCACCGTCGTCGTCGCCCTCGTCGTCGTCGTCTGGCTGTTCTGGTTCTTGCAGAAGACACGCTCCGGCAAGGCGATGCGTGCCTATTCGGACGACGAGGATCTGGCGCTGCTGTGCGGCATCAATCCCGAACGTGTGGTCATGATCGCCTGGGTCATCGCCGCCTCGCTCGCCGCCATCGCCGGGACGCTCTACGGCCTCGACAAGACCTACAAGCCGTTCATCTTCCTGCAGATCCTGCTGCCGATCTTCGCCGCGACCATTCTCGGCGGCATCGGTCAGCCGGTGGGCGCGATCCTGGGGGCCTTCATCGTCGCCTTCTCCGAGGTGATGGTGACCTACGCTTACAAGAAGTTCCTGGCCTATCTCGGCCCGGCGGACTGGGCACCGGACGGGCTCGTCCAGTTGTTGTCCACGGACTACAAGTTCGCGGTCTCCTTCATCATCCTTGTCGCGGTCCTGTTGATCCGACCGACAGGCATCATCCGCGGGAAAGTGATATGACGCAGAGGGTTGCGCTCCTATACGGCCTCATGGGCCTGGTGCTGATCATGGTCGGCCTCTATCAGAGCTGGAATGTCGCCTTCGGCATCTTCAATCTCTGTGTCATCTCCGCGGTGATGGCACTGGGCGTCAACATGCAGTGGGGCTATGCGGGCCTGTTCAATGTCGGTGTCATGGGCTTCACGGCCCTGGGCGGGCTGACGGCTGTGCTGGTCTCCATGCCGCCCGTCACCGAGGCTTGGGCTGTCGCCGGGGGCGACATCGCGCTTTCGGTCCTGAGCCTGGCCGGTACGGTGGCCGCTATCATCTCCGCGCGGCGCGCGGTGCCGCCGGTGCTCAGGCTGCCGGTAACACTGGTCCTGCTCTTGGCGGGCTACTTTGTCATCGGGTATTTCTTCGGCCCGGCGACCGACGCAATCGAGTCGATCAACCCGGCGCTGAGCGGCTATCTCGGCGGGGCCGGGCTGCCGGTGGTGCTGGCCTGGCCGATTGGCGGCCTTGTCGCCGCCGGTGCGGGCTGGTTCATCGGGCGCATCGCGCTCGGGCTGCGCGCCGACTACCTTGCAATCGCCACGCTCGGTATTGCCGAGATCATCATCGCCATCATCAAGTACGAGGAGTGGCTGTCGCGCGGCGTAAAGAACGTCACCGGCATCCCGCGTCCCGTCCCCTATGAGGTCGATCTGATCGAGCAGGACTGGTTCATCGGGCTGGCCAATTTCTTTGGTGCCGCGGATCTCTCCGATGCGGCCGGTCTTTTCGTCAAGCTGTGCTACGCGGCGCTGTTCATCGTCGTGCTGGCGATCATCATGTGGTTCGCGGAACGCGCGCTGCGCTCGCCCTGGGGACGGATGATGCGCGCCATCCGTGACAACCGCGACGCCGCCGCCGCCATGGGCAAGAACGTCAAGGCGCGTCATCTTCAGACCTTCGTCCTTGGCTGCTTCACCTGCGGCGTGGCGGGCGCGATGCTGACCACGCTCGAGGGGCAGCTCACACCGACCAGCTACATCCCGCTGCGCTTCACCTTCCTGGTCTGGGTGATGGTGATCCTCGGCGGCTCCGGCAACAACTGGGGGGCTGTTCTCGGCGGGTTCATCATCTGGTTCCTGTGGGTCCAGGCCGAACCGTTCGGCAACTGGTTCATGGCGACGGTGACGTGGCCGCTCGGCGAAGAGTCGGACCTGGCGCAGCACATGATCGAGGGGGCGGCGTATATGCGCTATCTGATGATGGGCGCGATCCTGCTCGTCGTCATGCGCTTCGCGCCAAAGGGCCTGATACCCGAACGGTAGCTCTCATCATCTGGTTGGAGTTTCGCATGGCCGCCACGCTAGATGTTTGTTGAACGTCAGCGCCTAAAGCGTTTCGACAAAAGAATGAACCGATGGGATTACTTCCTGCCCGGTGATCTCGAGCGCCAGATCGGTGACTTCGTCGAATACGACAACAACCGACGCTACCACGAGAGCCTTGGAAACCTGACGTCAGCCGATGTCTGCCTCGGCCGAGCTGAGCAGATCCTGAAACAGCGAGAAGAGATCAAACGGAAGACCATACTGAAGCGGCGCTTGCGCCATCAAACCGAAAACACATAAACTTAATCAAGGATAAGCCAGAGCCTCCAAACGAAAACTCACCCAAGCGTCCCAAATTATCTGACGACGAACAATTTCGTCATTGGGGGCATCGCAAACGACGAAGCCCGCGCTTTACGCACGGGCTGGTTCGGTGAAGGTGGTTGCGGGAGGGCGATTTGACCTTTGCCGAACAGTGGTGAAGCTGATCTAGAAAAGCGTACAAACCAATCCAACAGCTGCCAAGCCTTGAGGATTTGGCTCTCAAGGATCATGGAGTCATCTTGGCTCCAAGAAATAATCCCATGCCTTCCCGCTGATGAACTTCGTAGTTGCCGAGTAGTGATCTTGTCCCCGTTTCAACGAACGCTCAGGCGGTTGCTGACCATCACAGCACTGAAACTGGAACGATAGCCAGTGTTTCCCGGAACGCGCATACTCCGTTCTTGGCGGCAGACCACCTGCCGTGCTCTATTGGCCGAGAAAATACGAAACGCAACCCTATCAGCAGGTGCAAAGAGTAGCTTCATTTACGCCGGAAACTGTTTAACGGATAGGGAGCAGCTTACCGTTCTCAAACCATGTGCAAGTCAGTCAGCTGCTCGCCTGCTGCGACCCAGCGACTGCCAATTCGGCTTGTTGAGATATAGCTGAAAGTTGGTGATGGCCCCTGAGGGGCGGCATATCATGGCGGTGTTCAAGACGCCGTCAATTCTCTGGAGAGAAAGGGATATGCCACATGACGAAGACTACCATTACCGGGTTGC
>NZ_CAMYMD010000018.1 GCF_947259555.1 uncultured Roseovarius sp.
GCCGAACGCCTGCAACAGCGCGCGCGCCACCGGGTGCGCGGGCACCCGAACCGCCAGCGTCGGCAGATCGGCGGTGACCAGCGGCGACAGCCCCGCGCCCTCGCGCAAAGGCAGAACCAGCGTCAAGGGCCCCGGCCAGAAGGCACTCGCCACGATCTCGGCCATATTCGACCATTCCACGTAGTCGCGCGCGCGTGCCGCACTCTCGACATGCACGATCAACGGGTTGAAGCGCGGCCGCCCCTTGGCCTCGAAAATCCGCGCCACCGCCAGATCGTCGCGCGCATCCGCGCCAAGGCCATAAACCGTCTCGGTCGGAAAAGCCACCAGCCCGCCCGCGTGCCAGATCGCGGCGGCGCGGGCATATCCCGCAGCTTCGGCTTGCAATAGTTCGGTTGCATTTGGCATATATGCCCCCTGACCTGACGCGGCGTTTCGGTTGCCGCCACCGTGCCTTGGGATAATCTAAAGCGGACGCGTGGCGGCTTACAGCGGTTCCCGACGAATGCCAAGCCGCGCCCGCAACGGAAAGGAATGAAAGACATGCCCTATCGTGCGCCGGTCGAGGACTACCAGTTCCTATTTGATCATGTCATCGGTTTCGGTGAGGTGACGGGCACTGACCGCTTCGCCGAGGCGACCCCGGACATGACCGCCGCGATCCTGACCGAAGCCGGGCGCATGTCCGAAGAGGTGCTCTATCCCCTGCAACGCGCCGGTGACCTGCACCCCGCGCGGCTGGAAAACGGCGTGGTGCGCACGCCACCGGGCTTTGCCGAGGGCTACCGCGCCATTGCCGACGGCGGCTGGGTGTCGATCAGCGCACATCCCGATCATGGCGGCATGGGGCTGCCGATGACCATGACCACGGCCGTCAACGAAATGATGTCGGCGGCCTGCCTCTCGCTGCAACTGGCGCCGCTGATGACACAAGGCCAGATCGAAGCGCTGGAGCATCATGCCTCGGACACGCTCAAGGCGCTCTACCTGCCCAAGCTGGTGAGCGGCACATGGGCCGGCACCATGAACCTGACCGAGCCGCAGGCGGGCTCGGACGTGGGCGCACTGCGCACCCGCGCCGAGGACAATGGCGACGGCAGCTACGCGATCACCGGGCAAAAGATCTACATCTCCTGGGGCGACAACGATTTCACCGAGAATGTCTGTCACCTCGTACTCGCACGCCTGCCCGATGGCGTACCCGGCACCAAGGGGATCAGCCTCTTTCTGGTGCCGAAACTCATCCCTGATGAGAGCGGCAACCCCGGCGCGCGCAACAGTCTCAATGTCGTCAGCCTTGAGCACAAGATGGGCCTGCATGGCAGCCCCACAGCGGTGATGCAATATGACGGGGCCACCGGCTGGCTGGTGGGCGAGGCGCATCAGGGCATGCGCGCGATGTTCACCATGATGAACAACGCCCGGCTCGGCGTGGGCGGTCAGGGCATCGGCGTGGCCGAGGGGGCTTATCAGCACGCCTTGGCCTATGCCCAAGAGCGCAAGCAGGGCCACACCCCCGACAAGGACAATCCCGACACCATCATCGGCCACGCCAATGTGCGCCGCATGCTGGCCGGCATGAAATCCGAGATCTTCGCCGCCCGCGCCATCGCGCTCGCCTGCGCGCAGGCCATCGACATGGAGACGGCGACCGGAGCCAAACACTGGGCCGCGCGCGCCGCCCTCCTGACGCCGATTGCCAAGGTCTGCGGCACCGAGACCGGCATCAACGTCGCCAATACCGGCGTGCAGCTGCATGGCGGCATGGGCTACATCGAGGAAACCGGCGCGGCGCAATATCTGCGCGATGTCCGCGTCACCGCGATCTACGAGGGCACCAACGGCATTCAGGCGATGGATCTGGTGGGCCGCAAGCTGATGGACGGGGGCGAGGCCGCCTTTGCCCTCATTGACGAGATGCAGGCGGCGGCAGAGGCGGCGCGTGGCGCTCTGCCCGAACTGGCCGAATCCGTCTGGCAGGCCACCGAGAGCCTGCGCGAAGCGACCGACTGGATGCTGGCGCAGGATGACATGACGCAGCGCTTTGCCGGGGCGATCCCGTACTTGCGCGGCTTTGCCCGCATCCTTGGCGCGCATTTTCACCTCAAGGCGGCACAGGCCGAAGGCGGCGAGGGCCCGCGCACGAGGCTGGCTCGGTTCTACATCACCCGCCTCTTGCCCGAGCATGCCGGGCATCTGGCGCATGCCACGGTCGGGGCTGCGGACCTCTACGCGCTCACGCCCGAGGATTTTGCAGCCTGATGGATGGCGGCGCGCATATCCGCCACCCGTGGGCAGAGCCGCCCGCGCAGGGCGAGGCCACCGAGGTCGCCCCCGGCGTGCTCTGGCTGCGCCTGCCGCTGCCGATGGTGCTCGATCACGTCAATGTCTACGCGCTTGATGAGGGCGACAGTTGGACCCTGATCGACACCGGCATCCATTCAAAACGCAGCGTTGCGCTGTGGGAGGATATTCTGGCTGGCCCATTGCAGGGCAAGCCCGTCTCGCGCGTGATCCTGACCCACCACCACCCCGACCATATCGGCATGGCGGGCTGGTTCATGGAGCGGTTTGACGCCGACCTCTGGGCCTCGCGCACAAGCTGGCTGCTGGCACGGCTGCTGATCCTCGACGTAGAGGAGCGCCCCACCCCGCAGGCGCTCGCCTTTTCCCGCGCAGGCGGAATGGACCCGGAGATCTACGAGCACCGCAAGCACGAGCGCCCCTATAATTTCGCTGATATCTGCGCCCCCATCCCGGTGGGCTATACAAGGCTGAAAGAGGGCGACGTGATCCGCGCAGGCGGGCGCGACTGGGATGTGCGGATGGGCGGCGGGCATGCGCCCGAACATGTCACGCTCTGGTCGCGCGACGACAATCTGGTCCTTGCGGGCGATCAGATCCTGCCCGGCATCAGCCCCAATATCGGCGTCTACCCGACCGAACCGCTGGCCGATCCGCTGTCGGACTGGCTGGCGGCCTGCGACCGGCTGGCGATGCATGCCCGCGATGATCACCTGGTGCTGCCCGGCCACAAGCTGCCCTTCACCGGGCTGCCGCTGCGCATGGCGCAACTCAGCGGCAATCATCACGCCGCGCTCGACCGGCTGCGCGCGTTTCTCAAAGAACCGCACACCGCCGCCGACTGCTTTCCGCTGCTCTTCAAGCGTCGCATCGACCGGGGCACCTATGGGCTGGCCTTGGTCGAGGCCGTTGCGCATCTCAACCATTTGCTGCACGCTGGCGAGGTAACCCGCTGGCGGCGCGCTGACGAGGCTTGGCTCTGGCGGATCAAGGACGAGTAGCCGGGAGGAGACCCCGATGGGTGACAAGATCGACACCAGCGCCGAACATGCCGAAGCAGCAGCAATGCCGCGCGCCCACGAGGTGCATTCCGACCCAGACCAGCCCTGTATCGAAACCGCCGCCAAATCGCTCTCGCAAAAGCCGGTGGGTGGCAAGAGCGCGGCGCAATGGGCCTATGAGCGGCTGATCCTTTATATCCAGAATTTCGAGAAGACCCTGGACGAGGAACACGAGGTCGCCATGGGATTCGCCGGGGGCGATGCGGGCGTGATCCGGATCGAGGGGATGGGCTATTTCGATCCCGACATCATCACGTTTTACGGGCAGGATCAGATGGGCATGCGCACGCAGCTTGTCCAGCATGTCAGCCAACTCAACGTGATGCTGCGCGCCCTGCCCAAAAAGGCCCCGGCCGAGGCCCCCACCCGCATCGGCTTTCGCCTCGCGCAGGATCTCGAACAGGGCTGAAATCTGCGACAGCTTGGGGCGTGACAGGCTGCGGCAAATGCATTAATGACGAGCCGAAACATGGGTTCAGCGAACAAGGGAACACGCGACATGGCCGAGCACAAGCATGGTGAGATGAATACCGACGTTCAGGAAAAGACATTCGAGGGCTTCATCAAATGGGTGACCTATACGGCAGTTGTCTGTATCGCGGTTCTGCTCTTTATCGCGGCTGTCAACGGCTGATCTAATCCGCGACTTGCTGTAGGGGTAAATGATGCGGTCTCTCATTCTGGCGTTCGTGGCCGCATCCACGCTTGCAGGTTGTGCCGCCGAATCGGTTTGGGCGCCGGACGAAGAGGTCGCGCGCGCGGCCTATCGGCATAGCGGCCCGCCGCGCCTGACCATGTTCACGATGCTCAACAATAATAACGGGTCCGGCGCGCATACCTCGCTGATGATCAACGGATCGCAGCGGGTGATCTTCGACCCTGCCGGTTCGTTCAACAAGGGCGACCACCTGCCCGAGAGAAACGATGTCCTGTACGGCATCACCCCGGCGGTTGCCGATGTCTACACCCGCTACCACGCGCGCAAGACCTACCGGGTCCGAATTCAGCAGCTTGATGTCTCGCCTGAGCAGGCCGAACGCGCAATGCAGCTGGCCAAGGCGAACGGGCCAGTGCCACAGGCGCAATGCTCGCTGGCAACCTCGCGTATCCTGTCAGAATTGTTTCCCGCGCAGGTCGGCACATCCTGGTTGCCACGCAAGACCGCTGACGCCTTCGCGACGGTCCCCGGTGTGACCGAAGAAACGCTCTACGAATATGATAGTGACGACAATTCCAACATTCTTGCCGAATGGGACCCGGAGCGTGCCAAGGCACGGTAATGCGCGGCGGGGCCGAGATTATCATTCGGCGAGGAGCGACGCGGGATGCCGCGTTGGCGATGGATGTCATACGCCGGTCCATTATTGAATTGTGCCACGCGGATCACCGGGGCAATCCCAGGATTATTTCTGGCTGGCTGGCAAACAAAACAACAGAGATGTGGATCTATTGGATTGCTCGATACGATGCCACTGTGTTGGTGTCTGAGGTACACGGCTAGGTTTCCGGCGTGGGCATGATCACTCAGCACGGCGACGTGTTGTTGAATTACGTCGATCCCACGTATCGTTGCTCGGGGATCAGCAAGGCGATCCTGAACAGCCTTGAGTATCACGCATGCATGAGTGGGCTGAACAGGTGCCGTGTTGAAAGCACAGAAACCGCCGCGCTGTTCTACCGTGCATGTGGCTATGCGCCCTCCTGCAAAGATCCGCTGACGATGGAAAAGGCGATAAAGAGCGACGGGTCGCCACTCTGAGGCCAACGGCGTTGATTTGGCACCGGCGCGGCGTGCGACATCGAATGTTTGCCGTTCTGCGATCTGATGGACGTTCAATAGCCCTGTATACCCGCCAAATCAGGCGAGCATCACATTGACGCACGTAGTCTGGCCAATCCCGGAAACGAACCACAAACATCCGCACGGTCATAAAGACAGGCGGCCCCCTTTCCGCACAGAAAAACCCCGCCCGCTCTGCGCGGACGGGGTTTCGCATGACGCAGATACTGCGACAGTCTTACTCCGGTTGGCCACCGCCCATGACCGACAGACCTCTCAGGATATCAATGGCATAGGCCAATTGATAATCTTCCTCGCGCAGTTTCGCCGCCTGTTCGGCGCGCGCGCGATCCTCTTCGATCTGCTTGATCTCGTCCTCGGACAGGCTGTCATTGTTGAGACGACCGCGCAGATCGGCCTCGGACCGGCTTGGACGGTTCGTGACCTCATCCTCCTCCTCGGTCGCCGGCGTGCGGCGTGGCTGCTCGACGAGGATATCCGGGCTGACGCCAAGCGCCTGAATCGAGCGCCCCGACGGCGTGTAATAGCGCGATGTGGTCAGGCGCATCGCGCCATTGCCCCGCAGCGGCATCACCGTCTGCACCGAGCCTTTGCCAAAGCTCTTGGTCCCGACCACGATCGCGCGGTGGTGGTCCTGCAAGGCCCCCGCCACGATCTCCGAGGCGCTGGCAGAGCCGCCATTGATCAAGACGACGATCGGCTTGCCATCGGTCAAATCGCCCGGCGTGGCATTGAAACGCTCGCCATCCTGCGGATTGCGCCCGCGTGTCGATACGATCTCGCCCTTGTCGAGAAATGCGTCCGAGACCTTGATCGCCTGCGTCAAAAGCCCGCCGGGGTTATTGCGCAGATCGAGGATAATCCCGCTCACGCTGTCGGAGCCGCCAAGCTCTTCTACCTTTTCGGCCAGACCGCTTTCGAGATTGTCATACGTCTGATCGTTGAAGGTGGTCACGCGCAAAATCACAGCATCCTGTTCAGCGCGCGCCCGAACGGCCGTCAGCTTGATCGTGTCGCGGATGATCGACACGTCGAACGGCTCTGGCGTGCCCTCGCGCACCACGGTGATGATGATCTCGCTGCCCACCGGGCCGCGCATCAGGTCCACAGCCTCGTTGAGCGTTAGGCCGAGCACGCTCTCGCCATCCACATGGGTGATGAAATCGCCCGCCTCCATGCCGGCCTGATCGGCGGGGGTGCCATCCATCGGTGAGACGACCTTGACGAAGCCATCCTCTTGCGTGACCTCGATACCCAGCCCGCCAAACTCACCGCGCGTCTGCACCTGCATGTTCTCGGCGTCATCGGGCGACAGATAGCTCGAATGCGGATCAAGCGATGTCAGCATACCATTGATCGCCGCCTCGACCAGATCCTTGGTCTCGACCTCTTCGACGTATTGCGCGCGAATTCGCTCGAAGATATCGCCGAACAGATCAAGCTGTTCATAGACGTTGTTCGTCGACTCGGCCTCTTGTGCGAGCAGGGGCGCGGCCACCTGTGTTGTCACCACCGCGCCTGTCAGAATGCCCGCGGAGGCAGCCATCAGGAATTTTTTCATGTCTCAACCATCCTTATCGGTCTTGAACCACGTGAGAGGGTCCACTGGAGAATTGTCTTGCCGAACCTCGATATAGAGCGTTTGCGTGCGTCTGGCACCCGTTTGCAACGGATCGTCGGCAGCGAGCAACAGGTCGCCTTCGGCCCCTGCCCCGCCCATGAGGCCAACCGGGCTTCCCCCCGGCAAGACCTGCCCTGTCTGACCATAAACAACATCGAGCCCCGCAAACACCAGCAAAATCCCGGCCTGTGGCTCCAGAATGATCACTTTTCCGTAGTCGAGCAAGGGGCCGCGATATCGCACCGTGGCGGCACTCGGGGTTGTGACCAGAGCGCGGGCTCGTGTCGCAAGCAAAATGCCGGGGCGCTCGATACCTGCCGCATCCGCCTCTCCCGCCCGGCGCAGGATCACGCCCTCTGCGGGTAGGGGCAAGTCACCCTTGCGGCCGCTCATGTCTGGCAAACTGCCAGGCGCCTCATCGACCGCAATCTCACTCAGGCCGCTCGCGAACCCCTCGAGCGTCTCGGCCGAGGCTATCAGCAACGCGGTCCTTACCGGGTCCTCGGTGAACCGTCTTGGCAGGTCCGTGCGCTCGGCCATGGCCGTGCTGAGGGCGGTACGCGCCTGCTGCACACCCTCAAGGCCTTCCTGAAGCTTGTCGGCAGCACTCTGTTGAAGCACACGCAGCACGCTCAACTCTTGCACCTTGTCGCGCAGATCGAGGGCACGCGCGTCGAGCGCGGGGGCCACTTCGGACAGGATCATGCCCGCCCGCGCGGTGCCAACAGGCCCGGCCGGATGCATCAACAGGACCGGCACCGGCGCGTTGCCCATGGTTTGAAGCACCCCCAGAAGCCGGGCTATCTCGTCCTCTCGCGCTTGCAGCTCCGCGCCAAGTGCGCGCTCGCGCAGCGAGGCGCGACGCAAGCCGTCCCGCATCGCCTCGAGCCCGTCTTCATAAGCACCAATCACCCGGGTCATTGCCTTGACACGGTTTTGCGCGCCCTCGGCCTCCGCCAGTGCCTCTGCCGCGCGACCAAGCTGATCGCCGGCCGCGCGCGCTGCGGCGCCCGGATCCTGTGCCGCAACAGGCGCCGTGACGGCACAGAGCGCGGCAATGGCACATACACATGCTGTCCACCTCATGCCAAAAGCGTCTCCCCGGTCATTTCCTTTGGCTTATCGAGTCCCATGAGTTCCAGCACAGTCGGAGCCAGATCTGCCAGCCGCCCGCCATCGCGGAGCGTCTTGCCCTCAGGCGCCCCTTTCAGGATAACAGGCACCGGATTGAGCGTATGGGCGGTATGCGGCCCGCCAGTCTCGGGGTCGACCATGACCTCGCAATTGCCGTGATCCGCGGTCACGATCATCGCTCCCTTCGCGTCTTCCAACGCCCTGAGCGCGCGGCCAAGCCCACGGTCGACCGCCTCGCAGGCCGCCATCGCTGCCTTGAGATCGCCGGTATGGCCGACCATGTCAGGGTTGGCGTAGTTCACCACGATCAGGTCATAGCCCTCGTCAATGGCTTCGACGAGATGATCCGTCACTTCTTCGGCGGACATTTCGGGCTGCAAATCATAGGTCGCCACATTCGGCGAGGGGGCCATGTAGCGCACCTCGCCAGCTGTCGGGTCTTCCTTGCCGCCGTTGAGAAAAAACGTCACATGCGGATATTTCTCGGTCTCCGCGAGGTGAAATTGCCGCAGTCCGTGATCCGCAACCCAATCCGCGAGCGTATTGACGATATCGCGCGACGGAAAGACCGTATCGAACCAGCCGTTAAGCGCTTCGGAATATTCGACCATGCCAAGCAGAGTAGCCCATTCGGGCACCCTGCCCCGATCAAAGGCCGAAAACTCCGAATCGGCAACCGCCTGCAAAATCTCACGCGCCCTGTCGGCCCGGAAATTCAGACAAAACAACCCGTCGCCGTCGCGCGCACCAGCGTAGTCGCCGATCACGGTCGCGGTTATGAATTCATCGGTTTCCGAGCGGGCATATGCATTGGTTATGGCGATGCGCGGATCCCGACAGCGCAGGCCACGCCCCCCAACGATAGCGTCATATGCCTCTTGCACACGGCTCCAGCGATTATCGCGATCCATCGCGAAATACCGCCCTGTCACTGTCGCAAGAGTGACCCCCACTGGCATGATTTCAAACAACTTATCCAGCTGTTGCCGCGCTGACCTCGGGGCCACGTCGCGGCCATCTGTGAGCGCGTGCAGCACCACCGGAACACCGGCCTGCGTGATCGCGCGCGCGGCGGCCGCGATGTGATTGAGGTGGCCATGAACGCCACCATCCGACATCAGCCCCAAGAGATGCGCCTTGCCCCCGCTCGCTTGCAGCTTGGCGATAAAGCGTTGCAGCGCGTCAGTCTCGAAAAAAGAACCGTCTTCGATCGCCAGATCAATCTGGCCAAGATCCATCGCGACCACCCGTCCGGCCCCGATATTCGTATGACCCACCTCAGAGTTTCCCATCTGCCCGCGGGGCAGGCCCACATCGGGGCCGTGGGTGATCAGAGTGGCATGCGGACACGTCGCCATTAGCCTATCGAAAACAGGGGTTTGGGCCAGATGCGGGGCGTTGGCCTCTGGGCTGTCGTTGAGGCCCCAACCATCTAGGATACACAGGACGACGGGTTTGGGCATGCTTTCTCCAGGCGGTTATCGGACGGTCTGTTCGACCGTCTTCTAACGCGTCGGGCGCGCGGGGTGAAGCGGCTTTGCCCTCTCGCCGCGCACCTGCCAGCATAGGGTGTCATTCGCTGCTTCGGCCACAATGTTCGACCAGCGCGGTCAGGTCCTCGGGCGCGATGTCGCTCTGCAAATGCGCCCGCGCATTCGCGCTCAACTCGAAGATCGACCCGTCGGAAAAGAAGCTCGTGCTTGTGACGAAAATCACCTGTGCCTGCGGGTAGCGGTAGCTTGCCAGATCGGCCACCGCGAGCGCGCTGCCCCGCTCCAGTACCAGATCGAGGATGATCACGTCATAGGCACCGGTATTGAGCGCCTTGACGGCGCTCGCCTGATCGTCAGCCAGGCTGACCTCCATGCCCTGCCGCACCATGTGAGCCTGCCATAGTTTGGAAAGGTCTACGCAGCTTTCGACAATGAGAACTTTTATCGCACCCTGCATCGCGCCGTTTTCCTATCTGAAAATGTCGCCGATCGCCTGATCTTCATAGCAGCATGACCTATCAAATCGCTGGCGTCGATCCGTTGGGACGCTTTCCGCCCCGAGACCCTTGCGGAATGTGCGGATTTCCGCTTGAACGGGCCGGCGCGAAATACGAAAGGCCCCACGATGACCAGTTGGATCACAATCTGCGATACCTGCAAGCGCGAAGACTGGAGCGCGGAGACCCATGAACGGCCTCAGGGCGAGGATCTCGCCACGCTGGTCGAGCGCGCGGCAGAGGGCCGTGCCGATTTGCGCACACGGCGCGTGTCGTGCCTGATGGGCTGTAGCCATGGCTGCAACGTGGCCATCCAAGCCACGGGCAAGCTGGCTTATACGCTGGGTAATTTCACACCCGATCCCGAGGCGGCGAACGCCATCGTGGACTACGCCGCGCTGCATGCCGAGAGCGCCACCGGACAAGTCCCGTACAAGCAGTGGCCACAAGGGGTGAAAGGACATTTCGTCACCCGCCACCCGCCGCTGCCCGGCGATCCGGAGGACTGAGCGGCATGATCCGCGATCACGGTGGCGGCATCGACGCGGCGCGCGCGCAACATGGCGGCACGCGGGGCGACTGGCTGGATCTCTCGACAGGAATAAACCCCGTGCCCTACCCCGTGGGCCCTATTTCCGCCGACGCATGGACCGCCCTGCCCGACCGCGCCGTGCAGACGGCACTTGAGGTCGCCGCCCGAAGCTTCTGGCGCATTCCCGAAGGTGCCGCCGTGCTGGCCGCGCCCGGCGCCTCTGCGCTCATCGCGCGGCTGCCCGCGCTCTGCGCATCCGGCGCAGTCCATATTCCCGGCCCCACCTACAACGAACACGCTGCGAGCTTTCGGTCACATGGCTGGCGGGTGATCGAGACGCGCACGCGCCCGGACGAGGCGGTGCAGGCCCGCGTGATCGTGCATCCCGACAACCCCACCGGGCGGCTTTACGATGCCGATGATCTGGGCGCGCCACTCACCGTGATCGACGAGAGCTTTTGCGATGTGATGCCCGAGCGTTCGCTGGTCCGGCATGCCGACCGGCCCGGCGTGATCGTCCTCAAGAGCTTTGGCAAGTTCTGGGGGCTGGCCGGGCTACGCCTCGGTTTCGCAATCGGGCCTCACGACCTGATCGACCGGCTTGCCACGATGCTTGGACCATGGCCGGTCTCCGGCCCGGCGCTGGAGATCGGGGCACGGGCACTCAGCGACGAGAGCTGGGCCCGCGACACCTGTACGCGCCTCAACGAGGACGCAGCACATCTTGACGCGCTGATGTGGCGCGTCGGGGCCGAGACGGCGGGGGGATGTGCGCTCTTTCGCCTCTACCGCGTCGAGAATGCCGCCCGTTTGCAGGCTCAGTTGGCGGACCGCCAGATCCTGACCCGGATCTTTCCCTATGCAACGGACCTGATCAGATTGGGCCTGCCCGACGCGGCAAGCTGGGACCGGCTCAAGGCCGCGGTGTGACCCTCGTTCTGGCGATGCTGCTCGATGCGGTTCTGGGCGAGCCGCGCTGGCTCTGGCAACGGCTGCCGCATCCGGCCGTCCTGATGGGCCGCGCCGTGGGCTGGTGCGATCACACGTTCAATCGTGGAGAGGCGCGGCGCGCGCGGGGCATTGCAGCGATGACGGGACTGGCGGCCCTGGCGCTGGGGCTGGGATGGGTGCTGGCGCAGTTTGGCCCGGCGGTCGAGATCATATGCGCAGCAATCCTGTTGGCCCAACGCTCGCTGGTCGACCACGTCGCGGCGGTGGCGCGCGACCTGCGGATATCGCTCGGCGACGGGCGGCGCGCAGTGGCGCAGATCGTCGGTCGCGACACACGCGAGATGGGGCCCGACGATGTCGCACGCGCCGCGATCGAGTCGGCGGCGGAAAACTTCAGCGACGGGGTGATCGCCCCGGTGATCTGGTTTTTGCTCGGCGGCCTGCCGGGGCTCTTGCTTTACAAGATCACCAATACCGCCGACAGCATGATCGGCTACCGTACCCCCCGCCACGAGGCGTTCGGCTGGGCGGCGGCGCGGTTTGACGATTTGCTCAACCTGATACCCGCGCGGGTGACGGCGGGCCTCATTCTGGCAACGCACGGCCTGTGGTCGGCCTGGCGCATGGTCGCGACCGAGGCGCGCCAGCATCGCTCGCCCAATGCAGGCTGGCCCGAAGCGGCGATGGCGCGCGCGCTCGGGGTCGCGCTGTCGGGGCCACGTTCGTATCATGGTGAGTTGCGGGATTTCCCCTACGTGAACGGCACTGGTCGGCACGCGATTGGCGAGTCCGAGATACTGGCGGCCTGCCGGGCGCTGTGGCGGGTCTGGGCGGCAGCCCTGATCGGGGCCGCGCTGATTGCCGTCTCTGTCTGAGCGATCAGCCCACCAGCATTCTAAGCCCTTGTGTGACATCCGAGCGCACCGCGAGACGCAGGCTCGGCTCATCCCCGGCCTTGAGCGCCGCGATGATCAGCCGATGAAAATGCGGTGGGTCCTTGCGCCGCAATCGACCGTAGAGAGCGCGCATCGTCGGGCCGAGTTGCAACCAAACGGTCTCGGCCATCGCGAGCATCGCAGGCGCCTGCGCGCGCAGATAAAGCGTCCGATGAAATTCGAGATTGCGCCGGATATAGGCAACGGCATCCTGTCGCGCGATATCCTCGGCAACACGGGCATTGATGCTCTGGAGCCTGTCGATGAGCGCAATATGGGCACGCGGCAGCGCACGGCTTGCCAATTCCACCTCAAGCAGCGAGCGCAGCGCCGCGAGTTCCTCGATCCTTTCGTTATTGAGCTCTGGTGTCGAAACGCGGCCCGAACTTGACATGGTCAAAGCGCCCTCTGCCGACAGGCGGCGTATCGCCTCGCGCGCGGGCGTCATGGAAACGCCGAAATCTGCGCCGATGCCACGCAGGGTAAGTGACTGCCCCGGCGCGATCTCGCCATGCATGATGCGCGTGCGTAATCCGCGGTAGACGCGGTCATGGGCAGACGGAGATGGATCCGGACGAGGTGGCAACAACATGCACCCATGTGATCACAAAATTCGCTCCGGTCAATCGCCGAAATGATAGAGATGCAGCGCGGCCCCATCCCGCCGCAACCAGCTGCGCGGCCTGTCGTAATCCGGGGCCAGGCTCTCGACCAGCTTCCAGAAAGCCGGAGAGTGGTTCATCTCGGCCAGATGCGCCACCTCATGGGCGGCCACGTAATCGAGCACCTCCGGCGGTGCGAGGATCAGTCGCCAAGAGTAGCTGAGCGCCCCTTTGGACGAGCACGAGCCCCATCGAGACCGCGTGTCGCGCAGTGTCACGCGCGCATAGCCCCGGCCCAACAGTCCGGCATAGTGGTCGCTCGCGGCCACGAGCCGGTCGCGCGCGCGAGCCTTGAGCCATCCCGATAGCCGCGCGGCCACGGCATCAGCTGGCCCCGGAACCATGATTTGACCATCTTCGAAAACCACACGGCGCCCGCTGGCTGGTGCGATTCGCACGAGTTGTCCCGCGATCGGGATATCCGCGCCCAAGCCGACCTTTACCGAGGCCGGCCGCGCATCCAGATGATTGCGTAACCACGCCTCCTTGGACCGGGCGAATTCAAGCGCCTCCGCCTCGCTGACACCACGCGGCAAAGTCAAGGTGACGCGCCCGTCAAGCCCGGACACCCGCAACGAAATTCGTCGCGCCCGCGGGCTTCGGCGGAGGCAAAGCTCAACAGGGGGGTTGCCCGCAAGCACGTGATCGACCATATGGCCTCCTGATAAGGGTCCGGACACCGTCTCAAAGGCTTTGACAGCTGTCGATTGTTATGGCAGGTGGCGCGGATCGTCGACAAGACCAGAGATTCAAAGGGGATCACCCATGCCCAAGGAAGAATGGGGCGTCAAGCGTGTCTGCCCAACCACCGGCAAGCGTTTTTACGACCTGAACAAGAACCCGATCGTCAGCCCCTATACCGGCGAGGTTGTCGAGCTTGCCACTGGCAAGACGCGGTCCATGACACCCGACGCCGAAGACGCGGAAACCAAAAAGCTGAAGACTGGAAAATCCGACAGCGACCAGTCCGAGGTGATTGATGAAGACGAGGTCGATGTTGATATCGACGACGATCTTCTGGAAGACGACGAGGACGAGGATGTGTCTCTCGACGAGATCGCCGACGTCGCATCCGAAGACAACGAGATGTAATCATCTTCGGGCGGGATTTTCTGCTTGATCCCGCCCGCCGCTTTGCCTAGATAGCGGCGCACAGCCCGACGGGCTGATGGAATTGGGGCCTTAGCTCAGCTGGGAGAGCGCTTGCATGGCATGCAAGAGGTCAGGGGTTCGATCCCCCTAGGCTCCACCATCCACCACCAAAACCCTTTGAGGCCAGTAAGTTGGTGTTTTTTCGTGGTAATTTTCGGGAACTGTTACGCTGAGGTGTTACAGTGAAGACCCTCGAAAGGATGCCCGGACATACCCGTCTGTACCGCCGGGGCGCTGTATACTATCATCGCGCTGCCATCCCCAAAGACATCGCAGACACGTATCCGAAAGCTGAAGAAACCTTCTCGCTCAAAACGAAGGATTATACCGAGGCGGTACGACGTGTTCGGATCGAAGCGGTGCGGGTTGATCGGAAGTTTGAGGCCCATCGGCGTCGGCTGGAGGCGCAGAACGCGCCTTGTGTGGATCACCTCACGCCGGAACAACTCGACACGGTCAAACAGGCCTACTTGCGTCACCTCTTGGAGGAGGATGAGGTCAGGTTGGATGGGTTCGAAGAGCCTGACGCCAATTTTGCAGGCAAAGAACCCAAGGAGCATAAGCCACGTCCATCATTCGAGGAAATCCAAGAACTGATCGAAGACATGGACGAGGTGACGCGCGGAAATCTCGCTCGTGGCAAACAAGACGAATTCTTCACGGGTGAGGCTGAAGAGGTCTTGAGCTGGGAAGGTATCGAGGTTCGATTGGCCTCGCATTCATCTGATTGGCGCAAGGTTGTGAGGGCGATTCAAGAGGCCTCTGTGGAGGCTGCAGACGCCCAACGCAAACGCAATGTGGGTGACGTCGTGCCAACACCCTCAGAGCCTCTGCTGCAGCCTGTGAGAGCTTCTGCAGCCACTTCTGGTTCAAGGACGTTCTGACAATGCTGCCCGCCAACTGGCGCAAGATGCCTGAGACGAGAAATGGCGATCTCAGGTCGGCGGTGGAGAGGGGGCAGAAATGCAACTTGAAGACCATCACAATCGCGACGATCAACAAGGCGCTTGGTAGGCTCAATGCGTTCTGGGAGTGGGCAAGCGGCGAGTATGATGATGTCCCCGTCAACATCGTGGCCGGGCTGAAACTGGATGATACGACTTCGGCGAGGCACAAGCGGCAGCCATTCTCGACGGAACAGTTGCAGGCGCTGTTCAGTAGTCCAGTATATGCTGGTTGTTACTCAGAGAAACGGCGCAGCGTTCACTGAGCGAGCGGGCTACCCCAAGAGCATGATTACATAGGCCACCGGCGGCATTCCAGCGCAACGGAACATCTCGAGTTGAGCTCCTCGTGAGGACATTGAACTTTAATTGAGCGTATTTTCCTGAACCTCCGAGCCTCCTGCCCGCAACGCAAAACGCAAAGGTCGGCGGATTCCGGCCATTCGCTGCGGTCGCGCACCAACCGAGTAGCTTCGTGAAAACCCGCCATTCAGACACAACTAAGGATCTTCTTTGCACCGGGACAAATGAAGTGCCCAGGCGTTCAGAAGAAGCACTGACTTGGGTGACCGCAGGTCCAACCATTCGAGTCAATACGAGCAAGTCCTCCTTTATTGGTGGAGAGTATCTCGTTGGCGGAATGCGCAGCAGGCACTGAGTGCTGCAGACCAATGCTCCTGCGCGATGTTGCAGGAGCCAATCCGCTCATTGCGTCTCATCGGCCCATCCTCAGAATCTCTGTCCCACGGAGATGTAGAGCAAACCGTCTCCTTCATCACTGACTGATCCATCAATGGCAAAGTCGACCGGAAACGTCTTGGAGACCCTGTATCTCAGGCCCAGGCCGACGGCCGATCCGGCATCATCAAGGTCGTCCAACCCGCCGCCGACCGCGCCCACACCGCCGAAGGCGACGACCCCGATCCGTTTGCCCAGTCTCTTGCGATACTCGATCTGTGTGGAGAGCAGCGCGTTGTCGAGAAACTGGGTGATGTTGAAGCCGCGAAACGCATCGGTGCCGCCGAGCGAGCACAGATCGTAGAATGGGACGCGTCCCGGGGCCGAGCATGCGACCGACCGGATCGCAATAACGCCTGTGTCGCTTGTGGGAAGGTAGGTGTCATAGGTCAGGATGGATTTGACGTAATCTTCACCGAACCTGCCGGATGGTTCGTTATAAGTGCTTGAAAAAGCGAGGTTTAAGCCTGAGGTCGGGTAGATCTTGTCATCAACGGTGGAATAATCCGCGACCAGGCCTAAACCGACCGTAGAGAATTGGTTCGGCAAGCGAACATTCGGTGGCAGGTTTGGAAAAACCGGGTCAGAAGACCCGATGCTGGATTCCAGATAGCGCGCACTTACGCCCAGATGGAAATCCGGTGTGATGCCATACATCAGCTTGACCTTGATCAACTCGCCCGTCTGATTGATCGGGACGTCTCCGAAGGAGGTGATCAGGTCGTAGTCAATATCCGCGTCGATATAGGTTGCCCCAATGGACCAGCGATTGTCCAGAAAGGCCAGGTTGAACGTAAGCGCGTAACCCTCCGAGCCATTGTCCGAGCGCAGATACCCGACACCCAGCATGGATGGGTCCGACCCTTCGTCAATCGTGAACAGATACCCGGCCCCGAGGGCGAGACCGTTGCCGATCATCGGATCGCTGAACGGGACCGGGGCGACGATCAGAGAGCCGCTTCGGAGGCCGAAGTCCGATTGGGAAGAGGCATCGGTCAGCGGCGCCATCTTGTGATCGAGATTGCTCTCTGAGGCGGTCACCGTAGCCGGCTGTCCCATCATGACGCACAGGCATAGCCCCCTGGCTGCGATTGATCGCAGGGGTCTTGCCACCCGTCGCTTTTGGGCACGGACGTGCCCGCTCCTGTCCCGCAAGGTCTCTGATCTTGACCAGATGGTGCGTAGAATGGACATTCAACAATTCCTCACTGCTGATCGTCTCCGAATGGATTTACAAATGGCGGCCCGGATCAAGGGAAGCCCCCTCGAAAGGTCGAGCCGCGCAAAACGCCATGCCATGGGTGATCGCCCGGTCGCGCCATCTTCAGAACAACAGGAGTTTGCGCAGGATCTGGAACAGATCCTTCAGGGGTAGTTGCGTCGCTCCGGCGGCGAACACGGGAAGCACGGCGGCGGCTGAGATGGGAAGAAGCGAGGCGCGCTGAATCAGGACGGTGGACAGGTCGCGGGCCGCCTTGAATATAATGCCAGGGTCGGCGAGGGACGCGGCCTGGCTGATCTCCTCTTGCGTGGCATCACTGATACGCGTGCCCAACACGCTGTGCTCCTCGGCCTGTTGGCGGCGCGTCGCCTGGGCCTGGGAGACATCCAGTGTCTGTTGCTTCAGCTCTCCGAGTGGCTTGGTGAAAAACAGCGCCGGCAAGGCCAGCAGACCGTTGGTGAGGATGACCCAAGTGATCATGACGGCAGTAAAGATTGTCGTGGTGATGGTCTGGGCATTCAGATGTTCGGCGATTGCAGCTCCAAGGTTACAGCTGAGCGCAAGCACGAACAGGGTGTAGGCATTTGGAAATCCGCCGACAAAGGCGATTCCGCCGGCCCCGTCCGGATGGGTGACGCTCAGGCGCAATTCAAGAGCGGCGATCGACTTGAGAAGCAGCGCCACGATCAGGATACGCCAGACCCATCGCGCGACGAGGAAGAAATAGATCGGACTGCTGACCCAAAGACACCACAGCGCAGTGTAGGAAAAACGGTCCCCGCCACTGCCCGAGATGAAGGCCCATGAGTTTTCGTCAAAATCGCTGAGGCCAACCCCCGCACCGACCGAACACCCGCAGGCCACGACGAAACACACGATTTCTGCCAGACGCGAATTGCGCCGCCGAACCGCAAGGGCCGCGGCCGATGCTGCCGCCGCTTGTGCCCCGGGCGCGAGTAACGGCGGGCTGAGCAGAGGGCGCAAGACCGTGCCGAGTTGAGCCTCTGCAACGGGTTCCATCGCAATCAGCAAACCGATCCCGAGAAGAAATCGAGACAGTACGGGCAGGTGAAGCAGGAACGGCATGTCGGCAAAGC